>JAAYIR010000015.1 GCA_012523355.1 candidate division WS1 bacterium
CTCAAAGGGCTATCATATGGGCTGTCGGGGCAACTTTCGCAGCTTTCTTTACGCTAACCATCATGTCAGAGCCGCCGCTAGACCTCGTCGCTGCCCTGGAGTGCCTGCTTTTTGTGGGGCGCGAACCCCTATCTGCCTCTCGCTTGGCTGAGTCTCTCTCCGTGCCTGCCGCCGAGGTCCCCGCACTGGTCGAGGAGCTGGCTCAGCGTTTGGAGGGCCGGGGGCTTCAGGTCCTCCACCTGGCGGGGGGATACTCCCTTGCCACCCGTGAGACTTTCGCGGAAATGGTCAAGGTTTTCCTGGAGCCTCGCCCCGAGCAACTCTCGCGCCAGGCCCTGGAGACACTGGCCATCATCGCCTACAAGCAGCCCCTCACCCGCCCGCAGATTGAGGCCCTGCGGGGCGTCAACTCCGCCGGGGTCCTGCGACTGCTGCTCGACCGACGGCTCATCGCCACCGCTGGCCGGGACAAGTCACCCGGACGGCCCTTCCTGTTTGTCACCACCCCCGAGTTTCTATCGCTGTTCGGGCTGGCCGATCTTTCGGACCTGCCTGCGTTGGGCGAGGACGCCGCGCAGACCCTGGCCCGGGCCCTCGATCAGGCAGAAGCCGGTCGCGCCGAGACCGAAGCCGAGGAGGTAGAGGAGCCATTTACCTTCGAAGCCTAGTCGCCGCTCTGTGCGTCTTTGGCTGGGCCGCTTTGGCCCTGGCGCAACCGCCCGCGGCGCCGGAGAGCGCCAAGGCCGCGACACCAGGGGTAAGCGGTACTCCGGCTGCGAAGTTCTACCAGCCTCGCGCCCAGGCGCCCGGCCTGCCCCGGCCTCCCCAGATCCGGGGCGCGGCAGTGTTGCTGGTGGATGTCCAGAGTGGAGAGACGCTGGCTGCCCTCGACCCGGAGCAGCGTCTGTACCCCGCCTCTCTGACCAAGCTCATGACCGCTATTCTGGCCGCGGAGCGCCTGGCGCTCGACGACATAGTAACGGTCACCGCCGAGGCCGCTGCCGTGGGCGAGACCAGTCTGGCCCTGAAGGCCGGCCAGCGTATCTCTGTCCGCGATCTGCTCTGTGGCGCGGTAATGAAGTCTGCCAATGACGCTGCGGCGGCCCTGGCCTGCCACATGTCCGGCTCGCAAGCTCAATTCGCCACGCTAATGAACGCCCGGGCCGCGCAGATGGGCCTGCGCGACACGCACTTCGTGAACCCTCACGGCCTGCACAGCTCTGAGCACTACTCTACCGCCGCCGACCTGGCATTAATCGCCCGCTGGTTTCTTCACTACCCGGCTTTGCGGAAGATCTGTGCTCAGGAGCAGACCAAGCTTACCAGTCTCCCTTCGGGGCAGCCTCAGCAGGTACAGAATCAAAACCGTCTTCTTAAGCGTTGGAAGGAATGTATCGGTCTAAAGACCGGCTACACGCGACAGGCTGGCAACTGCATTGCCGCCGCTGCTCGCCGCGACGGCTGGGAACTGCTCTGCATAGTGCTCAACAGCCGTGACGTGTGGAATGACTCGCGCAGTCTGATCGAGTGGGGCTACAAGAATTTCTGTCCGGTGACCCCGGCTGCTGAACTACGTGGCGAGTGCCAGGTGCCAGTTCGCGGTGGGGTCGAGCCCTTCCTGGCGGCCCGGCCCGGGCCGACGGCCGCCGTAGTTCTGCCGCGGGGCAGTGACGACTGGAAGCTGGAGGTACATGCGCAAGAGCAGACCGCGCCTGTGGCTTCCGGCACGACGGTGGGTTACCTCTCGGTGAGTGTGAGCGGCCGGCCTGTCCAGCGCGTGCCACTGCTGGCCACCGAGGCCATGCCCGTGAAGCCGCGGCTGTGGTCGGTCGCAGGGGGCGTGTGGTGGAACGTGCTCCTGGTCCTGGGAGTGATATTGCTCTATGCAGCGGCTGCCAAAAATCTTGGCGCGCGCCGGGCTCGGCTCCCGGCGGGCGGTCGAGCAGTTGATTGCCCAGGGCCGAGTCTCGTTGAACGGCCAAGTGGTTACCGACCCCGGTACACGGGTGGACCTGGCACGCAGCGTCGTGCGCGTCGACGGGCGACTCGTCCGTCCGCCCACCAGTTACCGCTACCTGCTATTCAACAAGCCCCCAGGGTACCTGACCGCCAGGCGCGATGATTTCGGTCGGGCCACGGTGATGGAATTCATCCCCGAGGAGTGGCGCTCGCTGCTGTTTCCGGTGGGCCGCCTGGACAAGGACACTAGCGGTCTGCTGCTCCTCACCAACAATGGTGACCTGGCCCAGCGTTGCCTGCACCCCTCCTACCACCTCCCCAAGACTTACCGGGTGACGGTGGCGGGGGTGCCGAGCCAGGCGGTCCTGCGCCGCCTGCGCGGGGGAGTGGACCTGGAGGACGGTCGCACCGGCCCCGCAGAGGTCTGGCTGCGGGAGTCCTGCGGGGAGACAGCCGTGCTGGAGCTCACCATTCACGAGGGCCGCAATCGTCAGGTGCGGCGCATGTGCGGCGCAGTGGGGCATAGGGTCCTTGCGCTGCAACGCATAAGCATGGGGCCGCTGGAGTTGGGGGACTTGCCACTTGGTGAGTGGCGGGAGCTGACCGCGGAGGAGGTGCAGGCCCTAGGGGAGGCCTGCGGGCTGGCTTGATTTCGGCGCCCGGGAGGGGCGGGACAGGAGCCGTGCGCCGGCGGCCAACTCTCCGACCCCTCGCAGGACGTACAACTGAACCATGCGCGACTCTTCCGAAACAACCAGGCCGCTCATGTCCACCCGCGCCGGCGTGGTACTGGGCACGCTATCGGTGCTGGCCGCGGTAGTGGTGGCGGCCCTGCTGCGCCTGGCGATCCTGCCTTTCGGCAGTTACGAGTGGGCCTGGGAGGTGCGCACACTCCCGTGCTCCTGGGGTACGGCTGCTGTGCTCGCACTGCTCGGCGCCCTGCTCCTGGCTGTCCTAGTCTTTGAGTGGGTGCGCGCTCCCCGGGAGCCCTCGCGCCGTACCTGCACCTGGCTGTTGCTGGCGCTGCTCCCCGTGGCTCTGCTCATCGAGGGCGGCATCCTGCTCAACGACCCCCTGTATCCCGCCTCGGCCCCGGTGGTTGTTCTCAGCGATGTCGCCACCGGCTACTATGGCGTTGCCGCGCGTACCCCGGAGATCCGCACCATTCTCTCCGGAGAGGCGAGCCAGTCCCATAAGGATTCCCTGCCGGACCGCGTGCGCACGCATCCGCCGGGTCCGATCCTGCTGATGTGGGCAGTGCGCCAGCTAGCGCTGGCCCATGCCGATCTGCTGGCTCGCCTGGAAGCCTTCCTGGTTCGCACTTATGACCTCTCCGCCGC
>JAAYIR010000016.1 GCA_012523355.1 candidate division WS1 bacterium
CCCTCCCTGCTGATCTGCCCGTCTTTCACGGCGAGCTCCCCGGCCAGGACTATCCCGCGGGCGCCACCAGCACCGCCCTGGCCACCGCGGCCAACCGCGGCAATCATGCCACCCTGCCTGCCGCTGAAACGCTGGCCACCGCCGCCAGTCATCTCTGCGCTTATCCCTATCCGGCCACCGACCTCTGGACCGCCTTCGAGGACGTCATATACCACGATGAGCACACCTGGGGCCACAGCCGCAACGTCGGACCTGCCAAGATCGCCTCCGAAGCGGAGAAGGCCGTACATGCTTACCGCGCCGCGGCCCTGGGCCATGATGTCCTCCGCAAGGCCATGGCCCAGCTCGCCGACCAGGTGGCGCTGGAGGAGGAGGGTTTCTATCTCTGCGTCTTCAATCCCGAGGCTCTCCCCCGCACCGGTCCGGTACGCCTGCCTCTGCGTGAGATAGATAACGCCAGCAGCGCCATGCACTGGGTCACGCCCGAGGAGGACCCCGAGGGCCACGGCTTCTGGCAGGGGGTGGCGCTGCTCACTCGCGGACCGGCCATCCTCCCGCCGGAGCTGGTCGCTGGCGGATTTTCTCTCCTCGATGTCGCCACCGGCGAGACCGTCCCCCATCAGCTCGTGGACCTCACTGCCCCTCATGACCCGGTGCCCTACGCCCCCGAGCGCGTGGGCAGCGCCGTTGGCGGGCCCCATTGCGGGATGCTTGACCTGCCGCACGGCCTGGGCCGCGACCTCTGTTTCCTGGCCCGCGAGGTCCCCGCCTGCGGCTATCGCACCTACCGCTTGCTCCCTGGTACGACAGGCGTCTCGCCTGGCGGTGCGTCGGACATCTCGCCTGTCGGTGGCTCGGGCGTCCCGCCTGTGCCTCCCCTGTCCCCCCTCCCCTGCCAGGGGAGGGGGCTAGGGGGTGAGGCAGCCCTGGAGAATGCTTTTTATCGCCTCGAGGTGGACCCCGCGACCGGTGCCCTCACTAGCCTGTACGACAAGTCCCACCAGCGCGAGTTGGTGGATGCCTCCTGCCCCCACCCCTTCGGTTCCGTCATCGTGCGCAGCCCGCTCTCTGAGGAGGAGTTCCTGCTCGAAAACGTCCACGTGAGCCAGCGCGAGTCCGGGCCTCTCTGTGCCTCGCTGCTCATCACCGGCTCCGCCCCCGGCGTGCCGCAGATCACCCAGACTGTCACGCTCTACAGCGATGTGCCCGAGGTGCATTTTGCGGCCCGCCTGCTGAAGGATTGCACGCCGCTCCAGGAGATCAGCCTGGCCTTCCCCTTCGCCGCCCAGCGACCGCAGTGGCGCTATGAGGGCAACTTCTCGGCGCTTGATCCGGCCACCGACCTCCTGCCGGGCGCCTACTGGAACCGCCTCACCGTCCAGAACTGGGTGCATATCACTGACGGCGATTTTCACCTGCTTTGGTCTAGTCTGGATGCGCCTATCGTCTCCCTCGCCGGCCTCTGGCCCGACTACCTCTCCCCTGCGCACCGCTGCCATCTCGACCAGCGCCTGCAGCGCCCGCCGGTCAGTCTCGAAGCCCTCTCGCGGAACGGCTGGATCTACTCCCATGCCATGCAAAACAACTTCGACACCAATTTCTCTCTGACTCAGGTGGCCGACGTGCTATTCCGTTATGTCTTCACCACTCACAGCGGTCTGCTTTCCGACGGCCAGTGCGCGCTCTGGGGGCGCCAGGCTGTGAGTCCGCTCACGGGCACCTTCACCAAGCGCCCTGGTGCAGGGACCTTGCCCCCCACCGCCGGATTTCTAGAGCTTGATAGCGACGAGGTCCTTCTGCTCGCCTGCAAGCATGCCGAGGACGGGCGCGGGCTTATCCTCCGTCTGTGGAATCTCGCCGACCGGTCGGTCCGCGCGCCCGTCCGGCTCCCGCTGGTGGAGATAGCCCAGGTCCTGCCAACTAACCTGATCGAGGAAGACGGGGGGCTTGCCCTTCCCAGCCACCCGCATGAGTTCACCGTCGAGATCCCGGCCCGCGCGGTGGCCACGGTCCGCGTTCTGCCTGTGGAGACCCTTCCATGAATCCCACCCAATTCGCCCGAGTCTTTCCCTTCGGTTCTCATCTCTGCCGCGAGCCGATGCCGCCCCTGGACGAGCTCAAACACGACATGGAGAATCTGCAGCGCCACGGCTTCAACCTGATTAAGCTCCAGGAGCACTGGGCCCTGGACGAGCCGGTGGAGGGAGAGTATGACTTCTCCCGCTACGAGGAGCTTATATCTCACGCCGCCACGCTCAACCTCGGTGTTTACCTCGGCCTCACCTGCGAGCAGGCCCCCTCCTGGCTCTGGCGCAAGCACCCTGACTGCCGCATGATCGGGCGCAACGGCCTGCCCCTGGTCTACGAGGCTCAGACCACGCTTCCCGCTGACGGCAAGCCTGGCCCCTGTTACGATCACCCCGGAGCCATGGAGGACCAGCTCCGCTTCATCCGCCAACTCGCGGCCACCCTCGGACGCTTCGAGAACCTGGTGGTCTGGAATACCTGGCAGGAGATCGGCTACTGGGCCGAGGCCCTGGCAGGCCAGCCCGTCTGCTATTGCCCCCACACCCTGCACACCTTCCGCGCCTGGCTCCGGAGCGAGTATGGAGACCTTGACACCCTCAACCGCACCTGGAATACGCGCTACAGCGACTGGGAGGACGTCATGCCCGATCGTGGCACTCGCCAGTCGCCCTGCGCCGTGAATATCGC
>JAAYIR010000129.1 GCA_012523355.1 candidate division WS1 bacterium
CCGGGGCCTCCTCGGCGGGACTGCACTCCACGGTGAAGGGTTGCTCGTAGACCCCGCCCATGAACTTGGCGTCAAACTCGTACTCGCCGCCCGGGGCGAAAGCCTGCTGCATCTGCTGACCGATCTCCGCTGGTCCCCCGACCACCACGCGCCGGCCGCCGCGCGCCCAGAGCAGGATCTTGATTAGCCGGGAGACGTAATCATAGTTGTCCTCGGCTCCTGGTGTCCCCGGGGCGAAGACGCGCGTGTCATAACGCGTGATCTGCCCGCCGCCGCGCTCCAGCGCGATCACCAACGGCACGCCTTGCCCGGAGGCTTCTACCTCCGCCAGGAAGGCTCGGTTGGCCAACACCGCAGGCCGGAACTCCGGCTCCAGCGGCGGGGGAAGTTTGGGTTCAACTAATTTCATGGACCTTTCACACCTTATCTTCAGTAATGCCTGCGCGATAAGATATATTCGCCACGAGGAAGCGGCTTCCCTTCTGGCCAACGAGCCCCTCCCCGTTCTATCTGCCCAAGGCGGGGATAATGGTTGCCCCGGCCAGATAGAGGGCGAGTAGGGAGACCAGCAACACGCAAATCCATGCTATCCCGTTGTAGAGCGGCGAGTTCCGGTACCGCCCCATCAGGTCCGTGTTGTTGATTAGTATCAGCATGAACACCAGCACCGCCGGGAGAACCAGGCCGTTGAGCACCTGGGAAAAGTACATGATCTGCAGGAGCGGTGCCTGCGGAATCAGCACGAGCCCCGCCCCTAGCACGATGAAGGTGTTGTAGATGGTATAGAACTCAGGCGCTTCCGCGAAGGTCCGGTCCAGACCGCGCTCCCAGCCCAGTCCCTCCGCAATTTGGTACGCCGTGGCCAGCGGCAGGATGCTGGCCGCAAACAGCGAGGCGTTGAGCAACCCAAAGGCAAACAACCCCGCGCAGTACTTGCCCGCCAGCGGGCGCAGCGCCTGCGCCGCGTCCTCCACCGTCTCCACCCTCAAGCCGTTGGCGTGGATGGTCGAGGCACACGTCACCATGATGAAGAACACCACGATGATGGCAAACATGCACCCCACCAGTACGTCCAGCCTCGTGTAGGCGTAGTCCTTGGAGGTGAGGCCCTTGTCCACCACCGCCGCCTGCTGGTAGAACTGCATCCAGGGCGCGATGGTGGTGCCGACGATCGCAATCAGCATCAGGAGGTAGTCCCCCTGGAACGACCACTGCGGCACCAGCGTGGCGGCCACCACCTTGGACCAGTCCGGTCTGGCCAGAAAGCCCGAGATCGGGTACGCCAGATAGGCCAGACAAGCCACCAGAAAGACCTTCTCCGCCACCCGGTACGAGCCGCGGGTGACGACCAGCCAGACCAGAACCGCTGCCCCAGGCACTGCGACGTAACGGGACAGGCCGAATATCTCCGAGGCGGAAGCCACTCCCGCGAACTCTGCCATGGTATTGGTCAGGTTAGTTAGCCCCACCCCCAGCAGGACCCAGAAAGTCACTCGCAGGCCGAAATTCTCCCGAATCAGGTCCGAGAGGCCCTTGCCGGTCACCGCGCCGAGCCGCGCCGCCATCTCCTGGATGATATACAGGAAGATGCCCACCGGGATCAGCACCCACACATGCGCGTAACCGAAATTGCCTCCGGCCAGCGAATAGGTGGCGATGCCCCCGGCATCGTTGTCCACGGTGGCGGTGATGATCCCCGGCCCAATCAGGGCCAGGATTAGCAGGACCCGTTTCCACCGCTTCCGGCTAACCATTCGAAATGCGCGCATGACAGCTCCCAACGGTCGTGGTCAGTGGAGAGCAATAGCCGGTGAGTAACGGCGCAGACGTAGTCGCTCCCCCCTCACCACTATCTGGCAAAGGCTTTCGGGATACGCTTCTTCCAGGAGGTGGGGATGACCGCGTCAATCGCATCGTCCGCGGTGACGATACCCAGCAGCTTGCCCTCCTCATCCACCACCGGAAGGGCCAGCAGGTTGTAGTGTGCCACCAGCTTGGCTGTGTCCACCTGCCCCGTCTCCGGAGTGACGCTGATCGGGTCGCGGGTCATCAGATCATCTACCGTGGCCTCCGGATCAGCGCTGATCAGCTCCCGCAGCGACAGCATCCCCACCAGCCGATCCTCGGTGTCAACCACGTGCACGTAGTACAGGCTGCCCAGCTCCTGCGCCTCCCGACGCACTACCTCCAGCGCCTGGCTGACCTTGATCCCCGCTGGGATTGCCACCATCTCCGAGGTCATCAGTCCCCCTGCGGAGTCCTCCTGGTAGATGAGCAGCTTCCGCAGGTCCTCGGCCTCCTCCGGCTCCATGCGCGCCAGCAGCGCCTGCACGCGGTCCTCCGGCAGGTCCGCCAGCAGATCGGCGCCCGCGTCGGGGTCCATCTCCCCGATCAAACCCGCCGCCTGCTCGTCCGGCAGCTCATTGACTGCCGCCACCAGAGCCTGTGGCTCCATCTCCTGCATGGTATCGGCGGCCACTTCCTCATCCATCGCGCCCAGCAGCGCGGCCCGGTCCGGCGCGCTCAGCTCCTCGGCGATATCTGCCAGGTCGGCGGGGTGCATGCGTTGCAGAGCCTCGCGGGTGCGGTCCATGTGCAGCTCCCCCTTGGCCCCAGGCATCTCAAAGTGCTCCCAGGGGATCAGCCGCTCGGAGAAGTTCACATGTAATAGCCGGCACACCCCCAGGAAGAAATGCTCCCACCCCAGGCGCCTCAGCACCCCACGGGTGCCAACATCCGCGTGCGTGAGCAGCACACGGTTGCCGACTGCTCCCAGTTTGAGGTCATGCACGCGCACCAGACGCCGGCCGGATACATCCACGATCTGCTTGTCCATCAGCGAAGTGCGCAGGGCCAGTTCGTCAGGTTCCGCCGGTGACGGCAGCAGGTCCTCCAGGCGCACGTCCAGGCGGATGCCCTCGGGCGAGGCGTTCCGCACCAGTGCCCAAGGCACCAGGACATCCTGCTTGGAGTGGGCTAGTCGCACCGCCAGGCGCGTGATCTCCGGGAAACGTTCATGGGAGCGAACGTAGATATCCTGCAGACGGCCGATACGCTTGCCCTCGGCATCGAAGACGCCATAACGCAGCATGGCGGAGAAGTAAGCCTCAGCGAAAAAGACCATGCGCTCACCTGCTTTCTCTGTGCGCCGGAAGGTGAGTTTCCGCTCGACCTTTCAAAGCCGGGCGAAAGCTCCAGGCTTTGCTTCCTCACGTGTCTTTTCTCTCCGCAGCGGAGCAAAAGACACGCGGACAAGGCAAGCAAAAACCCCGTCCGGTCAGAGCCGCGACGGGGCACAGAAGCAGGGCAGCTTGCGAGCGCAGGGCTAGCGCAAGGCCTCCACCTCCGGCTTTCCCGCCAGACGGCCTACCCGGCCGAACCGACGTTCATGACTTGTGTCATCACTACTGTGTGGTTGAGAGGTATCCATACACCAGATCAGGGAATCGCCTGCTCAGGGGGCTCATCCCCGGGTACGTCCGCGGCGCCTCCAAATACGGTCGGGAAGCGCCACCGAGTTAGATTCTAACGCATGCGCCGGCCCGCGTCAAGCCAGGCTGCCGGGGCTTTGCAGGCCCTGGTCCGTGACTGAGACCTGACGGAGCACGATCTCTCCGCTCGGAGTCTCTTGATGAGCCTCAACGACACCGCGGCGCATCAGTTCCAGGACCGCCAGGAAGGTGATGATGATCTGGGTCCGGGTGGGAGGCTGGGGAACCAGGGCGGCGAAACTTAGCTCGTTGCTTTCGGTCTCCAGGCGCAGAAGTACTTCCTCAATGCGGTCGGGGACGGTCAGGGGGGGCAGGGTCACCAGCCCCACTGGCTCTGGGACGGCCCGCTTGAGCAGATCATGCACCGCGCCTACCATGTCAAAGAGCGACACCTCGCCAAGGTTCACATAACCGGTCTCGACGCCCGTGCCCTCCTGCAGGGGACGGAGGAAGATGCGCTCCCGGGCCTGCCTGGCGGCCTCAAGACGGCCGGCGGCTTCCTTGTATACATGGTACTCGGCCAGGCGCCGCTGCAAGACGGCCGCCACGTCCTCCTCCTGAACGCTTTCCTCCTCCGGTTCGGGCTCCGGCGGGAGAAGCGTCCGGGACTTGAGGTAGGAGAGCGCGGCCGCCGTGACCAGGAATTCACCGGAGAGCTCGAGACTGATCTCGGCCATGGTGCGCAGGTAGTCGAGGAACTGGTCGGTAATCTCGGCCAGGTGGACCTCGCCAAGGTCTATCTGTGAGCTGCGGGCCAAGTGCAGGAGCAGGTCGAGTGGACCGCTGAAACACTCGATGCGGACCGGGTAGCCGCTGTAACTGGTTTCTTCATTCGTCGCTGCCATGAGGGTGTTGATTACCTCGGTTCAGACTGCCCGGATGTGGCTCATATCTCCCAGGAGCAGCCGCAGGGGCACCTCCGAGCCGGAGTTGCCAGCCATGACCTCCACCTCCGTGCCGAGCACGGAGTCCAGGAGCCCCGCGCGGAGGCGCTGGATGCGGCAGTCTTGTTGGATAATGCAATTCTCGACCCGGCTGTCCAGGACTTCGCAACCGGACCCCAGGGAGACATACGGTCCCACGAACGAATCCTGCAGGACACAGTTCTCCCCGATCAAGCACGGCCCGCGCAGGTGGCAGTTGCTCACCCGTGAACCGGCGCCGACGCTGACCAGTCCCTCCACGACACAATCCGGTCCGATATGACCGCGCTGCTCCGGTGTCATGCGATCCAGACAGAGCTGGTTGGCGACCAGCAGTTCCGCAGGACGCCCGGCGTCCTCCCAGAAACCCTCCACCCGTGAGGCCAGCACCTCCGCGCCTCGCGCTAGCAGGGTCTGGATGGCATCCGTGATCTCATATTCTCCCCGGGCTGAGGGGGGGGTGGCGGCGATGGCTTCCAGGATCCGCGGGTGGAAAGCATATGCGCCGACGATGGCCCAGTGGCTGGGCGGATGCTGTGGCTTTTCCACCAGCGAACGGACCTGATCACCGTCCAACACCGCCACCCCGTAGGCACGGGGATCGGATACCTCTTTCACCGACAGCAAGGCGGCCGGCTGCCGAGTCGTGAACTCGGCGACCAGGCGGGTGACGCCGTGTTCCAGCAGGTTATCGCCCAGGTAGAGCAGGAACGGGTCCTCGCCGATGAACTCCTCGGCCACCTTGACCGCGTGTCCCAGCCCCAGGGGTTTATCCTGTTGGAGGTAGGTAACGGCCACGCCCCAGGGGGTGCCATCGCCGACGTAGCGCTGAATGGCTTCGGGCCGATGCCCTACCACCAGCCCGACCTCCTCCAGACCGGCTTCGGCCAGAGCCTCCAGAGCCCAGTGCAGCAGGGGCTGTCCCCCGACGGGGAGCAGGTGCTTGGGCCGCGAGAAGGTCAGCGGACGCAGCCGCGTTCCCTCGCCGGCACAGAGCACCACCGCCTTCTTCAGTGCACTTATCGACACGCGAGACCACTCCTATTCCACACTCCCCGGATACTGCAGCGGGTGAGGGAAGGAAGAGCCTGGCCCCCACCCTCATTTGCAGACTGCTTCTCTTCGGTGCTCGGCTCCCATTGCCGGTGTCCGGGCCTCTACTGAACTAGAATGTTAGCCCCTGGCCCGCGAACAGCCACATCAACACCCCGACCGGGAGCCAGATCACCAACCCCAGCGCGGGTATGAAGTTGAGGGCCAGCACGAAGGCCACGAGTGGGCCCAGTGCGTAGCGCTCATAGAACTCGCTCACCTTGCGCGCCGCCTCGCGTGGCAGAAGCGACACCAGGGCGTGTGAGCCGTCCAGGGGGTACAACGGCAGGATATTGAAAAAAGCCAGCAGAAGATTGAGCAGTACGATGTGCCCGGCCAGGATCTCGTAGGCTTCGGGAACAATTCCCAGCCGCAGGGTCATCCCGAAGAGAAAGGCCACCACAATATTGGCCCCGATCCCGCCGAGCGAAACCCGGACTTCGTCGCGACGCGGATGGCGGTAGAGCATGGGGTTGGTGGGGACCGGCTTGCCCCAGCCCATGCCGAAGAGCAGGATCATCGTGCTGCCGATCGGGTCATAGTGGGCGAGGGGATTGAGGGTCACCCGTCCCCGGCTGCGGGGGGTGGGGTCCCCGGCCAGATCAGCGAATTTGGCGTGCGCGAACTCATGCACGGTAATGCCCACGGCCAAGGCCATGATCCACGACAGAGCCGCCGCCCAGTCCCCGGTTTGTATGGCACGAATGAGCGTCATGTGCTTTTCTGATCGGCTAGAGCCGTCGCCAACTGCGCCTCCTGGGTGGCCTCAGGATGATCCAGCTTCAGCACCCGGGCTCGCTCCAGACCGGCCGCGATCTCGGCCCCCCGCAACCCCGCTCTGGCCAGGTCCTCCCCGGTCAGATCCGGTTGCACATGCCGCAGCCGCTGCCAGTAGTCCTCCAGCCGGCGGCGCGCGGTGGCGTCCACAATCGTCCACAAGGCGGCCAGAGTGCCGACGCCCAAGCCCCGCAACTCGACGAAGAGCCGTGCAGGTCGCGCCTGTGTCTCGCGGAGGACCGCGGGTGGCTGGCGCAGCACGACTACGGCCTGAAGCGTCTCCCGGCGAGCCCTGCGGCTCAGGCCGAGCTCCTGCGCACCGGTTTCAGCGTCCACGCCCCGGCGTGAGAGCAGGAGCGCCACATACGCCGCCATGGCCTCTGGTCCCTCTGTCGGCGCGGCCAGCGCTGCCAGAGCGGCGGGTACGCGAGAGAGACGCCGGTGGTCTGTAGATTTCAACGGTCGGCCCAGGCCGAGTGGTTCCAACAAACCCCATTCGCTGAGCAGGGCCAGAGCCAGCGGCGCGCCAGGCTGGCGCAGGAGACGGCGCAGGGTCTCGTTGCGCCGGTCCGCTGAGATGGTTCTGAGGACCCCGGCAGCTACGGCCTCGCGCAAGCGCCGCTCGGTCCGCGGCTCCAGGGCCAGGCCGAAACGACCCGCGAAACCCGCCGCACGAATCAGGCGATTCGGGTCGTCCCGAAAGCTGCGTGCGTGGACGATGCGCAAGCGCCGCGCGCGCAGGTCGCGCTGTCCGCCCAAGGGGTCATACAGCCGCCCCCACTCCTGCGGCCCGACGCCAATCGCCAGGGCATTGATGGTGAAGTCACGGCGCCGCAGGTCCTGCTCTAGCGGGGCGGGAACTGCTACGTTCGGCAAGGCGCCGGGCTCCGGGTACTCCTCAGAGCGGGCGCTGGCCACGTCCACATGCCCCACACCACGCACGCCTACCACCGCAGTGCCGAAACGCTCGAAGACCTGGAGAGAGCCCTGCAACTGACGTGCCAGGCGCGCGGCGAAGGCGGGACCGTCACCCTCCACGACAAAATCCAGGTCGTGAGCGGGTTGATCCATCAAGAGGTCGCGCACCGGCCCGCCGACCAGGTACACACGCGCAGGTGGTCGGGCGGCCAGCTTGCGGACTACCTCGAGCACACGCCTTTGCGGCGGCTGTAGCCGATTCAGCAGCTCCTCTGCATTGGGCGGGATCTTCGTCGCAGGCATCTCCTGTGAGTAAGGCTACGGCTTGGCCCACCAGAGAGGAGAAAGCACTCTCAGCCTTTGCTTAAAACATCGGGCAGCCGAACACCAGGTGTCTGGATGGGCGAGACGCCGGTCCTACCTCAGCCTCTCCGGGATCACATCCTGCGCCACCAGGTCCTCCAGGCTCTCGCGCTCCACGATGACCTCGGCGCGGCCCTCGCCGACCAGCACCATCGCCGGACGGCAGAAGCGGTTGTAGTTGGAGGCCATGGAGTAGTTGTAGGCCCCGGTCGAAAAGACCGCCATCAGGTCGCCCTCCTCCACCGGCTGCAGCGTGACCTCGGCGAGCAAGGTATCCGTCTCGCAGTGCTTGCCGGCCACCCGCACGGGTTGAGTGGAAGGCTGGTCAGCCTTGTTGGCAATGATCGCTGTGTATTCGGCGTCGTAAAGCGCAGGGCGCGGGTTATCGGACAGCCCGCCGTCCACCGCAACGTAGGTGCGCACACCCGGAATCTCTTTCACCGGCCCGACGCGGTAGAGCGTGGTACCCGCGGTGCCCACGATGGAGCGCCCCGGTTCCAGGATCAGGCGCGGGAGAGGGTAATCGAACTGCTCACACGTCGCCCGCAGGCCACTGCTGATGATGTCAGCCAGCTCGGCGATGGTTGGCGGAGTGTCCTCCGGTGTGTAGGAGATACCCAGGCCGCCACCGAGGTCCAGCTCCTCCAGCACCACACCGCATTCGTCGCGGATCTGCGACATGAACTCCACCATCAACTCGGCGGTCTTCTGGAAGGCATCCAGCCCGAAGAGCTGGGAGCCGATGTGGCAGTGCAGGCCGCGCAGCTTCAGCCCCGGCGACTCAAGGGTCAGGCGCACACCCTCGCGCGCCGCGCTGGTGGCCAGACCCAGTCCAAACTTGCTGTCCAGTTGCCCGGTCTGGATGAAGGTATGGGTCTGGGTCTTGATGCCCGGCGCCACTCGCATCAGGACCGGGACCTCCCGCCCCTCTGCCTGGGCCAGCGCGGAAAGCCGCTGGATCTCCGTCAGGCTATCCAGGACGACACGGCCCACTGACTCTCGCAGGGCCATGAGCAGCTCCTGGTCGGACTTGAAGTTGCCGTGCAGTTTGATCCGTGCCGGAGGGAAGTTGGTCTGCAAGGCAGTATACAACTCCCCCGCAGAGGCGACGTCTAGCGCCAGTCCTTCTTGCTCTACGATCCGGCAGAGAGCACTCACCAGGAGGGCCTTGCCGGCATAGGCGACCTCAACCTCGGGCAAGCGATCGCGGAAGGCCTGCCGGTAGCAGCGGCAGCGCTGTCGTATGTGCTCTTCATCGAGCACGTACAACGGCGTGCCGAACTCCTGGGCCAAGGCCACGGTGTCGCAGCCGCCGATCTCCAGATGGCCGGCTGCGTTGATCCTCTGAGTGCCGAACAACATGGGCTCCTGAGACCCCATGGGACCACTCACTCCCTCCGTAAATCGGCAGGATGGGCGTCTCGCCCGGCCCTCATAGGGGCCAAAACGATAGCCCATAATAGCACAAAACAGCCCTGAAATCATCAGGGCTGCTTGTATGCCGCCAGCTCCCGCTGATCCACTTAGCGTGCGCTGCGCAACTCCAAGCGGCTTGAGTCGGGGCTGGCGATAAGCTGCATCTTAAGCGCGTCGGCGATGAACTGCAGCGGGACCATGACATGGCCCTGCTTGACGTAAGGGGCGAAGGGCAACTGCACGAGCTGGTTGTTCACGCGGGCCACGCGCTCCCCCACCGTCACCGAGACTGCAACGCTGCTATTAGCCGCGCTGAGGCACTGCTCTTCGGCCGACCAGAGCACCAGGGCGTCCACCCACTCGAACATCATACGCATGGGCGCAGCGGGCTGGCTCTCGTGAAGCTCGGGAAGCCCGCGCAGGTTCATCCAATCGCCGTCGAAAGTCACATGGAGTTCCGTCTCAGGACGAGCTGCGGCCACGGGAGCTGGTGGGGCGGGGGTGCTGGCAGCGGTGGTCTCCACGGTCAGCGGGGCGCTAGTGCGCCCGCCAGCCAGGGTCAGCGAGGCTGTGGCCTGAGCTTCCGCCAGTTCTACCCCAGAAACAGGGGGCGCCGCGCTGGATTGCGGGACGGGTCCGACCAGCGTCCGGGAAGGCGTCACGGGAAGCAGAGCCACACGCTCCCCGGTGGGGGAGGCGGTTCGCGGTCCTGCCGTCTTGAGTGCGGCGGAGGCGGCACGGGGGCCGGTCTGCTCGGCTTCGCTCACGGTAGCTGCACCGGCACGCGCATCTATCGCCATCGGAGTCCAGGGCAGGACTGGCGTGGGGCGAGTCATGCTCAGAGCTCCGGGCAGGCGTCCGTCTCGAGGCGGGGCCACCGGCAGCCTAGGTTCTATCCCCAGCGGCCCGTAGAAGGTGTCTGACTCTAGCGGAGCGGGGGAGAGCGGTCGCAACAGGGGAGTCGCAGGCTTCAGGCCTGTGGGCACCGGGGCGAGCAGGGGCGCTGGTGCGTGCTTGCCGGGCAGGGCGATCCGCGCGGTCCCTTCCACCGGGGTCAACTGGTTCGGTATGGCCGCCAGGGCTTGGCCGTTGAGCCAGTCCGCGGAGAGGTTGGGTCGGGTGCTCTTCTCCACGGGCGCCTGCGGCTGCCACGAAGGCGGTGTCATTAACGCAACGCGCTGCTCTCGCGGGCTGGTAGCGGAGGCCGGATCGAGACCCGCCCCGCTTTGTCTCCCGGGCAGGGCCGTGCGCATGTCGCCGCCCAGTGCCCTCTCTGGAGCTGCCGGGGCCGCCGCCGCCAGGGCCAGCGCACTGCCGTCCGCGGCCACGTGACCGGTCTGGAGCTGGACCAGCGGCGCCAACACGCCGGGCGAGACGTATGCCGTCTGCGGGGGAGCAATTACCGGCGGGGTCACGCCAGGCGCGGCGGGTGTGGGGGCCGTCACCTGGGGTGGAGTCACGGAGGGCGCTATCGCGGTCGTCTCCGGCACACCCATCCTCTCGCCGGTGGTCAGGGTCTTGTTCTGAACCAGAATGGCGACCTCAGCCGAACGCCCCTCGTTATCCGAGCGGTCCAAGGCCTTGGCGGAGATGATATGCAGGCCATCCGAGAGTTTGGTGGTGTCGAGGTCGGTGACGTAGGGCGGTGCATTCATGATCATGCACTTGAACTTGCCGTCCACGTAGAAGAACACGGAGGCCACCGCATCGTTATCGGTGGCAGTGGCTTTGATCTGTATCGTTCCGTGTATCTTGGCCCCGTGAGCCGGGTAGAAGATGTTGATTGCTGGAGGGACTATGTCCGGGCTGCTGCTCTCGGCCTTCTGCATGCGCACCGTGACGGTAGCATTACCCGCACCGCCCTGGGCATCCACCGCGCGGGCCGAAATCACATAGCTTTCCGCTGCGTTCAGGCTGAAGTTGTAGCGGAGGGACTGTGTGCCTTGGACCTGGGGCTTGGGGAGGGACCACTGCTGAGCAACCTTGCCGTTCACGAAGAGCTGTACTGAGCAGATGGGGAGACCGGGTTCCCCCTTATAGCTGACCTCAATGACCATCTCCCCGGTCACCAGGGCGCCCTCCTCCGGACGGGTGATGCTCACCGTGGGGGCAGCCAGAACGGCAGGTGGCAGGACGCAACTCAGCAAGAAGGTCAGGACTATGAACAAGTGGACGCCGGTTTTGAGCGAGCGGCGCCGTCGCATGCGCGAACTCCCTCCCTGAAATCTCTACTTCGGCTTATTGCTGCAGTAAGAGCGCCAATTATGACCGCGTTACCGGGCTCGGCTACCAGCATGGACACATACGGCCCCTCGCCCTCGGAGGACGCGGATTCGGCTCGTCACAGACTATCTACATTCAGCGCAGTTTAGCATTCTGCCCAGGGAATGTCAAGGCGCACAGCGGCTGGACTCGGTGACGTTGCCGAGCTGTTCGGCTTCTTGGAGCAGACGCAGTCTTGCATAAGCGAGCTGCGGGACGATATACTGCATGCGCACAGGTTCTCCTCTCTGAATTGTGCTTGCCGGCTGAGCCAGAGAGAAACCTATGCTCTACTTTAAGGCCGAAGTCCTTTCCACCTAGTCGGCGCGGGCTGCCCCCACGGGGGCAGGGGGACCTCGGCCCTTCCCAACGGCACTCGCCCACTCTCTGCCTCCTCGCCTCCTCCCACTGTCAGCTATGTATGTTACTAGCTCCCGAATTTACCGAGGGGACAATTGACAAGCACCTTGCCATAGTCTATACTGCGTCCTCCCCGCGGGAGGGCTTGGAGCCGGCGTGGGAGAGGCGGCGGATTGGCGGCCAGGCATGCCGGCGCCTGGGTTGACGTCCGCTGGATTGTATGCGAAATCATGTTTGAGGCCTTGACGGAAAAGCTGCAAACGGCCTTTCGACACCTGAGCAGTCGGGGCAAGCTGGGACCGCGGGAGGTCCGCGATGGTCTCAAAGAGGTCCGCGTCGCGCTGTTAGAGGCTGATGTGGCCTATGACGTGGTCAAGGATTTCGTCAACCACGTCCAGAATGAAGCGCTGGGTGAGGAGATACTCAAGGGCCTGAACCCGACCCAGCAGATCGTCAAGATCGTTGACGAGGAACTGGTGCGACTGCTGGGGTCGGAGACGGCACGGCTAAAGCTTGCGGCGCAGCCTCCTACGGTGATTTTGCTGGCTGGTCTGCAGGGCAGCGGCAAGACGACAAGTGCGGGCAAGCTGGCCGCGCGCTTGGCCCAGGAAGGGCACACGCCGCTCCTGGCTGCGACGGATGTCTACCGGCCAGCGGCCATCGAGCAACTGCAGCAAGTAGGAGGACAAGTCGGGGTTCCGGTCTTCTCGCTGGGCAACCAGCAGAAGCCGGTGGACATAGCGCGCGCGGCCGTGGCGCAGGCCAAGAGCACGGGGCGCGATGTGGTGATCATTGACACAGCTGGCCGCCTGCATCTCGACGAGGAGATGATGGCGGAGATAGAGGGGCTTGAGCAGGCTTTCCCTGAGGCACAGACTCTGCTGGTCATTGATTCGATGACTGGCCAGGACGCCGTGAACGTGGCGCGGGAGTTCGGGCGGCGTTTGCACCTGGAGGGGCTGGTCCTGACCAAGCTGGACAGCGACGCGCGAGGGGGCGCAGCGCTGTCGGCCCGAGCCATCACTGGCGTACCGATCATGTACGTCGGGATCAGCGAGCGGATGGACGGACTGGACGTCTTCCATCCCGATCGCATGGCCCAGCGCATCCTGGGCATGGGCGATGTGCTGACGCTGGTGGAGAAGGCGCAGCAAACGATCAACGCTGAGGAGGCGGCGACGCTCCAGGAGAAGTTGCTCAAGCAGCGCTTCAATCTGGAGGACTTCCGTGAGCAACTGCAGCGAGTGCGAGGGATGGGGCCCATGGACCAGCTTCTGTCCATGATTCCTGGCATGGGGGGCATGGCGGGGATGGGAGACGTGACGCTGGAGGAAAAGGAGCTCGATCGCGTGGAGGCAGTCATCAACTCGATGACGCCGGAGGAGCGGCACAATCCAGACCTGCTGAACGCCAGCCGCAAGCGGCGAGTTGCACGCGGCGCAGGACTGGAAGTGCAAGATGTGAATATTGTGCTCAAGGAGTTCCGGCAGCTTTCGCAACTCATGGGCGCGGTGGGCAAAGGCAAATCCGTGAACCTGGGGGGCATGAGACTGGGGCGAAGGTAAGGCACCGCCCAGGATTGGCCAGCAGGAAGCTTGGGTGGGGAGATAGGCAACACTGCACTCCCGGCAGGACGGCTCCCAGGGCTGTGAGATCAGGAGACACGATGAACCTGGCGAGGGTATGGACTAGCCAGGGGTCGGTATCACCGAAAGGAGTAGAGAGGTTTGGCTACTAAGATCAGACTGAAGCGCTGCGGAGCCAAGAAGCAGCCGCAATACCGCGTGATTGTGGTGGATGAGCGAGCACCGCGTGATGGCCGCGCGATTGAGGAGATCGGGCACCATAACCCGCTGACCGATCCCCCGACGACCACCATTGATGAGGAGCGTGCGCGCTATTGGCTGGGCGTCGGGGCGCAGCCGAGTGAGACGGTGACCTCGCTGCTGCGCAAGGCGGGCATCCTGGCGCCGAATGTCAAGGCGGCGCCGGCGGAAGATACAGCCTAAGGAGGGCCACCATGGAACAGCTTGTACAGTACTTGGTGTGCCTGCTGGTGGACAAACCGGACCAGGTGAGGGTTAGAGCGGTGAGCGCCAGCTATGGCAAGGTATACGAAGTGGACGTGGCCCCGGATGAGCTGGGCAAGGTTATCGGGAGACATGGCCGGACCGCGAATGCACTGCGCTCAGTTGTGGAGGCCGCAGCCCGCAAGCGCGGAGAGAAGGCTTCAGTAGAGATCGCGTCCTAGACTGCGCGTCGTCAATCACCGGTTGCGGCCGGTCTATCAGCCCAAGGAGGCTGTCATCTCATGGAAGTAACTATCAAACGCAACGTAATCCTGCGCGCCGTGGTCACTCCGCAATTGCGCCAGGAGATCACTCAGGAAATTGACCAGGCGATCGAGGAGGTGGAACAGCGCGTCCAGCAGATTGACTTTCAGACCAAGCCTTATCTGACAGAACTGCAGCGCACCAACCTCCAACAGGCCATTACGGTGCGCAAGCAAATCGAGGCCGAAAAGCAGAAGCATACCGACCTCAAGGATGCGCTGACGGAGCGTAAGGCCCAGGTAGCCGCTCTGCCAGATGGCGAGGAGATTGTCCGCGGGACCCTGGAGAGTTACGCCGAGGTCAAGGAGGGCGACAATCTCGCCGAGGTCTTGGCTGGCGTGGAGATCGTGGTCAAGGACGATGTGGTGGTGGCCATCCGGCAGAGTGCGCCGATGGAGCTTGCCACCCTTCCCACGCAGATGCCAGCGGCGCAGTCCTCTGCCTCCCCGATCATTGCTGACCTTTCAGGCGGGTTGAGTGGCCAATAACGAACAACCTGAAGCCTGGGATGTGCTAGTAGGTGTGGTGGCCGGCGCTCACGGTGTGCATGGCGAGGTGCGAATAAACCCGGAGACGGACTTCCCTGAGTGCTTTGCCACCCTGGAGCAAGTCTGCCTGGTGCCGTCCAAGGCCGAGGGCCGCATGGTACGGGTGAGTGGTGCGCGGCAGCATACAGCAAAGGGCCAGGTGCTACTGCGAATCGAGGGGGTAGACAGGCGCGAGCAGGCGCAGGCGTTGCGGGGAGCAGAGTTGCTTCTGCGACGCAGCGACCTGGTGCCGCTGCCCAAGGGGCAGTACTATGAGTTCGAGATCCTGGGTTTAGAGGTGGTAACCGAGGAGGGGCGCGGTTTGGGGCCGATCACGGGGATCATCCGTACCGGGGCCAACGATGTGTATGAGACAAGGGAGGCGCTCATTCCGGCGGTGTCCCAGGTGATCCGCCTAGTAGACCTGAATGGCAAGCGCATGGTGGTGAGGTGGATGGAGGGCATGGAGAAATAGGACCGCCCCGACCGATACGGAGTAGTAGAGGCTCGGAGAGGGCAAACGGTGGCAAAGCATGGCCCCGGTGGAGGGTGCGCGGTATTCAGGGGCCGGCTCAGGTGGAGATCTGGCGTGGTCGCAGACAGCGTTCGCCTAACGGTAATATGCGGATTGATGTGATCACCATCTTCCCGGAGATGTTTGCCTCGCCTCTGGAGTGCAGTATTCTGGGGCGCGCTCGAGCTGCCGGAATCCTGGAGGTTTGCGTACATAATCTGCGAGATTGGACGACGGATCGTCACCACGTGGTAGACGACTACCCGTATGGCGGTGGCGGGGGGATGGTGCTCAAACCGGAGCCGCTATTCGCTGCGGTGGAGGATCTGAATCATGAGGAGCCGCGGGGTTCAGTGGTGCTGCTGACGCCACAGGGCCGTACCTTTGACCAGGCCCAGGCTGAGGAGTTGGCTAAGCTACCCCGGGTGATCTTGGTCTGTGGACACTACGAGGGCGTGGATGAGCGCGTGCGGGAGGCGCTGGTAGATACGGAGCTGTCCATCGGGGACTACGTGCTGACTGGTGGCGAGCCAGCAGCGCTGGTGGTGGTGGACGCGGTCTGCCGGCTGCTGCCGGGGGCGCTGGGCGATGAGCAGGCTCCGGCGCAGGATTCGTTTGGTTCCGGGCTGCTGGAGTACCCACACTACACGCGGCCTGCGGAGTTCCGAGGCCGGCAAGTGCCAGAGATATTGCTGAGCGGAAATCACGGAGAGATACGGCGCTGGCGTCGTAAGGAGGCCCTGCGACGGACGCGGGACCGCCGCCCAGACTTGTTAGGGAAGGCGACGCTGAATAAGGAAGACGAGGAGCTCTTACAGGAGCTAGCCCAGGAGGAGCAGGAGATAGACCTGCTAGACCCGGGCAAGCCTTGAGGGGGAAGTGTAACCATGAATCGCGTTATCGAGCAGATAGAAGCCGAACAGATGCGGCAGGACCTGCCGGAGATTGAGATCGGAGACACGGTTCGCGTGCATCTGCGGATCACTGAGGGTGAAGGGAAGGACCGGCGCACGCGCATCCAGGTGTTTGAGGGCGTGGTCATTGGGCGGCATGGGCGGGGGCTGAATGACATGCTCACCGTGCGGCGCGTGACCTACGGGATTGGCGTCGAGCGCATTTTCCCGGTTCATGGGCCGAACCTCGAGAAGATCGAGGTCACCCGCAAGGGCGACGTGCGGCGGGCCAAGCTGCACTACCTGCGCGGTCGCGTCGGCAAGGCGGCCAAGGTCAGGGAGCGCTCGCGCTGGGCCACGCCACGGGGCCAGAAGACGGCCGCAGCGGCCCCAGTTGAGGAGCCCGCGGAACTCGAGGCGCAGAAGCCTGCCTCCGACGAAAAGATCGCCGTGCCCCTGCCAGCGCCCGCGCCAGAAGAGCCCCCGGCAGAGGCCGCTCCTGAGGCGGAGCCGGTAGTCGAGCAGGAGACTGTGGAGGAGACTGCCCCGGCGGCGGAACCTGCGGCGGTGGCTGAGATTGAGGCGCCGGCGGCAGTGACCGAACTGGAAGCGGAGGCCGAAGCGGAGGGCGAGGAAGAGAAGACGGAAATCGTCGAGACAGCTCCCGCGCAGTCGGGGGAGGCATCCGAGGAGAGCAGCAAGTAGTTGAAATTCCTGGCTTTCGATAATACCTGGTACGTGGTGGCACTGATCTGGGGCTTATTGCTTATCAGGGTGGTAGTCCCCAGAGTGCCCCGACTGCGCTCTTACCGGGCCTCGGTTCTGGAGATCACCGACTCACTGCTGGTCGCCGTGATTCTGGTCTTCCTGATCTTGCGGCCGTTTGTCGTGCAGGCCTTCTATATCCCCTCCAGGTCCATGGAGCAGGCCCTGCAGATCAATGACCGCATTCTGGTTAACAAGTTCATCTACTTCTTCCGCCAACCTCAGGTCGGCGATATCGTTGTGTTCGTGTCCCCCCCCTCCGCGGATGCCGAACAGAAGGACTTCATCAAGCGCGTTGTGGGACTGGAAGGCGACCGCCTGGCAATTCGGAACGGCAAACTCCATCGCAACGGTCAGCCAGTGGACGAGCCTTATGTTGACCAGCCGATGCTATACGAGTTCCCCGAGTACGTGGATCACTACACAGTACCCAATGGGACAGTCTTTGTGATGGGGGACAATCGCAACTTCTCGAACGACAGCCATATCTGGGGGCCACTGCCGCGCCAGAACCTGCTGGGGAAAGCCTTCTGCATTTTCTGGCCTCCCCATCGGGTGCGACTGCTGAGGTCGGTGCAAGGGAGCCAACCGCAGTCAGCTAGCGGGAGGGATACCTCCGCGATCAGAGGTGCGAGAGTGTGCGAGGATCGGGGACCAGCCCAGCGAGGAAGCCAGCCCGTAAGCGCGCGGCGCGGTCCAAGTTCTCCTGGGCGCAGGAGAAGCGGCGCCTGGAGGAGCTTGGTTGCCGGCTGGTTGCGGGGCTGGATGAGGTCGGAGTGGGTGCCCTGGCCGGCCCGGTGGTGGCGGCGGCAGTGTTGCTCCCCCTGCAGGCTCGGGTCCGGGGCCTGAAAGACTCCAAACTGCTGAGCCCCGAGAAGCGCGAGGCGGTCTACGCGGATCTGCTCAAGCGTCGGGTGCCTTGCGCCGTGGGCTTGGCCTTCGTGCAGGAGATAGACCGCCATAACGTCTTCCACGCTTCGCGTCTGGCCATGCAGCGGGCAGTGGATCGGCTCCATCCCCCCCCTCAGCATCTACTCATGGACGGGCACCTGCCCCCGGATTTCGGTGTTCCCACCACTGCCGTCGTGCACGGCGATCGCCTCTGCCCCCCCATATCTGCGGCTTCGGTGGTCGCCAAGGTCTACCGCGACCGGTTGATGTGCCGGCTGGCGCTGCTGTACCCGCAATATGGCTTTGAGAACCACAAGGGCTACGGCACGCGGGAGCATTGTGAGGCCCTCCAGCAGTACGGACCGTGCCCGGTGCACCGGCGGCACTATGCGCCGGTGATTCGCAACGGGCAGTTAGAGCTGGACCTGGGCGAGTTAGTGGAGGAGGAAGAGCTGGTACGACGGGCGTTGGAGGAAATGAAATAGGCCTATCCTGCCCCTCGGTCGGGGAGGCGGGCCCGCAAAGCAGGTGGGAGGCAAATCAGAGGCCGGAAGGAGGTAAGCGGATGGCGAGTGGGTGTGGCCGTGACGCCGGGGGAGGCTTCACCTTGATTGAGTTGTTGGTGGTGATTGCCATCATCGCGGTCCTGGCTGCCCTGCTGTTTCCGGTCTTCTCGGCGGCCCGCGGCAAGGCCTACTCCACGCAGTGTCTCTCCAACCTGCGTCAGATCGGCCTGGCTATCGAGTTGTACACCAGCGACTATGACGAGCGCTACCCCTATGGCGTGGATTCCGCTGATCGCAATTGCCCGGAAATCTGGGAGCTTTTCCCCGAGTGGCAGGCCCTTATCCCCAGTATGGCCTATTACCACCGGATCCTGGACCCCTATGTGAAAAACAGTGAGGTCTGGCACTGTCCCTCGGACTCAGGGTACGACATCCTGGAAGACGTGGGATTACCGCTGAAGGGTCGTCCAACTGCCTTCCAGGCCTTCGGGAGCAGCTACCACTACCGGACCGAACTGGCCTTCTCCGGGGCTACGGCTGCACAGATGCCCGACCCCACCACCGTGAATGTAGTGTTTGATTCATGGGGCTGGCACGGGGGGATACTGCCAGGTGATAAGCGGTGGAATATCCTCTACGCGGATGGCCACACAAAGACTGCGGATCGCCAGGCGTACGATGCTGCCTGGATGTCGCCGGTCAAGTGAGGAATTTGCCAGAAGGTCTAGCGGCGTCGAAAAGTGAAATCCTGCAATCAGTACGGTAGGTCCACAATACGGGAGGCGTGTATGGTGTTGCGACAGCAGTCACTGATGGTGCTCTGTCTGACAGTAGGGCTGTCGGCGCTCAATCCGCTGCTGGCTGAGGACGTCACGTGGAGTATGGACTCACTGTCCCAGATTGTTCAGCCCATGCGACACAGCATGGAGGGACGCATCCCGTTGATGTGTTGGAACTTGCCGCTGCCGGCGGATGAGAAGCTCTTGGAGATGCAAGGGGACGGTAGCCTGCGGAAGGCTATTGAGACACTGGCAGAGCGGGGGATTGTACCCACCGTGGTAATGGGCTGGAACTGGGATCCGGCAGGGGCCCTAGCTATGGCTCAGACACTCCAGGAGGCAGGGCAGCCGGTGTACGTCCTGGCTGCGTTTGGGATCGTTGACGGCGAGAAAGCTCTGTACGCCGAATCTCCCAAGTTCACCGGGCCCTGGCCGTGGGACGAGACAGGCCAGGTGACCTGGAAGGGTACCCGGGATTGGCCCTGCCTGCCCGTATATGACGTCAGCCAGTCGGTAGCCTTCTACCGCGAGTGGATGCAGCGGTTCAAAAATGCGGGTATCACCGTAGATGCGGTGTGGACGGACTACGAAGGCTTGCCCTATGCCTGGAATTTTATCTATGAGTCCCAGAAGCAGGCGGAATGTGCTAAACACTACCCCCCGGGAGCGCTGGATAGCTGGCACAGCTTCGCCAGCTACGTGGGAGAGTTGAGAGCCAGAATCCTGCAGGAGGCTATCGCCGATCCGGTGCATGAGTTTTTTCCACAAGCCCTGGTATCGAACTATGGCTCAGCTGCTTCCAGCGAGGCCTATCCTTTTGTAGGTTCGGTGGGAGCTGTCTCGCCACCCTGCACGATTGGACACTTGAGCGCAGTGATGCCTAGCGTCTACGCCGGGGGCAGGCACCTGGGGCGTTATTACAACATGGACTGGCCAGTCACCCAGGCAGAGGCGGATAACATATATTTCACGACGCTGCTAAGCACGATCAGCACCAGTATGGCCAACAAAGGCACCAAGCTGGGGATTCCTTATGTGTGCCGATATCTGCCCACCTCGGAGGAATCGCGCTATGACCTGGGCATGAGCGCTGGAGTCTACCGGGAGATGCTGCGACATGCGTTCTTGCGCGGCACGGACGGGCTATACCTATTCAACCTGGGCTTTCCCGGCTCGCGAGTCACACCGCAGGAATCACTTGAGTCGGTGGAGGATGCACGCAGCGTGATGGATGAGATGCTGATGTTCCGGGAGTTTCTGGAGCAAGGGCAGCCGATGAACTTTGACTTGCCGGCGATGCGGACCTACGGAATAGTCTGGTCGGGACTCGCACTGCCGGACCGGGTTCTGGTGCGCGTCTTCACCTTCGGGCCGGAGACCAGGACGCTGGACCTGATACCGTTCCCCGGCGTGGCGGTGAAGCTGGAAGCCACGAACCGGGGCGCGACCTATCTGGTTGACCGCGCGGGCAGGGCAAGAGTGGTACGGAGAGGCTTACTCTGAGCTCCGGTACTCAGCGGCCGGGAGAGAAGGGAACTGAGAGTATGACCGAGGTAAAGCCGAAGCCGGAGCGCGTGGTGATCCTGTGTGGAGGCCGGGGCTACCGCATGGAGACGGACACGGACCTGCGGCCCAAGCCGATGATCCCCATCGGTGACCGTCCGGTGCTCTGGCACATCATGAAGATCTACTCGCATTTCGGCTACAAGCGCTTTGTCCTGACCCTGGGGTACAAGGGCGATATCATTCGGGACTACTTCCTGCACTACCACGCCTACAGCCAGGACTTCATTGTCAAGCTGGGAGAGGAGACGCAGATTGAGCACCTGGCGGCTTGTGAGGAGGACTGGGAGGTCGTTCTGGCGGAGACCGGGACCCATACCACCACCGGGGGGCGGCTCCTGGCCATCCGGGATTACCTCGACACCCCGGAGTTCCTCATGACGTATGGTGATGGGGTCTGCGATGTGGATCTGGACGCGCTCATGGAGTTCCACCGGCGGAGCGGGCGCCTGGCCACCGTGACCGCGGTGCCGGCTGCTTCTCGCTTCGGCGAGATGGATATTGAGGGGGATCGGGTGCGTGGTTTCTCCGAAAAACCGCTACGCAGCGCCATGCGCATCAACGGAGGATTCTTTGTCCTGGACCGGCGGGCGCTGGACTACATTCACGGGGATGAGTTCTTCGAGGCGGCGCCTTTGAGCCGTCTGGCCGAGGCGGGGGAGCTGGGCTGTTACCTGCACGACGGCTTCTGGCACTGCATGGACACACCCACCGAGCGAGATCACCTCAACGCGCTGTGGCGGGAGGACGCTCCCTGGGCGGTCTGGCGGCAAGGGAGGAAGAAGTCATGAGAGAGCCCGACCCGGCCTTCTGGCAGCGGCGGCGGGTGCTGGTGACCGGCTCCAGCGGCCTACTGGGATCGCACCTGACGGCCTTGCTGCACCGCCTGGGGGCGGAGGTGATCGCCCTGGTACGCGACCGTCTGCCCCGCAGCCTATTGGTGAGCACTGGTCTGATTGACCAGGTGACGGTGGTTAATGGCTCGGTCACCGATCAGGCGCTGTTGCAGCGGGTACTGGTGGAGTATGAGGTGCAGTCAGTCTTTCATCTCGCGGCGCAGACCATTGTGGGCCACGCGCTGGCGAATCCCGTCGAGACCATGGATGTGAACATCGGGGGCACCTACCGGCTGCTGGAGGCTTGCCGTTCCTACGGGGGGTGTGGTGAGATAGTGGTGGCCTCCAGTGACAAGGCCTACGGTCAGCAGGAGGAGCTGCCCTACCGGGAGAGCTTCCCGATGCAGGGGCGGTATCCCTATGATGTGTCCAAGAGCTGCGCGGACCTGATCGCGCGAGCCTATGCTGCGACCTACGGCCTGCCAGTGACGGTGACGCGGCTGGCCAATCTCTATGGCCCCGGCGACCTCAACTTTAACCGGTTGATCCCGGGCACCATCCGCTCGATCCTGCTGGGGGCGCCGGTGCTCGTCCGCAGTGACGGCACGCTGCAGCGAGAATACCTGTTTGTAGAGAACGGAGCGCTGGGCTATCTGTTGCTGGCTGAGCAAGTACAGGAGAAGAGGCTCGGCGGTGAGGCCTTCAACTTCGGCCAGGGGGGGCCGTTAACGGTGCTGGAAGTAGTGAGCGCGATCAAGGGGGTCCTGGAGGCGCCGGAGGCCGAGGTGCGGATACTGGACGAGGTGGAAGCGGAAATCCAGGCCCAGTACCTGGATTCGACGAAGGCCCACGAGGTCCTGGGCTGGCAGCCGCAGTGGAACTTTGAGCAGGGGCTCGAGCGCACCGTGCCCTGGTATAGGGAGTACCTGGGACTCTGATAGCTGGACCTTAAGGCGCCGGGGGCGCCCAGGCTTCCCACTGATCTGCACCCGCGTAGTTCTTCCAGATTTTGCCGTTGGTGGTATCAACAAGCAACACGGTCGGCCAGTCGTCTTCGGGCATCATGAGCGCGACCCCCTGATATCTCCCCACCTGACCGTTCCCCTGCGCCTGAGGACCAGTCTGCAGGACCAGAACCAGGACCACCAACAGAAGCAGCGACACTAACAGCACGCTCAAGAAGTTTCTCCTCTTCCCTCAGCCTGCCTTTCGCTATCCTGTATTGCGAGGGCCACATGCGCCCCGCTATTACTAGCGCGTGTAGTACATCAACGCGAGCGTGCTGTCAAGGCGGGTTACCCAACTGCTGGAGGTGGTGAGCGCATTAGCAAAGAGAGCCCGGACCGGCGCTAGGCATTTGCGGGGAGTGTCTGCAGGCCATAGTCACGCAGGAGGGCCACCTGCACTTTCGGGTAGCGGTCGCGAAGAGTGGCCGCCACCGCGTCGGAATATCCGGCGGCCATCACGATCACCGCCGCCACCGGATCGGTCTCCAGGGTCTGGGGCGGGACGATGGGGAGATGCGTGGCCGGGGTGAAGCGGTTCTGCTTGAAAGGCGCGGAATCCACGACGTAGCGGATTTTTCCTCCCAGCTCGGCTAAGGCCAGGACGGCAAAAGCCTGGTGTCCGGCTCCCCAGACCGCCACCTCCCCGGGCGCGAATCCGGCCAGGTACGCATTGAGCTGCGCTTTCAGCTTCTCCGGGTAACGTGCGAATTCCGAGGCGTCCAAGGCAGTGCGTTTCCTGACGATCGCCGAGAGGATGTAATCATGCCAGACCACGCGGGAGTCCAGCACTTCAAAGCCGCATACTTGTAGAGTAGTGGCGAGAGTCTCGGTGGTGAAGTAGAGCAAATGGTCAGTGGTAAACTCCGAAAAGAGTCGCTGGCGCAGCATCATGTCGAAGTTGGGGACCTCGACCAAGCCTATCCCCTGGGGTACGAGGTTGTGCCAGATAC
>JAAYIR010000130.1 GCA_012523355.1 candidate division WS1 bacterium
CAGCCATACTCATGTCTCCTTACCGGCTCTGCTCTGCGCCGTTCTGTAGGCGCGCGATTTATCGCCCCCGGCGGTGGTTGTCGCGGTGGCCTCTTGCCGTTCCTCGTAGGGGCGGCTTTTCGGCGTCTGCGCCGAATTGCCGCCCGTTCACCCACCTGCCGCCGACCTCCCACGCAGGACCCCCACCCCCTCGCGTCGAACCTGTAACTTAGGTTTGCGGATTTGCGTTAACACCACCAAGGCTTTTCGAACTGCCTTTCTGGGAGGTCCAAAATGCGCCTGATCGTCCTTGCGGCTCTGCTCTGTCTGGCCGTCAGCCTCTGTTTCGCCGAGGAGGCGCCGCGCTTGCACACCCAACCCCTATTCCAGTCCGGCAACACCCCCGTGCTCTGGCTTGAATCCCCGCAGGTGCAGTGCCAGTGGGAGGGCTCCGCTCTGTCTCGCGTCGTCGACGAGCAGACCGGTCGCCCCTGCTTGGAGTGGTTCGAGGACCCCGCTACCTCTGCGAAGGTCGTCCTCACTGTCCCCGGCGTGGACCTCTCTCAGTACGATGCTATCCGGCTGGAGTGGAAGTACGAGGGCGGCGGCGTCAACTTCCAGGTGCAGGCCAACCAGCGCAACTGGTACCTCAACAAGGAGAAGTATAAGCCCGGCGAGTGGCAGGACACCTGGCTCAGTCTCACGCTCGATGATGACGGCATCGGCGCCGCGCCGCAGGACCCCAACACGATCGAGTTCCGTCTCATCTTCAGCAATTACGCCATGAACCGCAGCGACGAGCAGCTCTGGCGCCGCGTGCGGCTCACCAATCTCCGCCTGGTGAAGTTCCCGGTGCGGCTCGAGTGCGACCCCAAGGCCGTCACTTCCCAGACCACGGCGGACTCGGCCACCACTGTCTATCCGCTCACTCTTCAGAACACCACCGACCGCCCCCAGCCGGTGCGGCTCTACCTTGACCCGGCCCGCCTCCGCCACTTCGTAGCGCGGTTCTTGCTCGATGGCGCTAACCTCTCCCGTGCAGCGGGGGAGGGTGGTCCCCCGCAGGGGGACCGGGTGAGGGTCGGCGAGGGGCCGCGTCTCACCCTGGCCCCTCACGAAGCCCGTTCCGTCCGCCTCACCTACACCTGCCCGGCCTCGGAGGCCGCCTCGCTCCCCCCACTATACTTTGAGGAGACTCCCGTCTACGCCGTGGTGGAGGGCGATCCGCTTTCCGTCACCACCTGGTACCGCGCCTACGTGCAGTGGATGACCGGCGGGGTGGTGCCCCCGCGCGATCTCCAGCGCCCCTTCCTACGGGCCAAAGATACGCGGGAGCGCCTCTCCGAGAAGCAACGCGCTGATTGGCTCAAGCAAGCCGAGGCCGCGTTGGAGCGCCAGCTGGTCCTCCCGCTCCGCCACGGCTACCCCACCGCCTATCGTTGCCCGGAGCACAACTGCCCCTACCAGCTCGACTTGGTCAACTTCAAGCGCCACTACTGCCCGGTCGGCAAGCACTACGTCGAGGGCCAGATCCACCTCGATAAGGAAGCTGGCATCCGCGTCCACTCCGCCAACAGCCAGGCCGCCCGCGCTCTGGGTTGGGCCTATTACCTCACCGGCGATGAGAAGTACGCCAAGAAAACCGCCGAAATTCTCCTCGCCTACGCGAAAGAGTTCCCCGGCTGGGACTATGCGGACGATATCTCCGCTGGTCGGCACTGCCGCGTCGGCCATGCTGTGCTCGGCGAGTGCTGGTGGTCACACGGCATGATTACGGGCTACGATTTCATCGCCGACTCGCCTTCCCTCACCGCCGCCCAGCGCGCCCAGATCGAGCGCGACTTCCTGCTCCTGGAGGCCGAGGACATCCAGACCCATCGTATTGCTGCTAACCAGCAGTGCGAGATTAACGCCGCCTCCGGC
>JAAYIR010000131.1 GCA_012523355.1 candidate division WS1 bacterium
AGCCGTAGTTGAACTCATCCACGCCGATGAATCCGGTGGCGCTGACCACCCGGCCCCGCTCCTCTTCCGGCTGGGCCATCAGTTCAGCGATCTCTCTGGCGTACCGCAGCGAGGAGGAGCCCAGGATGACCGCTCCTCCCGCCGCCAACTCCTCCAGCTTCTGACAATCGGCGAGGTTCCCCACCAGCGGCTTGTCAATGAACACCGGCTTGCCCCGCTCCAGGAAGGGCAGCGCCTCCTCCACGTGCCGATCCCAGTTGCAGTCCTGGATGAAGCCGATGTCCACCATCTCGGCCAGTTCCTCCAGGGTGTCACAGCGCTTTTCCAGCCCCCGGCGGCGCATGAACGCCTCGATCTGATCCTCGCCGCGGAAGCTATCGTTGTACACCGCCACGTAGCGCGCCCGGTTGCCCTCCAGGAGGTACTGCGAGAAGGCCAGGGGATGCGAGGTATCAGGATTCACACAGCCAATACGGATCATGGCGGAGTCCTTCCTCAGAACACGTAGTCGCTTTCGCTGATGGGGAGGGGCTGCCCGGAGGCGACCGATTCATTAACCATGTAGCTGATGACCGCGGCCCGAGCGGCCTGGGTCAGGCCATTGGGCGATTCGGTATCGTTGAGGATCGCCTCGGCCAGCGCCTCAATTTCTACCGGCTGCCCCTTATCCGTCGCCGACAACTCCACCTTCACCCGTTCCTGCCCCTCAAAACCGTGGTACTCCATCTCGCGGAAGTCGTGGATGTAGACAGCACGCAAGGCACAGTAGATCTCGGTAACTTCCTTGGGGAAAGTCCCGCAGCCCGCGCTGGCGATCAAGGTCGTGCCTACCGAACCGTCAGCGAAGGTGATGGTCACTATCGCGCTGTCCGGTATCTTCACGGCCTCGGGGTCCAGGAAAGTGCCCCCCGAGGCATAGACCGTGACCGGCGGCGCGGGCGCCAGCTCACAGAGCAGGTCAAAGATATGGCACCCCTCCCCCACAAAGCGCCCCCCACCCACCGCCGGATCATGTGTCCAGTGCGTCGCGCTGAAATGCGCCTGGATGCGGTGGTAGACCATTCGCTTGTCTGGGAGCGCGGCCAGGAGCTCACGCGCCTTGGTCACGAGCGGAGCCATACCCCGGTTGTAACCCACCGTGTACTTGACCCCCGCCTTCCTGACCGCCGCCACAATGGCCTGCACCTCTTCCCGGTTCAGAGCCATCGGCTTCTCACAGAGAATATGCTTCCCCGCTTCCGCGGCCCGGATGGTCAGCCCGGCGTGAGAGTCATGGCGAGTGGTAATGAAGACCACGTCAATCTCAGGGTCAGAGAAAACGCGCTCGGGGTCGGAGGTGGAATATGCCGCCCCAGTCTCCGTTGCCAGTTCCACCGCTGCCTCTTCATTGAGATCGGCGGTGGCCAGGATACGGTACTTGGGGTTCTTGAGAAGGTTGGGGACGTGGATGGCCTTGGCAAAGCTTCCACAGCCGATGAGGCCTACATTGAGCCTCTTCACGTGAAGCAACTCCTCCTGCGCCTTTCTCCCCTTGTCAGACGGTTCGGGCGCTGCGGGCCTCCGGGATGGGCTTACCCGTTAATCTGATCGCGAAGCTGGAGGATGTGCTTGAGACTCTCCACCGTAGCCGTCCCCGGACTCGGACTGTACTCCAGCGCAACGTAGCCGTCGTAGCCGCTGTCGTTGATCGCCGCCAGCACATTGGCCCAGTTGATCTCACCCGTGCCCGGCTCATGGCGACCAGGAACGTCCGCGGCGTGGAAGTGGCCTATCTGGTCTATGTGCGAGGTCAGGGTAGAGATCAGGTTCCCCTCCATCACCTGCATGTGATAGACGTCATACAGCAGCTTCACGGCGGGGCTATCCACTTGCTCCAGAATCTGGAAACTCTCGCGGCTGGTGTCCAGGAAATAGCCCACATGGTCCACCAGGGTATTCAGCGGCTCGAGAACCAGCGTGACCCCCGCCGCTTCGGCCAACGGCGCCGCGGCGCGCAGGCAGGCCACAATGCCCGCATGTTGGAGCTTGCGATCGCCGTTGGGGCGTTCGTTGCCGGTGGTGCAGATGAGCTTCTTACACCCCACCGCCTCCGCCGCGGCGAGGGCTCGCTGGGTGGCTTCGACGAACTGGTCGGCCAGGTGGAAATCCAACATGCCCTCCGGAGCCTCCACCACCATGGCTGTCACCGGCAGCTTGGTCTTGCGGCAAGCCGCGCCGATGGCGTCGAGGTCCTTGGCCGAGTAGCCCCAGTACTCAATCCCGTCCAAACCCGCCCGCGCCGCCGCCGGAATCCGCTCCACGAACTCTGCTAGCTCCCCAAATAACATCTCGATACAGCCGGACAGTTTGATCATGATTACCTCTCCCTCTGATCTTCTCGGAACATCGGGTTAACGGGACCGGGGCCCTGCCCCAACTCCAACGCCTGGTTGATGGCCCGGGTAATGAAGTCCTTGGCCCGCGTGGCCGCGCCCAGGAGATTCTGGCCACTGGCCAGAAAGGCAGCCAGCGCCGCCGAGAAGACGCAGCCGGAGCCGTGGGTGTTCTCGGTGTCTTGCCGCGGCTGACTCAGAAAGTGGGCCCGGCCCGCGCGCCGCTCGTAGAGCACGTCCATGGCCTCGCCGGCCAGGTGTCCACCGGTGATAAGTACTGCCTTGCACCCCAGCTCGCACAGGTCGCGAGCCGCCTGCACCATCTCGTCCGGATTCGCAATGCTACGCTCGAGCAGCGCTTCGGCCTCCGGCAGATTGGGGGTGATTACCGTGGCCACGGGAATCAGCATCTCACGATAGGCCGCCTTGCCTTCGGGAGCCAGCAAAATCGCGCCGGAGCTTGCCACCATAACCGGGTCTACCACCAGGTTCTGCAGACGGTGCTTCTGCACCGCATGGTAGACGGCCTCCACGTTCTCGGCCGTGGCCAGCATTCCAGTCTTGACCGCCTGGCAGCCCAGATCCGTTACCACCGCCTCAATCTGCGCCACCAGGAACTCTGGCTCCACCACGAGGGTATCCGTGACCCCGGTGGTATTCTGCGCCGTGAGCGCGGCCACCGCGCAGGCGCCATGCACCCCCAGCACCGCAAAGGTCTTCAGGTCCGCGGCAATGCCCGCGCCCCCGCTGGAGTCAGTGCCGGCAATGGTCAAAGCAACCGGTGGCTGTTTGGAGAAAGCTCGTAACATGATGGTTGTGAACCGCGCGCGGCAGCTCCGATCTGCCACACGGCCCCCTTCTGCTGCTCGCGTACGCGTCGCATGCCGCCCCCCTGCGCCGCCAGCCAGCTAGTGCAGAGACGAGTCTATCTCTCCGTCGGTTCAGCCGGGGGCGCAGGCTGCGCGGGCGCCCTCAGCTCCGGTGCGGGCCCCTCCGAGGGTGGCCCTCCAAGCCCAGCGCCACCCATGCGCCGCTCATACTCTTCCATGACCGTCGCCTTCAGGTCCACCTTCCACTGCCCTTGCTCCTTGACCAGCACGATGGTCAGCTCCTGCTCCCCGGCGAAGGCCCCCAGGACCTCCTGCTTTATCTTCACCGGAACCGTGGCCCGCGTGCCCTCGATAACCGGCTTGCCGATGTCCATCTGTGGCAGCGTGCTCTCCTCCGACTGCGGGGGGAGTTGATCATCCGGGGGCAGCAGGCTGGCGCTGTCCTCGGAGAGCAGCGTCCGCATGGTGGCGTAATCCCCGGTGGATTCAGCGACGACATACATGCGCACCACCTGGTCCGGCCCTGACTTGAGCAGGAAGAAGTAGGTGGCCAGCGCCATCCCCACCACCAGCACACCGACGATCACCAGCAGAATGACCAGCCGCGTCTTGCTCTTGGGCTTGCGCCCACCGCTCTTGGTCTCCTCCGGGGTTGCCTCAGGTTTCATGCTTGCTCCTTGCCTTGCGCCGCCGCGCATGGTAGATTTATGGTTAATTGTGCGCGCAGGCTCGCTATTCCTCCTGCCCGCAGGCTGGGCTGGGGAAAACCAGAGGTGATTTGGATGCAGCGTCTCATACGCTTCACCCTCCTGGGCTGGCTGATACTGCTGGTCGTGCCGGTGCAGGCCGCCACGGTCAGTGGTCTCGTCTATGTGGACGCCAACGGCAATGGCGCCTGTGAGGCCGGCGAGCAGCCCCTGGCCGGTGTGCTAGTCTCTGACGGCGGCCAGGTGGTCTCCACCGACGCTCGGGGGCGGTATGTCCTGCCCCTGTCGCAGACCGGAACGCTGGTGCGGCTCTCCATTCCCAGCGGCTACTGGCCTTCCGGCCATCGCTGGTTCGAGCGCGTCGCCTCCGCGGAGGCGGCCACCTGTGACTTCCCCCTGCGCGCCGAGACGCAGGCTTCGCCTTGGCGCATGGTCCAGGTCACTGATATCCATCACATCGTGCCGGCCACGGACAAGATCTCTGCCTTCTGTGAACAGATCAACGCCGCGCAGCCGCCGGTCGCCCTGGTGGTCTCCACCGGCGATCTGGTGATGGACAGCAACCCGGTGCGTGACGAGATCATCATCCGGCGCCTGTTCACTGACTACGCCCTGGCCTTGGCCCCGCTGCAGGTGCCGCTGTTCAACGTGCCCGGCAATCACGACCATCCACAGGTCAGAACTGAGCTCTCCCCGGAAGGCCCTCTGTACGGACAGCGCGGTTATGAAGCGCTGGTGGGGCCTCCCTGGTACTCCTTCGACTATGCCGGAGTGCACCTGCTGGCGCTCAATGCCTCGCTGGTGGACTCCACGGCCCGCAGCGTCCCTTCCGGCTTCAGTGCTGAATGCCTGGCCTGGTTGCGCGCCGACCTCGCTCTCACCCCGCCGGAAACCCCCTTGCTCATCTTCTGCCACCAGCCGCCGAGAGCGTGCCGCAACTCGCAAACGCTGCAGGCCGCGCTCGCCGGAAGGCGGGTCTTGGGGATCTTCTGCGGGCATACCCACGCCGCCCGGGAATACGACTGGGCCGGGTACCGCGTCTATGAAAGCGGTGCACTCTCCGGCGCCTGGTGGACGGGGCCCTGTCCGGACGGCAAGCCTCGCGGATTCCGTCTGCTGAAGGTGACGCCTGAAGAGGTGGAGACCGAATATGTGTCTGCAGCGGAGCCGGAACCGGTGGCGGCTACCCAGGGGTCTCCCTGTGGGGCAATTTGCGGTACAATGGTCCTGCCACGCCAGCCTGAGTGAAGGAGGCCTTGCCATGGCATCCGAAGAGGTCCACAGTTGGCTCGAGGCCATGCGCGCGCTCGGCTACGACGACGCGCAGATTGCGCAGACTTTGCGGGAGAAGGGCTGGAGCGAGGAGCGGATTCAGGAAGCCCTCGGCCCCGCCCCACCCCCCACAGCAGCTCCACCTCCCGGCCCGCCCACCGGTGGCACCTCCATCCCGCCGCCTCCGGCCAGTCCGCAGCCTCCGCCGGTCAATCTACCGCCACCACCCCAGGCCCCGCCGGCAACACCTAGCCCCGTGACCCCCGCCAGTGGGTACGCGCCCCCCTCGGCCCCCCAACCCCCCAAACCGCCCACCGGCGGCTCCGGCCTGGCCGTCGGAGCGCTGATCATGGGGATCCTGGCCCTGATCCTCTCCCCTATCGCCATCCTGCTCTCCCCGGTGGCGATCATCCTGGGCATCGTGTCGCTCACCAAACGGCGGGCAGGAGCAGGCCTCGCAGTGACCGGTCTGGTCCTGGCCGGCCTCGGCCTCCTGCTGTTTCCGTTCACCCTGGCCATTGGACTGGCTGTCATCGGCTTCAAGTACGCCGAGAAAGAATCCAATGCCACCGCGATTGAGCGTCCTGACTCCGGGGATAACTACATCCCCATGAGAAGTCTGGAAAGCCTGAGGACCGGCGACAACTCGTCCGCACTCCGCCCCTTCTGGGGCCAGATGGGTGAGCAGCGTCTCGCCTGCTGGGGCACCTGCAGACTGGGAAGATCCTGTCTGCTGGATGACAGGATACCGCGTGTCGGGAAGGGGCACTGGTTACCGCCACCGGAGGGGTCAGGCCTCCCCGCTATCGAGGGCTAGATCCAGCCGCGCAGGCGCACCGCGGTGGCCACGCGCTCCACCGCCACCAGGTACGCCGCGCAGCGCATGTCCACGTCGTGCGCCCGCGACCGATCCAGAACGGCGTGATAGGCCTCGGTCATCTTCCCGTCCAGCCGCCGGTTGACCTCGTTCGCCGTCCACTGATCGCGCGAGTAGTTCTGCACCATCTCGTAGTAGGAGACCGTCACCCCGCCGGCGTTGCACAGAAAGTCAGGAATCACGTGGATTCCCCGTTCGTACAGCACCGGATCCGCCTCCGGACTGGTCGGACCGTTGGCGGCCTCGGCGACGATCTTGGCCTGTATGCGCTCCGCATTCTCGCCCGTGATGACGTTCTCCAGCGCCGCGGGCCAGAGCAGGTCCACCGGCAGCTCCAGGACCTCCTGGCTGGTGAGAGCCTCCGCTCCGGGGAAGCCGACTACCGAGCCCGTCTCCTGCTTGTGGCGCAGGACAGCCGCCGGGTCCAGGCCCTTCTCGCAATAGATGCCGCCGCCGGTGTCGCTCACGGCGACCGTCTTGCAGCCAAACAGCTCCTGCCCCAGCAGTGCCGCGTAAGACCCCGCGTTGCCATACCCCTGCACCGCCATGGTGGCCGAGGACAGATCCATTCCCCACTCCCGGGCCGCCTCGCGCACTGTGTACCAGGCTCCCCGGGCCGTGGCGTCGCCCCGCCCCTGGCTGCCGCCCACCGCCAGCGGCTTGCCGGTGATCACCCCAAAGTCCAGCCGTCCCGTGAGCTTGCAGTACTCGTCCATCATCCAGGCCATCATCTGCGGCGTGGTGTAGACATCCGGCGCCGGCACGTCCTGGTCCGGCCCCAGCAAGCGCGCGACTTCGCGAATGTACGCGCGGCTTAGGCTCTCCAGCTCTCTCTGCGACATGGCCTTGGGATTGCAGATGACGCCTCCCTTGCTTCCGCCCAGCGGGATGTCCACCACCGCCGTCTTCCAGGTCATCCACATCGCCAGCGCGCGTACCGTATCAACTGTCTCCTGCGGGTGGAAGCGGATGCCCCCCTTGCCGGGGCCGCGAGCATCGGAGTGCTGCACCCGGAAACCGGAGAACACGGTCACCGAGCCATTGTCCATGTGCACCGGCAGCATCACCCGCACCTCGCGCTGTGGCTGACGGAGGAACTCACGCATCGCCGGTTCCAGGTCCAGCATCTCCGCCGCGCGGTCGAACTGCTCCTGCGCAGTGGCGTAAGGGTTGGCCTCCCGGGGCCCCAGGGGTTCCCGCAAGGTGGATTCTTCATACGTTGCCATAACGCTCATTCCGCTCTACCCTTTCCGGAAGCACTTTCCTGTCAGCTTAGCCCCAGTAAATCAGAGTGTCAACGGAATACGGTCGGAAATATCTGGCTCAAAGACCCTTGACACCGCCCCTGATTTCCGGTACTTTTCCCCCTGTTGAGCGAGCATTCCGCACTTGAATGCCCCAAATCCCGGAGCAGGGAGGCATTTTATGCCGGTAAAGGATCGGAAGGCGTTGGCGATTCTACGTACCCTGGAGCTGGCCGGAGAGCCCCTGGGCAGCACCCGGTTGGCCGAGGAGCTGTCGGATCAGGGCATTGACCTCACCGAGCGAGCCATTCGCTACCATTTGCGCCGCTTGGATGAGGAAGGTCTCACCGAGGCTTGCGGGCGCGATGGCCGCCGCATCACCCCCCAGGGCCGGCAGGAGCTTGCCGACGCTGGGGTCTCCGACAAGGTCGCTCTGGTCAACGCCAAGCTGGAGCGGCTGGCCTACCAGACCGATTTCGATCTGACCACCCATGAGGGCCGGGTGGTGGTCAATATCTGCCTCCTCGCCGAGGCGACTCTGCCCGCGGCGCTCCAGGCCATGCGCCCCGTCTTTGCCAGCCGCTTGTGCACCAGCGACCTGGTCCGCGTTTACCCCCCGGGGGAGGTCGTGGGTGAGAGCGAGATTCCCCCCGGCAAGGTGGGCCTAGGCACGGTCTGCGCGGTGACGGTCAACGGCATCCTCCTGCACCAGGGCATCCCCATGCATTCCGAGTTTGGCGGCCTACTGGAGCTGGAGGCCTACCAGCCCGTGCGCTTCACCGACATCATCCACTACGGCGGCACCTCCCTCGACCCCCTGGAGATCTTCATCAAGGGGCACATGACCTCCGTCACACCCGCCGCCCAGGGCGAGCCGGGAAAGGTGGGCGCAGGCTTCCGGGTCATTCCGGCGGCGGCGCGGGAGCAGTTCTTGACCCTCACAGAGGAGATGGCGGCGGCGGGCATCCGGGGCCTGGCCGCCGTCGGCCGCCCGGGGCAGCCGCTCCTGGAGATGCCGGTGCCTATGGACCGGGTAGGGGTTATTCTCTATGCGGGCCTCAACCCCGGCGCCGCCGTGGAGGAGGCCGGCATCGAGACTGAGAATAAGGCCATGACGGACCTGGTTGACTACGCGGAGCTGGTGAGCTACCGCAAGCTGTAGGGCCGGTGGCACAGGCTTCCAGGCTGAGGCTCGGGGGGCAGTCTTGCCCCTCCCCGCTTGCGGGGAGGGTAGGGTGGGGTCTGGAAACAGCTTGTTTACCCCCCTCAATCCCCCCGCAAGCGGGGGGAGGGGCGGACCCCCCTCAGTTCCCTCCGCAATGTGCTATACTGACGTCCACCGAAACCTTCTGTGATGCGGGGAGGTCCGCCCATGCCGGACTGGAAGAATACGCTCTATTTCGGCGACAATCTCGACATCCTCCGCCGCTATGTGCCGGATGAGTCCGTAGACCTCATCTACCTCGACCCGCCTTTCAACTCCAAGGCCTCCTATAACGTGCTCTTCAAGGAACGCAGCGGGGCGGAGTCGGCGGCGCAGATCAAGGCCTTCGACGACTTCTGGCACTGGGGGCTGGCCGAGGCCGCCTACAACGAGATTGTCGAATCGGGGGAGAACAAGGTCTCGGACCTGCTGCAAGCGCTGCGCCGCTTCCTGGGCACGAACGACATGATGGCTTACCTGACCATGATGGCGATCCGGCTGGTGGAGCTGCGCCGCGTCCTCAAGCCCACCGGCAGCATCTACCTCCACTGCGACCCCACCGCCAGCCACTACCTCAAGATCGTCATGGATGCGGTCTTCGAACCGGTCAACTTCAGGAATGAGATTGTCTGGAAACGATCGCAACCGAAAGGGCACGCGTACAACCGCTTCTCAAGCGCGCATGACATCCTCCTTTGCTATGCGTGTTCGGACCAGGCAGTTTTCTACCCGCAGTACGCGGCACACGATCCCGCCTACGTTGACAAGTTCTACAAATACCAGGACGCAGACCGACGACGATACGGTCTGTGGGATCTAACGAACCCCAATCGCAACCGGCCCAATCTCACCTACGAGTTCCCGCCAGGTAGTGGCACGGTCAGAGTCTGGCGGTGGACCCGCGAGCGAATGATGAAAGCCTGGGAAGAAGGCCTAGTCGTTATTCCCCGTGAGGGCGGCGTAGCCAGGTTCAAGCGTTACCTCGACGAGCAAGAGGGAACACCGGTCACCGATATCTGGACTGACATCGAGCACCTGCACGGTACAATGCGCGAGACGCTTGGCTACCCCACCCAGAAGCCCGAAGCCCTCCTGGAGCGCATCATCAAAGCCTCGTCGAATGAGGGCGACCTGGTGCTCGATCCGTTCTGCGGGTGCGGGACCACCATCGCCGTCGCCGAGCGCCTGCGGCGGCGCTGGATCGGCATTGACATTACCCATATCGCCATTACCCTGATGAAGAGCCGCCTGCGCGACGCCTTCGGGCCGGACCTGGCCCCCTACGAGGTCGTCGGCGAGCCCACTGACCTGGAAAGCGCCCGCGCCCTCGCCCAGCAGGATCGGCACCAGTTTCAGCACTGGGCCCTGCAACTGGTGGAGGCCCGCCCCGCCGGCGAGGTCAAGAAGGGCGCCGACCGGGGCATTGACGGCAACCTGTACTTCCGCGACGACAACTCCGGCGCGCACAAGCGGGCGGTAATTCAGGTCAAGTCCGGCCACGTCAACTCCTCCTGCATTCGTGACCTCAAGGGGGTCCTGGAGCGCGAGGGCGCGGAGATGGGTGTGCTCCTGACGCTGGAGGAGCCCACCCGCCCCATGCGGGAAGAGGCAACTGCCGCTGGATTCTACAAGCCACCGACGCTCGCCCCGCAGGTACCCCGTTTGCAGATTCTGACCATCGGGGGGCTGCTCGCGGGGCATGAACGACTGGAGAAGCCGGACTGGTCGCCAGTGGTAACGACCTTCGACCGCGCGCCCCGGCAAGAGAAGGCCAAGCCGGAAGGGCAGTTAGGGTTAGGGGAGGAAGACCAGTAGGACAGGCGTGTCGCCTGTCAGCGCAACCGGTACGACAGGCGTCTCGCCTGTCAGAACGTACGGGCGCAAACTCGTTTCATGGAGGCACTCATGTCCCTCGAACTCGCCCCTCGCGAGCGGGTCATGCTCGCACTTAACCACCAGACCACCGACCGCGTCCCAATCGCCCTGGTCTGCTCCGGAATCAACGCTCCCGCCCGTCAGGCGCTGGAAACCTATCTCCAGGAGCAGCGGGGAATCTCCGTGGAGGAGTACCTGACTCCCCTGGTGGACATCGCCGGTGTCGGTCCCGCGTATATTGGCCCTGCGTTTGGTCCGGACACCGACGTCTGGGGGGTCAAACGGCAGCCGGTCTCCTATGGCGCGGACCACTACGACGAGATCAGCTTCTACCCCCTCGCCGAGGCGCAGACCCCTGCCGACCTGGACGCGCACGCCTGGCCCTCGCCCGACTGGTATGACTACAGCGTCATCCCCGAACGCGTCCAGGCTGAGCGGCAGGGACGCAACCGCGCGCTGATGGCCGCCAACGGCAACATCTTCGAAAGCTCCTGGTACATGCGCGGCTTCGAGCGCATGTTCATGGACCTGATGCTCAACCCCGAGCTGGCCCACGCCCTCTTCCGGCGCGTCACCGACTTCTTCAAGGAGTACTTCCGGCTCGTCCTGTCAGCCGGGGCCGGGGAGATTGACCTCGTCTTCACCGCCGACGACGTAGGCGGGCAGCAGGGCCTCCTGATGTCCCTGCCCATGTGGGAGGAGTTCCTCAAGCCGTATCATACTGAACTGAATGCGGTGATTCACGAGTTTGGGGCCAAGGTGATGTATCACTCTGACGGTTCGGTCACGGAGGCGGTCCCCGGTCTCATAGACATGGGGATTGACTGCCTGCAGGCCTGCCAGTTTGACGCGGAGAACATGGACCCGGTCTTTCTCAAGCAGACCTACGGCGACCGGCTGTGCTTCGAGGGGGGGATCAGCGTACAGCAGACGTTGCCCTTCGGAACGGTAGCGGAGGTCATCGCCGAGGTGGAGGAGCGCATTCGCGTCCTGGCCAAAGACGGCGGCTATGTGCTGGGGCCCTCGCACGCCATCCAGGCCGGGACGCCTCCCGAGAACATCGTGGCCCTGTTTGACACGGCGCTCAGCACGGAGATGCCTAGCTCACCTTGACTTAACCATAAATCATGGTATTATAGCCATAATTAATGGTAGCGGTGAGCCATATGCTAGAGCCTATCTTCGGGAATGCCACCGTAGAGAAGATCCTCCTCTTCTTGACGCGCTACGAGAGCGGTTATGCGAGCGGCATGGCGGCCACCTTTGGTGTTCCGGTCAACGGCGTCCAGCAACAACTCCGGCGCCTGGAGGAAGGCGGTGTGGTCGTGAGCCGACTCTTCGGCCGGGTGCGACTGTATCAGTTCAACCCCGTCTACCCTTTCCTCGACGAACTCAGGGCTCTGCTCGAAAAGGCGTTCCAGTTCTTACCCCCGGAGGAGCTCGATAGGTACTACATGGGTAGAACCCGTCCCCGCAAGCCGGGCAAGGCGCTATGAACACAGATTGGGAACAGGCAAGCGCGCTCGAGGTGGTGGCCACCGTGATCCAGCACCTGAGATCACATGGCATCGAGGCTACGCTGGTGGGAGGCGCCTGTGTATCCATCTACAGTCACAATCGGTACCAGTCCTCCGATCTGGACCTGGTAACCGCGGCTAGCCTGAAACAACTCGCATCCGCGCTCGCGGAGCTTGGTTTCGACAGAATCGGCCGCGGGCGAGAGTTCAGAAGACAGGATTGCGGCTTCTACCTGGACTTCCTTCACCCCCCGGTGGCGGTGGGCGGCGAGGCCGTGGAAACCGCGCAAGTGGTTCACACCGAGTGGGGAGCCCTCCCCTTGCTCACCCCCACGGACTGCATTAAGGACCGGCTTGCGGCATACTACCATTGGAGCGACCCGCAGTCTCTCGAGCAGGCAGTGATGATCGCCCGAGCGCAGGCCGCACAGGTAGACCTGGCAGAGCTTGAGCGCTGGTCGAAGAGGGAAGGCCATCTCAAGAAGTTCCAGGTATTCCGCATAAAGCTGGAGGATTAGAGGGCAGGGCACAAGGCAGGAACCAGCAGCTCCTCAGCGAAGTAGATTGTCAGCAAGCAGGCTTGGTCCGCCTCGGAAGGAGGTGAGACAGATGGAAGAGGAACCTCGTTTCTCGCTCCTCGTCTGCCCCTTCTACACACCGGAAGCCGGGACTAGCGTGAGCGGTACTCACATGGCCGCGCATTCCGAAGCGCGGCGCTGCCGCGGCCCTAAGTGCGCTCTCTGGATAGGTACTGAGGAGGAGGGCAACTGTGCCTTCGCGGTCATCGCACACGCACTCAGAGAACCGGCCCTGAGGACCTAGCCCTGCGTGCCCCATCTGGGCGCCCTCGCCTGGCGGCGGCCAGGACCAGTATCTCGCCGCCCAAGCCGCTGCCGGCTCCCCTGGCTCCTCGAACCTGGCCCGAGGCAGCAGAGGCTATCACCCCGGCGATTGGCCGGGCGCGGGAGCAAACTTGCCGGGCGCTTGCAGCCTGCTACTCATGCTCCTCCACGCCACGATCTGCGCCACGCCAATCAGGACCGCCACTCCGATGACCACGACGAAAGCTCCGCGCAGCGCCAGCTCCGCTGGATAGGTCGCGGTCAGGCGCTGCGCCACCAGACCACTGATCACCGACCCGGACACCCCGCCCAGCCCGACCACGATCTCGTGGATGCTGGTCGCCGCCGCACGCTTCTCCTGCCGCCCATGGAGCGCATAGTACAGCGCAGCCACCACCGACAGAGCCATGGCGATGCCAGTGAGATAGCAGGCCAGGGTGAAGACCGCAGTGGTCCGCGCCACCAGCATCAATCCCATGCCCAGAATCGCCATGGGCACCGGCAGAACCAGCGGCCACCGCCGGTATTGCCAGCGGTGTGAGCAGCGCGCCAGCCAGATGAGCATCAGCACCGCGGCGTAGAAGCCCGCCAGGGCCAGGCCGGTGGCGCTCTCCGAGATGCCCAGAACCTGGGTGAGCTTGGGCAGAATGGTCAATAGCGTACCCCCCGCGAACCACCCCAGCCCGTTGCCCAGACGCGCTACCAGCAGAAAGCGCGGGCTATCCGCACGCCCGATCTCCCCGTTCTCCGGCCTCACAGAACTCGCCGTGCGCTCGGGCACAAATTGAACCCCCGTCAGAACGGCCCCCAGCACCACCATCAGCACCAGGAAGGTCCCGCCTCCCAGAAGCTGATAGAGAATCCCGCCCAGCAGCGCTCCCGCCACCATGCCGCTGGACCAGGCCAGATTGAAATTGCCCAGCATGCGATTGAGACGGCGCGGATCATCACCGGACAGGGCGGAGAACCATGCCGAAAGAGTCGGCCACAGGAACCCTCCGCTGAAACCGAAGATGGCCGAGAACAGCGCCAGGTGCCAGACGCGAGTGGAGAAGTACAGGCCCGCCACAGAGGCGATGGCTATGGCCTCCCCGATGGTTACTGCCCAGCGCCGCCCGATGCGGTCCGAACTGCGCCCAAAGATCATCAGCCCCAGGATATAGCCCCCCGCCGGCGCCGCCGCGATGATCCCCAGCCACAGGGGCGTCGCCTCCCACACTACGGCCCGGAAGGCGGCGGCCAGGTTGCGACAATTGACCGTCAGGTCACCACTGACTCCCACGGCCATCAGCAGCAGAATGGGAAGGCGCCAGCTGCGCGGCGTCAGCTTAGGTTGCGAGCAGGTGACGGACAAGGGGACCTCAAGCTCCTCGGGCACTTCGCCACAGCCGTGGATATGCCCAGTCTATCAGTAGTTCCAGGTTCTCCACGTCCGCCGCATTGTAGCGCACCAGGCGCTCCAGCGCCTCCGCGTCCCCGGCCAGGTGCTCCTGCCACAGGCGGACCGCGTCCTCTCCCGAGAGCTCGGCCAGGTCCGGCTCCCGCGTCATACCCAGACGGCGCTCAATGGCCTTCAGCCCCCCGCTGTATCCCAGACGCCTCAGCACATAGCGCAGATCCACGTGCAGGAAGTCCCGCGGCATCCTCGGAAAGCGCCGGCACAGGAAGGGCAGGTCAAAGGTGGCGCCGTTGAACGTCGCCAGCAGCGCGTACTGCTCCACGTCCTCACAGAACTCGTCCAGATTCTCACCGGCGATGTAGCTGCGGGTACGCTGGCCATCGTACAGGCCGACGACCGTAACCTGAGCCCACGAGCCCATACCCGTGGTCTCAATGTCCAGGAAGGCCCGGCGGTTGGAGAATTCGGGCAGCGCGCGCCAGTGTTCGGCAGATGCCAGGGTCCGCGCGAAGAACCGATGCTCCCGCCGTTCCAGATTCTGCCGCGACTCCTCCAGGCTCCTCTGGGCCTCCGCCCAGCGCGCCCCGGAAAAGCCCCGAGGCGCCTCTCGGCAGTCGAGCGCCAGGTCCCAGTCCTCCAGACCGGCCTCCCAGAGCCGTTTCTCGGTCACAGGCCCTACCCCGGACAAGTGAATGAAAGTGTGCTTCAGCATGGGGACCCAGTCAACACAAATCGAGGGCCGCCGGCGAGGGCCTCTCTCACGTGCTCGCAGAAGGCCGCTCACCAACAACCCTTCGCCTATTCACCACCCGTGGCTTCTCCCGCCTCGCGCAACGGGTACCGGCTACTTCTTTGTCGCTGCTTTGCGCATCTGTCCCAGGGCTCTGAGCGCCTCGGCGGCCGCCTCCGCCACAATCGGGTTCTCATCGTCGAGCAACGTCCGAATACCCGGGGCCGCCTCCACTGCTTCCAGCGCGACCAGCGCCTCTACGGCTGCCTTGCGCACCATGTCTTTGCGGTCGTCCAGCAGACGCTGCAGGGCCGGCAGGGCATACTGACGCTGCCCAATCCGCCCCAGCGAGAGCGCGGCATGCATGCGCACGCTCCACTCGGGGTCCTCCAGGGCCCGCACCAGCGAACGGACCGCCGCTGCCTGCCCCACCAGTCCCAGACCCTTGGCCGCGGTCATGCGTGTCGCCCAGTCGGCATCCTTGAGCAATCCCGCCAGAGGCTTCACTGCCTCCTCGCATCTGGCACACGACAGCCCGCTGGCAACGGCGCAGCGGACCGTGGCCCGCTCGCTCTTGACCAGTCCTGCCATGTGGGACACTGCCGCATCCCCCGCCACCTGGCCCAGCGACATCGAGGCCCGGCAGATCACGTTCTCATTCTCATCGTCCAGCACTGAGACCAGACCCTCCACCACCCGCTCGTCACCGATCTCTCCCAGGATGGTCGCCACCTGCACCCGAACGCGGTAATCCGGATCCTGGACACGAGCCAACAGGGGCTTGAGCGCACGCTTACCGATCTGGCTCAGCGCCTCCGAGGCGGCACTCCGGACCTCGTCGCTCACGGAGCGCAGGGCATCAATCAAGGGGCGAATCGCGGCGGGATCCCGAATCTTTCCCAAAGCCTCTGCGGCCGCCCGGGCCAACTCCGCGTTGTCAGAGGCCAGCATCTCAATCAGAGGCTCAGTAGCACGCTTGCTGCCCAGCTCGCCCAGCGCGGTGATGGCCGCGCGTTGCACCTCGAAGTTGGGGTCGCCCAGCCGCCGGACCAGGTTAACGTCCACCGAGGCGTCGCCAATGCCCCCCAGGGCCTCCGCCGCCCAACGTCGCGCCCCCTGGTCCTTAGCCGCCAGCGCGTCCAGGAGATCTTCCACCGCAGCCTCCCCCACCTTGGTAAGCGCCTCGGCGGCAGAACGCTGGGCATTCACGCTGGAGTCGGCCAGGAGCTCGATCAGACTGGGGATGGCTTCCTCGCGGGCAATCTCGCCCAGGGCCTCCGCCGCCGCACCCCGCAGCCGGTAGTCGGAGCTTTCCAGGTGCTGGATCAGATAGGGGACCGCAGCCTCCCCCGCCTCCACCATCTGCTGGAGAATCTCTTGGCGAGCGCTGGGACCGGATTCTTCGAGGCGAACTGAAAGTTCGGCTACTTCGCGCTTGGAGAGCGCCATGAAGCTACCCTACTCCTACCCGTATCCGGGCTGCATCTGGAAACCGACCCAAGTATGGCATGTATGAATGGCCGTCAGAAGCGCCCGTGCTCTTGCGAGCCCAGCCCGCGGCTCCGGCGACTGCTCCCGACCAGTTCACATTTTCTTCTGCCCTCACGGCCCGGCGGACGCTGGTGCCGTGGGCCCTGGTGCCGCTGGTGGCGCAGTCGGTGCAGCTTCGGGAGTCGGGGACGCCGGGGGAGCTGCCTCCGGCGCGGCAGGCGCGGGCGGAGCCGGCTCTGCTGGCGTGCCCGCCTCAGCACCCTCAACTGCCTTCGGCTCAGCCGCCTTGGAGGTCTTGGGTTTGCCGCCCAACGCCGAGCCGACCTGCTGCAAGTTCTCCTTCAGCATCTTGGTCAACAGGTCCTGCTGCTTGCCGATCTCACTCACGGCCTTGTCTATTAGCTGTTTGCGCTGCTGGAGCAGCTCCGCTGCCTCCGTGTCCTCGGCTTCCTGAGCCTCGGTGATCAGGTAGGCCAGCGTGGAGGAGGCCTTCTTCAGCGCCTTCAATCCGCCTGAGATATCGCCCTGCTCCACCTTGGCAATCTCGTTCATGATTTCCGTGCCCAGGGTGTTGAGCTGAACTGTGCGTTGGGCCTCGCGCTCTTCCTTCTGGCGACTCTTCTCGATGTAACGGGCGATCCCAACGTACAAAACGACGGCAGCCAGGATGATCAGTACGACCGCGATGAAGCTACCCCAGCCGCCCTTGCGGGGGGCCGAACCCAGGTCCAGGTCAAGATCCTCACTTGCTTCCGGGGACTCGCTATCGGCCATGCTAGTGCCCTCCTTCACTCCAATTTCCGATGCGCCACCGCCCCAGCCTGCAGGCCATTATAGGCCTCCCCTGGCGGGCTGTCAAGTTACGTCGACACCTTGGCAAACGCGACAAATGCTGGTATAGTATGCTCCGCGTTCGCCGCCTGCAGCGGCCCGGCTCCGCTACCATCAGCGCAACTTGCGAGTGGTCGCCCGCCGGACGCATACTCCCACCCCGAGGTCCAAGATGCACGAGATCATACAGAATATTCGTGACCGCGCCGCCGACCTGAACAAGCGTATCGCCCTCCCTGAGACCGACGACCCCCGCACCCTGCAGGCCGCTGCCCGGGCCACCCGCGACCACTTGGCCACTGTTATCCTGGTCGGCTCCCCTGAGCGTATCTGCGAACAGGCGCAGCAGCTCAAGCTCAACCTTTCGGTGCTGGAAATCGTCAATCCGGAGGACCAGGCCACCCGCGAAGGCTTCGCGGCCACCTACCTGGAAGCCCGCCAGGCCAAAGGCGCCACCGAGGAAGAGGCCTGGGAGCAGTGTGCGGACCCCATGGTCGCAGCCGCGATCATGCTGCGGGAGAATCTGGCCGACGGCTCAGTGGCCGGCGCCTGCCACTCCACCGCCGAGACGCTGCGTCCGCTGCTGCGTCTGGTCGGCCTGGAGCCGGGCATCTCGGTCGTCTCCAGTTGCTTCATCATGACCACCCCCGCGATCAGCATGGGGGAGCAGGGAGTCTTCATCTTCGCTGACGCCGGCGTTGTCCCCCAGCCCACCGCCGAGCAACTGGCCGATATCGCCATTGTGACCGCGCACAGCGCCGCCTTGTACCTCGACTGCGAGCCCCGCGTGGCCATGCTTTCCTTCTCCACCAAGGGCAGCGCTTCCCATCCCGATGTGGACAAGGTCGTGGAGGCCACCCGGCTAGCCCAGGAGAAGGCTCCCGAACTGCTCATTGAGGGGGAGTTGCAGGGCGACGCCGCGCTCGTCCCTGAAGTGGCCGCCAGCAAGGCGCCCGGCGACAAGCTCCAGGGCCGGGCCAACGTACTCGTCTTCCCTGACCTGGACGCCGGCAACATCGCCTACAAGCTGGTGCAGCGCCTGACCGGCGGCGACGCCTATGGGCCGCTCGTGCAGGGCTTGGCCAAGGCGGGTATGGACCTCTCCCGCGGCTCCTCCGCGGATGAGATCACCAATGTCATCGCCATCGCCGCCCTGCGGGCCGGCGCACTTTCCGGGTAGGGACGATCTCACCCCTCGCACTACTCCCGGTCTGCGGTTGCCGCCCGCGCTTTCCCCGGTGGGACAGGCGTCTCGCCTGTCCCTGGCCAGATACAATCCTATCCCCCTCTCCCCAGGACGAGCGGAGCGAGGACGCGGGGAGAGGGGGACCGGCGGCTGCCTCGCAGCCGCCCAGGGGGTGAGGCCCTCTTCACCTCCCCTAACCTAGGGGAGGTCGGCGGCGTCCGC
>JAAYIR010000132.1 GCA_012523355.1 candidate division WS1 bacterium
AGCAGCCACTGCATGGCCACTTTCTCGGCTCCAGGGGACTGGACCTCCATCTCTTCGACCTGCAATGCATCTCGGATTAACATGGTGGACACCTCCTGCCCAATAGATAACGTTGCCAACTCCTTGACGTTTGTCGGTCTCCATAAGTTAGATTCCCTCTGCCTGGCCCGGCGGGAGCCAGCGCCTTCTCCTGCCGCTGCCGGGGCTTACTCCTCCGGAGAACGGAAGACCCGCGTCACCAACCACCAACCGATCTCTGCGAGGCCCAGGCCCAGCAGCACCCACCCCGAGACGGGCCCGGCAAACACCAGGTAGGTCCCCGCTACCACGCATGCTACCGCCAGCGCCAGTTTCAGGTAAGTCATTCCTCTACGCCCCTCACCGCTCGTTCAGCCTGGAGGAGGGCGATCCACCGCAGGACAATGCCCCGCCTCTGACGAACCATTTGACAACCATTGGCGTTTACGCAAATCTACCCCAGGAGTCTACCATGAACCTGGCATCCGCGGAACAGATGCGTGAGATTGACCGCCGGGCTGTGCAAGAATATGGCCTCCCCGGTGTGTGCCTGATGGAGAACGCCGGCGGCGCGGCAGCCCGGTCTGCCGAAGAACTGTGGCTGGAGGCCGGCGCCTCCGGACCGGTCGTGGTGCTCTGCGGGCCCGGCAACAACGGCGGTGACGGGCTGGTGGTCGCCCGCCGTCTGCACAATCGCGGCGTACCCGTGCGCGCCTTCCTGGCCGTGGCCACCGATAAGCTAAAAGGCGAAGCGGCCTTGAACTGCACTCTCGCGAAGAACTTTGGCATAGAGCTGACGGAGACTCCCTCCCGCGCAGCTCTGCGCCGCGGGTTGCAGGGGGCCGGACTGGTCGTGGACGCGCTACTGGGCACTGGCCTGACTGGGCCCGTGCGCAATGAGATCGCCGCGTGGATTGAGGCTGCCACCCGCACGCCCGCGCCGGTGCTGGCGGTGGATATCCCCTCCGGAATCAGCTCCGAGACTGGTCAGGTCATGGGCCTGGCGCTCCCCGCGAATCGCACCGTCACCTTCGGCCTCGCCAAGGTGGGCATGTATCTCTTTCCGGGGCGTGAGTACTCTGGCGAGATCGTCGTCGCGGACATCTCCCTCCCGGCTACGTTGCTCTCGAGTTTATCTCCGCTCACGCAGGTCCTCACGCCAGACCTGGCCGCCTCGGCCCTTCCGGGGCGCTTCCCGGATATGCACAAGGGCGATGCAGGCCGCCTGCTGATTGTCGCTGGTTCACCAGGAATGACCGGGGCGGCGGCGCTGGCGGCCAACGCCGCGGTGCGGGCAGGTGCCGGCCTGGTATACCTCGCCGTCCCTGAAAGCCTGAACGCCATCCTGGAGGGGAAATGCACGGAACCCCTCACGCTGCCGATCGCAGAGACAGTGGATGGTACGCTCTCTCCGGCGGCGGCGGAGCCTATCCTGAAACGCGCTCTGGACTGCGACGCGGTCGTTCTGGGACCAGGCCTCTCCCGCCACCAGGAGACCGCAGAGCTGGCCCGCCGTCTGACCCAGGAAATACGTGTTCCGCTCGTGGTGGACGCTGATGCGCTCAACGCGCTCTCCGGCCAGGCAGACCTGCTCCTGCGCCGGCGGGGTAGCACAGTCCTCACGCCTCACCCCGGGGAAATGACCCGCCTCACGGGCCTGAGCATGGAGGCGGTGCAGGCGGACCGCTTAAACGTGGCCCGGAGGGCTGCCGACGAGTGGCGCTGCGCGGTCGTGCTGAAAGGCGCAGGAACGGTGATCGCAGAGCCCGGCGGCCGCGCGGCGATCAACACCACGGGTAACTCTGGTCTGGCCAGTGGGGGGACGGGAGATATCCTGGCCGGGATGCTCGGAGCCTTCCTGGCAGGCGGAAGATCACCTTTCGAAGCAGCCGCAGCCGCGGTCTACTACCATGGCCAGGCCGCAGACCTCTTCGCCGAGGAGTACGCCTCCCGCGCTTTGGCTGCCAGCGATCTGCTGGAGTATCTCCCCCTCGCTCTCCGGGAGGCCGAGGAGTGACTCTTGGGCGGAGGGGCCGCACGAGCGGCGTCTGCGGCGCGAGGCCGGCCCCCCCTGAGGCCACCTCCGCCTCTCTGCTCGTTCTCCTCTACCACAACGTGGGCCCTCTGCCCCGGGGCCGGGCGCTGGCGGCGCATCACCTCCCGGTACCCCGCTTCCGCGGCCAGCTCCGTTATCTGAAGCGCAGAGGGTATACCTTCGTGACCGCCGCGCAGGCCCTGGACTGGCTGGACAGCTCCCTCCCGGACGTCACCCACCCCGTGCTGGTCACCTTTGACGACGGGCTGGCCGATCTTCACACCTATGCCGTGCCAGTGCTGCAGGAGGAACAGGTGCCGGCCCTGCTGTTCATGGTGGCGGGACGGGTGGGCGGCATGAGCAGCTGGATGCCGCATCCTGCCCATCGGCACAACCCCATGCTGACCTGGGAGCAGCTCCGGGAGTTCCAGGCCGCCGGAGTGAGTATCGGCTCACATACGCTGACCCACACCCACCTCACCGAGATCCCCGCGACGCAAGCGGTGCAGGAACTACGGGAAAGCAAGCGCGTGCTGGAAGAACATCTGCAGGAGCAGGTAACGACCCTCGCCTATCCCTTCGGCGAGTTCAACCCGGCGGTGGCACAGGTGGCGCAGGAGGCGGGGTACCGCGCGGCCTTCAGCACTCTTCCGGGACTCAACACGCCGGAGACCGACCGCTGCGCCCTGCGCCGCGTCAACATCCGCCGCTGGACGCTCTTCGGGAGGAAGATCCGGCGGGTGGAGTCGAAGTAGGGACCCCGCTGGGGCGGTTACAGGACACGCATCAACTTCTCGGCCAGGGCAAAATCCTCCGGCCGGTCAATGTCCAGCGAGTGCGCCCAGTCCATGACCAGTGCGCGCACGTCTCCCCCCAGCCGGTTGTGATAAGTCTCCAGCACCTCGCGCCGCAGAACGTACAGCGCCCCGTTCTCGGAGTACTTCTGCGCGTGTTGCTGGCTAAAGCCGCGCTCCCCGAAGTCATACTCAGCGCGCCATTCGCCCTGGGGGCCGATCTCCCCCCGCAGCCGCCAATGGGCGACCGGCGCCACGGTCAGCACGCAGTCGCAGCCGGTCTCGAGCAGCAGCCTGATCCCCGCCTCCATGATGTCCGCGCCGCGCAGGGGCGAGGTGCACTGGGCCAGGACGAGGAGGTCGGGCTGGTAGCCCTCGGTCTTACGAAGGGTCTCAACGACGTGGATCAGCACCGGCTCAGTGGGGGTGAGGTCGCCGGCCAACTCGGCGGGACGGCGGAGGACTTCCGCGCCTGCCGCTGCCGCGACCTCGGCGATCTCGTCATCATCAGTGGAAACGACCACGCGGCTGACCCGCCGGGCCTCCCGTGCCGCCTCGATGGTCCAGGCAATCAGCGGCTTCCCGGCGAGCGGCAGGACATTCTTGCGGGGAATGCCCTTCGACCCTCCCCGGGCCGGGATGATGGCGAGGACTTCAGTCATCCCCGGGCTCCTCGAGAAGTTGGGCTATTTGGGTGCGCACTTTGGGGAGGTCTTGCTGCACTACGGCCCACAGCGCCCGAACGTCAATGTCAAAATACTGATGCACTAGGACGTGACGCAGGGCGGCGATACGTGACCAGGGGACCTCGCTGTGCTGCTGGCGGAAGGCCTCGGACAAGGTCCTGGCCGCCTCGCCCATGATCTGCAGATGGTGGATGACCCATACTTGCCGCAGACGATCCCTCTCAAACTCGTCAAGACTGGGCACCAGGTGCTTGCCGATCTCTTCGATGGCCTGTGCCATGTCCAGCAGCCGCTCGCGATCATCTCTCACAGCGCCACCGCCTCCTGAAGGACGCGGTCGCGAATGCGCGCCTTGAGTCCCCGCTCCGTCACTACGTCCACCGGCCCGCCCAGTAGCTCCTGCACGTCTAACAGGAATCCCGCCAGGTCCAGCAGACTGCGGTCCGGGTCCAGGTCCACCAGCAGGTCCAGATCGCTCTGCTCATCGGCTTCCCCCCGCGCCGCAGACCCGAACACCCGTACATTCCGTGCCCCCCAACGCTCCGCCAGGGCCAAAACCCGGTCTCGGTTTGCCTTCAGCTTTGCATAGAGATCCATGTCGTCACCTCAGGCCATGTCGCCGCCAACCACCGGCCACTCAAACGGAGGCGTTGGCTCAGTCCCTGCCCCCAGACGGGGATTCTCGACAGCCCCCGCAACTTCTGCCCCCAGGGTCAAACGTGGGTAACCTCCAGCCCCGGACTCGGCACCAGCCGGATCAGCCTCTCCGCTCCCGCTGCCAGTAGGTTCGCACCCATCCACTCCGGGTCGGGGTGGAGCGCGATGATGGTCCCCCCGCGCCCGGCGCCGGAGAGCTTGGCCCCCAGCGCTCCGGCCTTGAGCGCGGCCTCAATCAGTCGCTCATTAACCTCCCCCAGGCCGATGAGATCGCGCACGATCTCGCAGTTCTCGTTCATCAACTCCCCCAGCCACTCCCACTGCGCGTCGAGCAGCGCGCGCTTGCCCAGGCGTCCCAGCTCTCCCAGGCGCTCAAAGCCCTGACGGCGGCGAGGGTCACCCTCCTCCCAGGCCTGGCGGGGCGCGGCGTGGAACTCTCCGCTATGGCGCTGGATGCCCGTGTTAGCCAGCACGAAGGGCAGCTCCGACACGTCAGCCGCCAGCGGTTCCACCGTCGCGTAAGGCTGCCCGGCGCCAGCGTGGTTCTCCTTGCCGCGCAGGTCCACGCAGTTGAGGCCCCCAAATAGAATCATGTACTGATCCTGGAAGCCGCAGTGCACACCCAACTCGGTGCGCTCAACAGCCCGCGCCAACTCCGCCAGCGCATGGCGGCTCATCTCCACCCCAAAGTGCGCCAGCACGCCGGCCAGAATCGCCATCAGGATCGCGGTAGAGCCCGCGCAGCCCGCTTGCAGCGGAATGTTGCTTCCGGCGCGCACATGGAAGGTCGCCGCCGGGTCTATCCGCCCCTGCTCAGCCAGCTCTGACTTGCGCAGGTAGCGCCACACCGCCTTGGCCACATCGAGGTAGTGCAAGTCCGGAAGATACTCGAGGTCGGCTTCCTGACCTAGAACCTGGAAATGGCCGTACACGTCGAAGGTAAGCACAGGGCTGTGGCTCACTAGAGCCTCAGCGCGCTCGGCAATGGTGCAGGAGACGACGGTGCCGCCGTAGATGTCGGAGGGGTTGCCGATTATGCCCCCACGTCCGGGGGCTGTCACGTGGATCATCTGTGTGCCTCGCCTACACGGGGAATGCTACTACCGCCGACTCGCGACTCCTGCCTGAGTATAACCTCACCTGCCGGGCTGTCAAGAAAGGATGATGGGTATGCGCAAGTCACTGATTCTCTGGGTAGTGCTGCTTTCGCTGGTGGGAGCGACGGTCTGGGCCGCCGAGCCTCCCCCGCAACCTCCGCCGCCGATGAATCTGCTGCGCGTCACGGGACACGCCATGGTCAAGGTCATGCCCGACACCGCGCGGCTGCAGTTCACCGTGCGCCAAACCGATGCCAACCTGCCCAACGCCCGCCAGAAGGCCGCGGCGGCGACGCAAACCCTCCTGGATGCTATCCAGGCACTTAAGCTGGCCGACCTGACCCTCAACACCGAAGGCATCAACGTGGTGCCGCAGTATGCACCCTTGCGTCAGGGGGAGCAGGGCTGGACACCGGGGGGAGAGGTGCAACGCAAGCTCTTGGGCTACGCTGTGACGCACACCCTTTCGGCCACGCTGCGTGGCGACCGCGACGCCTTGCGGGCGGGGGTCTCCAAGATAGTAGACCTCGCGCTCACCAGCCCCACGGTCAACCTCTCCGGGCCCGAGTTCTCCAAGGAGGACCTCAGCGCCACCCGGCAGCAGGCGCTGGAGAAAGCAGTACGCGATGCGGTGCAGAACGCGCAGGCCATGGCCCGCGGTCTGGGGGTGGAGATCGTCGGCTACACCTGGGCGAGCATGTACCAGCCTCAATCGCCGCCCATGCCCATGGGAATGGGCGGGATGAAGATGATGGCCATGGCTCCCGGGGCGGGTGACACGCCTTCACCTATCGAGGTGGAGGCCCTCAGCGTTGACGCCACGGTTTACGTGGACGCTGTCTACAGGTAACCTTCAGCCCGGCTGCCAGGAAGCGGCTAGGCGCCGGGGCTGCGGGTGCCCCCCTCGCCGCCTGCGAGGGGAGGCACCTGTGCCCCCGGGCGCCCCGACTTGCCGTCCAGGATGCTCCATACTACCTCGGCCACATCTCGCGCCACCAGTTCCGCGCCGGCGTCACGCAGGCACTGCTCATCCCCCGAGCCGCTCAAGACGCCCGCGACGCGCGTGCCCGCGGCCCGTCCGCACTGAATGTCGGTGGGATGATCGCCTACCATCAGCCCCCGTGCCGGCGCCGCCCCCAGTTGCCGCAGCGCCAACCAGAGTTGCTCGGGCCGGGGCTTGAGATGCGCGGTCTCGACATGGTCGCGGGTCACCACCACGGAGAGGGGCAAGGGATGGCGCGCGAGCAGGAGGTCGGTGTAAGGCTGAGAGCTGCGGGTGATGATACCCAGGCGCAGCCCGGCCTGCTGCGCGGCCTCCAGGGCCTCCTGCACTCCGGGGAAGAGATCCGCCGACGCGGCATGAGGGTGCTCGACTTCATGGAGGATGCGGCGAGTTTCCACGCGGTATTGCTCGTGGTCTTCGGCAGGCAGTTGCCTGCGCCCCCAGGCGATCATCTCCAGGACCATATGCCCCGCCACCGAGGTGGTATCCATCCCCCGCGCCTCGAGGTACTCCAGGATCCGCTCGCGCATGAGCGCAAAATCAATCCGGGAGTCCACCAGGGTCCCATCCAGGTCAAACACGAGCGCCTCGAGGTCCTCACGAGTAAGCATGATCCCATACCAGGCAGGGCGGGAGCCGGTCCCGCCCTGTCCAGAGGCACGCGCCAGGCCGGGGGGACGCGGCTACTGACCGGTCTTGAGCTGGCCGAGGATCTCGCCGACCTGCTTCATCTTGGCCTGATAGGTGGTGAGGTCGCCCTGTCGGAGCGCGGCCTCGCCCTCCGCGTATGCCTGATTGGCCTGGCGGATTAGCTCCTGAGTGTCACCCGCCGGGGCCGGAGCCGGCGCTGCGGCCGGGATGGCGGGCGCCTCGGGACCCGCGGCGGAGCCCGGGGCGGCCGGAGGGGCCTCCGGCATGCCTCCCTCCGCCGTCATCTTCGCCGGCCCGCCTGCCGCCAGCTTCAGGTCCACCCCAAACAACTTGGTCAGGGCAGCGTCCAGAGTCGGTTCCATCACGATGCGCTCGCCGTAGGAAGCGATGACTCTCTGCAACTGCGGCGTGGCATTCTTTTCGGTGGAAATCAGGTAGATGGGCTCAATGTACAGCAGGCTGCCATCTACCGGGATCATCAGCGTATTGCCACGCGTCACCTGCGAGCCGCCCTGCCCCCAGAGCGTGAACTCCGCGGAGATTTCCGGACTCTGATCCACCATCCCCTCGAACTGCATGGGGCCGGTCACCGCGGTATTCTTCGGGAAGTCGTAAACCACCAGCTTCCCGTAGTCCGGCTCATCGCAGATGGCCGCCATCCAGGCGACAGCCACGCGCTCCTCGCGTCCCTTCAGCACGTAGGGCAGCATGAGAATGTACTGCTCCTTCTCCGCGCCCGGCAGTTTCATGACTATGTAGTAGGGCTCCATCGGCCGCTGGGTCGTGCCATGGATGATCTCCGGCGGGATGGTCCACATGTCCTCGCGGGTAAAGAAGGTCTCCGCGTTGTCCATGTGATACAGGCCGTAGACCTTGGCCTGCATCATGAACTGCAGCAGGGGGTAGCGCAGATGCCGACGAACGTCCGGAGGCATCTCTTCCTGAGAGGTGAACAGGGTGGGGAAGATGTTCGAGTAGCACTGAGCCATGGGATCCTTGGGATCCACGATGTAGTACGTCGGTACGCCGTCGTAGGCGTCCACGACCACCTTCACCGAGTTGCGCATGTAGTTCCACCCCGGCAGGGCGAGCTTCTCGGCGGTGATGGCGGAAGCCAGCGTGGAATAGGGATAGCGGTTGCTGATCGTGTAGGCATCACAGATCCACTTGATCGTGCCATCCTCGGCAATCATGGGATAGGGGTCGGGATCATACTGCAGGAAAGCGGCGATGCGCACCAGCATGCTGGGCACGTAACGATTGAGCTGAATCCGGCTCTCCGGGGTGATGTAATTGGTGAGCAGGATCTGCAGATCGCCGAAGCGGATGGCAAAGCAGAGCCGCCGCCAGAAGTTCTTGAGCTGCACGCCGCCCGGCCCGGAGTACTTGGTCATGACGTTCTCCTCGCGGTCTCCGTTGCCCGCGCTCGGCGCGTCCACCGAGGGGTAGTCCAACTCCGGCTGCCGGGTGTTAACCAACACGTAGGGGACCTCGCCAGGAGGGGTCTTGGCCAGCGGGCTGCCCGCCGCCACAGGGAGGGCCGGCGCCGGCCCCGGACCGGCCGGCCCGGGCGGCCCGGCCTCGCCCTGGGGCTGTGCCGGCTGCAGCGACTCCGGTGAGGAGACCAGCTCGATCAGCGGCGGCAGGGCCTCGGACTGATAGTAGATCCCCGCGCGCTTGATGTCCAGTTGCGGGACCGTGCTGATCGGGGGCAGGCCACCCACCCAGTAGAAAGGCAGCCCGTAGGCGTCCGCCTCGTGGATCGGTGAGACTACTGCGCCGTAGCCATGAGTGTAAATCAGATGCTGATTCTGCCAGTTTACCCCGCCGGGAACCTTGGAGTAGTCCAACTGCCGCAGAGAGATGGAAACCTGGCGCAACTCGCCATCTATGTGGTAGCGGTCCACGTCCACCCCCGGGAAAGTATAGTAGGAGCGGAGCGCCTGGCGCATATCGAAGGTGGCCTCCAGAGGCCGATAGTCCCAGAGCCGGATGCTCTTGAGCGTCTGGCGCGAACGCTCCAGGGTCTCACGGCTGACCTCCCTGCGCACGGTGTACGTGGTGCGATGCAGGTCCTCCAGATCGAAGGCTGTCCGGGTAGCCGCGATATTGTTCTTCAGGTAAGGCTCCTCCACGCGCAACTGGTTAGGAATGACCACCAGCCGCTGGATAGCCCAGGGGTACACGGTACCGCCTACCAGCGAGAGGACCACCAGCACGCCCAGTGACCAACCAGCCAACCGAAAGTCGCGTCGCGGGATGGTCAGGATGCACAGGACCGCGGCCCCCAGCGCAATCACCATCATGATCCACAGCACTGGCAGCCGGGCCGTCACATCGGTGTAGGAGGCGCCCCAGAAACGCTCGCCCGTGTTGGAGTATAGCAGGTTGTACTGGGCCAGCCGATAGCCCCAGATCTTGAAAATCAGGGCCAGAGACAGCAGCCCCAGCAGGTGCCGGCGAGCCCAGGGATTGGCGTGGAGACCGTTGCCCACAATGCGCACATTCTCCTGATACAGATGCACCAGCACACAGGCCACCAGGGTGATCACTATCGCTGACATGATGGTGTGATACAGGTACAGCACGAAGGGCAACTGAAACACGTAGAAACCGGCGTCCTTGTGGAACAAGGGGTCTGTCTGACCGAACTTGGCCGGGTTGAGGAACTGCAGCAGCGGCATGGCCTGCCCACCCGCCTGCAATCCCGCATATAGCGCACCGATCACCGCGAAGATCAGCAGCGCGCGCCCGGCAAAGCTCTCGATCTGCTGACGGTCCTCCTCGGGCAGTAGCCGCTTGCCGATCAGAGTCACGTCCTGGGGCTGGGGACGACGGGCCAGGCGCAGATTTCCCCATAGCCAGAAGAAGAACAGAACCCCGACCGCCAAGCCCAGAGCCAGCCGGGTCCAGAGGAGCTTGGCAAACACCGCCGCCTGGCCGACCGAGTCCATCCACAGGTAGTCAGTATACAGGGTGACACCCCGTATGATCAGGATGATGGCCACTGCAATAGCGGCCACCCAGGTGAAGTTTCTTTGGGATCGCGTCACGATGTCTCCTTTAGGACCGTTGTGGAAAAGTTGTTTGACGCCTCACGCAAGGGGCGTGCGCCCGATTCCCCCGACGTGTTAGAAACCGATGCTACTCTCCGGGTTCCTCCGGCTCCTCCGGCAGCGGCGGCTCGTCGCCCTCGACGGGTAGATCCACCTGCGACATGAGTTCCTCAAACCGCTCAATCTCGTCATCGGGCATGGGGCGGAACTTGGCCTGCTCGAGCACCTCATCGGTCACGAAGATGCGGGCATCACAGCGCAAGGCCAGGGCGATACTGTCGCTGGGCCGCGCGTCGATCTCCAGCTTTTCCCCATCCCGCGCCAGCGTAATCAAGGCATAGAAGGTATTCTCGCGCAGGGTCGTGATCGTCACCCGCTCCATGCGGCAACCCAGCTCGGAGATAATCGAGGCCAGCAAATCGTGAGTCATGGGGCGCTCCGGACGCACGCCCCGCAGTTCGGTGGCAATCGCATTGGCCTCAAAGATGCCGATGAAGATGGGCAGGAGACGCTCCTCCGGCTCATCAGCCAGCACCACCATCGCGTTGCCCTGTTCAACGTCCAGAGCGATTCGAGCCACAAACATCTCTACCATATATGGTCGCCTCCACCCCCGGAACCTGAAAGACTGCCCCCGGCGTGGCCCGTCTTCACCCCCTGGGTGGCTGGGCCTCGTCACGTAGACGGGCCAGAAAATCCTCCAGCGGCTGCGGGCCCAGGTCGCCCTCCTCCCGGTGCCGCACCGCGACCTGCCCGGACTCCGCCTCCCGGTCCCCCACTATCAGCATATAGGGCAGCCGCAACAGCTCGGCATCGCGAATCTTGGCACTCAAGGTGCCCTGCGAATCATCCAGTTCCGCGCGCAGGCCGGCTTGCAGCAGTCCGTCTCGCACCTGTCGGCCATACTCCAGCGCCCGTTCAGTGATGGGCAGCACCCGTACCTGCACCGGCGCCAGCCAGATAGGGAAGGCCCCGGCGTAGTGCTCAATCAGCAACCCCAGGAAGCGCTCGATACCCGCCAGCACCACCCGGTGAATCATGACCGCCCGGTGCTCCTTGCCGTCCTCACCAACATAGTTAACGTCGAACCGGTCCGGCATGTTGAGGTCACACTGAATGGTCGGCCCTTGATGTAGACGCCCGATCGCGTCCTTGAGCTTAATGTCAATCTTGGGACCATAGAAGGCGCCCTCGCCCTCGTCCACATGATACTCCAGCCCGGCCTCCTGCAAGGCTGCGGCCAGGGCCTCGGTGGCATGCTCCCAGTTCTCGTCGCTGCCCATGGACTTCTCGGGACGGGTGCTGAGGTCCACCTCGAACTCGCTGAAGCCAAAGGTCCGCAGCATGTCGCGGGCAAAGTTCAGCACGCCGATCAGCTCCGAGGTTAGCTGCTCGGGCGTGCAGAAGATGTGTGCATCGTCCTGCGTGAAGCCGCGAACGCGAAGCAGCCCGTGCAGCACCCCGGAGCGCTCATGCCGGTACACCGTCCCCAACTCGAAGTACCGCACCGGCAAGTCGCGGTAAGAGTGCGTCTGTGAGTTATAGATCAGGATATGTCCGGGACAGTTCATCGGCTTGATGCCGTAGGACTGGCCCTCAATATCCGTATAGTACATGGGGTAGTTCTGCTGGGCGTGACCGGAGGTCTCCCAGATGTCGCTGCGGATCAGATGCGGCGTGCGCAGAAGCTGGTAGCCGCGGCGCAGGTGCTGCTGCAGGGCGAAGTCGCAAACCGTCTGGCGCAGCATGGCGCCGTTGGGCAGGTAATAGGGCAGCCCAGCTCCGGCCTGCTCAAAGAAGGTAAATAGCCCTAGCTCCCGGCCCAGCTTGCGGTGATCGCGCAGGCGCGCCTGCTCCAGCCGGTCCAGGTGTTCCTGCAGCGCCTGAGGGTCCGGATAGGCGGTGCCATAGAGCCGCTGAAGGCTCTGGCGATTCTCGTCTCCCCGCCAGTAAGCCGCAGCCATGGAGGTCAGCTTATAGGCCTTGATGCGGCCCGTAGATGGCACATGCGGTCCCCGACACAGATCGGTGAACTCCCCCATCTCATACACGGACAGCACTGTCTCCCCCTCCGCCTCCAGCTCCTCAATCAGCTCCAACTTGTAGGGATTATCCGCAAAGATCTCCCGGGCCTCCGCCACCGAGACCTCCCGTCGCACGAAGGGCAAGTCTGCCTTGACCAGCTTGTGCATCTCGGCCTCGATGCGCTCCAGGTCCTCCTCGGTGAAGGGCCGCGGCATCTCGAAGTCATAGTAGAACCCGTCGGGGATGGCCGGACCGATAGTGGGGCGCGCCTCCCGGAAGAGGCGCAAGACCGCCGCCGCCATCACGTGCGCAGCCGAATGGCGATAAACCTCCTGGCCTTCGGCGTCGGAGAAAGTATACACGGCGAACTCCCCGCTCTCCTCCAGAGGGCGCTCGAGGTCCTGTATCCGACCGTCGAGCCGTACAGCCAGGGCCGCCTTCGCCAGCCGGGAACCAATGGACTCTGCAACTTGCAGGCCGGTAGTGCCCCGTGGCACCTCGAGAGTCGAGCCATCGGGCAGAATCAAACTGATTGTGCTCATGGGGCACCTCCTTACCGAGTTTGTGGTCTGCGCTGCCGCCCCGGTGCCAGCCCGCCACGCCCTGCTGCGCACCCGGTAGGCCAAAACACCGCGCCCGGAAGCCGGCCGCGGCACACATGACCGTCATGGTGGGCGGTGGTGGACTTGAACCACCGGCCTCTACCGTGTCAAGGTAGCGTTCTTCCCCTGAACTAACCGCCCGTGGAGAGAAAGTATAACAGAGGACAAGGGGAGTGTAAAGGCGGAGTTG
>JAAYIR010000133.1 GCA_012523355.1 candidate division WS1 bacterium
ACGGACGTGGAGGGGTTCCGGCGCTCAGTCGCCGAGGTGGGCTGGAGCCTGGGAGGGAGCCGGGTGGCGGTAGTGGGCGCAGGCGGCTCCGCGCGCGCGGTTGCTCTCGCTGCGCTCCAGGACTCCGCCGCCCAGGTCATAATTCTCAATCGCACTCTCTCGCGAGCCGAGGAACTGGTCCGGCTGCTTTCTTCGGTTGCCGGCGACGTCCCGTTCTGCGCCGCCTCTCTGGAGGAGAGCGCCGCCGATCTCATCGCCCAGGCCGAGGTGATCGTGGACTGCACGCCCGTGGGCATGTACCCGCGCCCCCACGTCCCGCCGGTGGTGCCCGCAGCCTGGCTGCATCCCGGCCAGCTCGTCTGCGACCTGACCTACAACCCCCGCCGCACGGTGCTCTTGCAGGCCGCTGCCGCCGCCGGGGCTGAGACTCTCGAGGGAACTGGCATGCTCGTCCACCAGGGCGCGCTCTCTCTGGAGCTCTGGACCGGCTATCCCGCTCCCGTGGAAGTCATGCGCCAGGCGCTGCTCGCCGCCCTGGATACACCATGAGTAAGCCGACAGACCTGCCCAGCCGATCGTCCGCCAGCGACAGACAACCACCGGTCTGCAGCTTGCCCATATCCCTGCGTCTGTCTCGCCGTTCACTTCCGCCATGCGTATCGCGCTGGTTCATGACTACCTGATGCAAGGCCTCCGCGGCGCGGAGCGGGTGCTCGCGGCCCTCCACGAGCTCTTCCCGCACGCCCCCGTCTTCACCCTCCTGCACGATCCCGCGCGCATGGGGCCCGATTCTGCCGCCTGGGACATCCGGCCTTCGTTCCTCCAGCGGCTCCCGGCCTCCCGGCGCCTGCACAAGAAGCTGCTCCCGCTCATGCCCCGGGCCACTGAGTCCCTGCGGCTCCAGGAATATGACCTCGTCCTCAGCGACAGCAGCGCCTGGGTCAAGAGCGTGCGCTCGCGCCCCGAGGCTGTGCACCTCTGCTATTGTCATTCCCCAGCGCGCTTCTTGTGGTTCTGGAGCGAGGAGTACCTGGCCAGTTCCGGCCTCAGCCCCCTGGCCCGGGCTGCCACCCGCCGTCTGCTCCATCGCCTCCGCCGCTGGGACGCGGCCACCTGCCACCGTCCCACCCACTACCTCGCCAACTCCCGCCTCACCCAGGGCCGCATTCGCCAATTCTACGGGCGCGATTCTACCCTGGTCTACCCCCCCGTGGACACCGAACTCTTTCTTCCCTGTGAGGAAGACGAGGAATACTTCCTTATCGTCGGCGCGCTCAATCCCTACAAGCGGGTGGACCTCGCCGTGGAGGCCTGCAACCGCCTCGGCCTCCCCCTGGTGGTCATCGGCGACGGCCCGGAGCGCCCCCGCCTGGAAGCGCTCGCCGGTCCCACCGTCCGCTTCCTGGGACACCGTCCAGCGGAAGAGGTCCGCCACTACGTCGCTCGCTGCCGCGCCTTCCTCATGCCTCAGGAGGAGGACTTCGGCATCGCCCCGCTGGAGGCCCAGAGTGCCGGCCGCCCCGTCATCGCCTTCGCCGGCGGCGGCGCCCTCGAAACCCTTCTGGACGGCGAGACTGGCCTGTTCTTCACGGAACAGACTCCCGACTCACTCGCTGAGGCCCTGCGTCGGTTCCCTGCTGAGCAGTTCTCCCGGCAGCGCTGCCGCGAGAACGCCCTGCGCTTCAGCAAACAGCGTTTCCAGGAGGAGTATCTGCAAGCCCTCGCCCAGCTTCTGGTCGAGCGCGGACTTTCTCTCCCCCCAGTCCCCTCCGCGCAGGTATGAGTCCCGCTCGCGTTGAATTGTTTGATGGCCTGGGATGCATCGCACGCCGACCTCTTGCCGCCCGGCCAGGAAGCGAGGACCCCACCATGTCGGAGGAGTTACAGCAGGTCGCCGCCCGCATTCGTGAGCTCCGCGAGATCTCCAACCTGTCACAGACTACCCTCGCCCATGACCTGGGCCTCAGCGTCGAGGAATACGAGGCCTATGAGAGCGGCGAGGCCGACATTCCGGTGGGAGTCCTCTTCCAGCTTGCGGGGCGTTACGGCGTGGAGTTGACGGCGCTGCTCACCGGCGAGAACCCGCGGCTACACCGCTGGGCGCTGGTTCGCCGCGGCGAGGGCGTAGGTGTCCAGCGCCGTGAGGATTACCGCTATCAGAGCCTGGCCTCCAACTTCGTTGACAAGCGCACTGAGCCTTTTCTGGTTACCGTGGTTCCCGAGCCCGCAGGGACTCCGGTGCATTTCAATACCCAACCCAGCCAGGAGTTCAACTACGTCCTCTCCGGTGTGCTCAAGATCATCCTGGACGACCAGGAGCTGGTGCTGGAACCCGGGGATTCCCTCTACTTCGACTCTTCCCTGCCTCACGGCATGCAGGCGATGAACGACGAGCGCGCCGAGTTCCTCGCCATCGTCTTCTGATCGTTTCCGTTCCACGGAGGGTCCTGTATCATGCTCGAGCGCTTTGTCAATCGCCTTGACTTCGATTCCTACGAGGACTTCCAGGACAACTTCCGCCTGCTGGTCCCCGAGAACTTCAACTTCGCCTACGACGTGGTAGACGCCTGGGCCGAAGAGCAGCCCGACAAGCTGGCCCTGATCTGGTGCAACGAGCAAGGCGAAGAGGCCAGCTTCACCTTCGCAGATTTCCGCCGCTTGAGTGACCAGTGGGCCAACTACTTCCAGTCTCTCGGCCTGCGCAAGGGCGACCCCGTAATGCTCATTCTCCAGCGCCGCTACGAATTCTGGATAGCCATGCTCGCCCTGCACAAGCTCGGCGCCATCGCCATCCCCGCCACTCATCTGGTGACCGCCAAGGACATCGTCTACCGCTGTGGAGCCGCCGACATCAAGCTCATTCTCTGCGTCAATGACGACCGTGTCCTCGAACACGTGGAGGCGGCGGCCCCCGAGTGCCCCAGTCTCCAGTTGCGTCTCGCTCTGTCCACTGACCGTCCCGGCTGGCTCTCCCTGGAGAAAGAGCTGGCTTCCGTGCCCCAGGAATTCCAGCGTCCCACCGGTGAGGCCGCCACCCGCAATGAGGACCCCATGCTCCTCTACTTCACTTCGGGAACCACCGGGCTCCCCAAGATGGTTATCCACGACTTCACCTATCCGCTCGGACATATCCTCACCGCCTGCTACTGGCAGCGCGTGACCGAGGACGGGCTGCATCTCACCCTTTCCGACACCGGCTGGGCGAAGGCCACCTGGGGCAAAATCTACGGCCAGTGGATAGGTGGCACCGCCCTGTTTACCTATGATTTCGAGCGCCTCCAGCCTGCGGAGTTACTGCGGGTGATCAGTCATTACGGCGTTACCACCTTCTGCGCTCCGCCCACTGCCCTGCGCTTTCTCATCCGTGAGGACCTCTCAGCCTATGACTGGAGCCGGCTGCGCTACTGCACCACCGCTGGCGAGCCCCTCAACCCCGAGGTGTACCACGCCTGGCTCCGAGGCACCGGAGTCCCTCTCATGGAGGGTTTCGGGCAGACCGAGACGGTGGTGCTGGTCGCCAACTACCCCTGGGTCAAGCCCCGTCCCGGCGCCATGGGCAAGCCCTCTCCCGGCTGGAACGTGGACGTGCTGAACGAGGAAGGCCGCTCCTGCGAGGTGGGCGAGGAGGGGCAACTGGTCATCCACACTCCCGCCCGTCGCCCGGTGGGCATGTTCCGCGAGTACCATAACGACCCCGAACTCATGGCCCGCATGTGGCACGACGGCATCTACTATACCGGGGATACGGCCTGGCGCGATGAGGACGGGTACTACTGGTTCGTGGGGCGTGCCGACGACCTCATCAAGAGCTCCGGCTACCGTATCGGGCCCTTCGAGGTCGAGAGCGCTCTGCTGGAACACCCCGCCGTGCTGGAGTGCGCCATTACCGGCGTGCCGGACGAAATCCGCGGCCAGGTGGTCAAGGCCACGGTGGTCCTCACCAGAGACTACGAACCCAGTGAGGACCTCATCGTGGAGCTGCAGGAGCACGTGAAGAAGGTCACCGCGCCCTACAAGTACCCGCGGATCATCGAGTTCGTCAGCGAATTACCCAAGACCATCAGCGGCAAGATCCGCCGCGTCCAGATCCGTGAGGCGGACCGTCACGACCGCGAGGCGCCCGGACATCTACGCCTCTGAGCACTTCACGACCGCCTTCACCATCTCCCGGTTCTTCAGGGCTGCGAAGGCGGCGTTGATCTCCTCCAGGGGGAAGATGCGCTCCCGGTCGTAGTACTCCCGGGGCCGGAGCCGCCCCTCCCTCATCATCCGCACAATCGGTTCCGTAACCTCCCCCTCGGCGTACCCCTCCATCGAGATGGTGAAGGTGCCTCGCGCCTTCGACGGTGACACCGTCACGTCCCCATACTCATCCACCCCATAGAGCGCCATCCAGCCTCCGGGCTTCAGCGTCGGCAGCACGCTGTCCAGATTGCCCTGTCGTCCCACCGCGTCAATGATGAAGTCAAACCCCTCTGGATGCCTCTTCTCCAGCTCCTCGGACAGGTTCTCGGTGTGATAGTCCACGCAGTCGGTGGCTCCCAGGCGCTTGGCCAGCTCAAACCGCGCCGGGCTGCCCACCGCCACCACCTCACGAGCCATCAGGTTCCCTGCATGGTCAATGAAGGACAGCCCCACTCCTCCGGTCCCCAGCACCAGTACCCGCGTGTCATACTTCACTCCCATGCGGGTGATATAGCTCCAGGTCTCCCGCCAGTTGATGATGATCGTCGCGTCTGCCGGGTCAATATCCGGTGGCACCACCTGGTTCAGGCGGAAGAAATTAAAGCCCTCGTTCTCCACTTGGTCTTCCTGCATGGCCTGGTAGTCTCGCACGATCCCCCGCTCCGCGAACCCACCCCAGCCGACGTAGAGGCCCTGCTCCGGATGGGCGGTGGCCCCAGGCCGCGTGACTAGGTCTCCCACCTTGAAGTTCCGCACCTTCGGCCCCAGCTCCCGCACCCGCCCGATGGCCTCGTGCCCCAGAATGGCCGGATACTCGATGGCCCCAAAGAACACGCCGTCCTTGATGTGTGTATCCGTAGCCGTGCAGGTCGCGCAGTACAGATGATCGCACAGCGCATCATACGGCCCCACCGTGGGCTCCGGAACCTCTCGCACCCGCAACACCCCTGGTTCTTCTACAACTGCTGCTTTCATCTCCACTTGCCTCTCTTTCTCGCTCAGCAGGACTCCGGACCTGCGTCGCCAGCTCGTCTCCCGTCTTCTCTCTCTGCCTACTTCCAACTCAGCTTGAACGGTGTCCCGTAGGATTCGTCGTAGGGCCGGAAGGGCACCATGTCGGCGATTATCTTGAGTGACGCCATGACCTCTGACGGCAGGGGTCCCTTCTCGATGGCCGCCACATTCTGCTCCACGTGCTCCGGCAGCCGCGCGCCCATCAGCACCGTACTCACGTTGGGGTTGGAGATCACCCAGCGCAGCGCCACCTCCACCAGCGGCAGGTTGATCTCGTCCAGGTAGCTATAAAGCGCCCTGAACTGCCGCCGCCGGGGCAGGTTCAGTCCAATCGCGGGATCGTCGAGTTGGTCATCCACCCGCTCCGCCAGCCACCCTTGCTGCAGCGGCGAGCCAATGACGATCCCCATCCCCTGCTCGACCGCTGCCGGCAGCACTTCCCACTCCGCCTCCCGCCACAGCAGACTGTACTGGAAGGCAGTCAGCAACATCTCGAAATTGCCGGTGCGAATGACCGGCGGCATGGCATACGGCGTAGTCCCGCCCAGACCCATGTGCTTGACGAGACCCTCCTCCTTCAGCTCCAGCATCAGGTCCAGCACCGGTCCCCGGTAGTTCTCGTAGTCCGTCCACCAGTCCATGAACTGCGGTGCCCGCCGGTCGGGCTCATGGATCATCAAGATATCCAGATAGTCTCGCCCCAGCACCCGCAGACTGTTCTCCACCGACCGCCGCAGAAAGTCCTTGTTCAGCGGCTCAAAGGGTTCCGGACGGTAGCCCAGCTTCGTCGAGACAATCGGCTGCGGCGACACTCCCCGCAGCGCTTCCCCAATCACCACCTCGCTGTCGTGGTACGCCGGCGCCGTATCTATGTAGTTGACGCCCAGCTCCAGCGCGCGGTGAATCGTCGCAATGCCCTGCTCCTTGGCCCCCCCGACATCCGACACGAACAGCCCCCCCAGGGCCAGCTCGCTGACCTCCAGACCCGTCTTGCCCAGCGGTCGAATCTTCATGGCACACCCTCCCTCTGCTTACCGAGCTACTCGCGCAGCGTATTTTCCTCCCTCGCTGCCTGGCACCTCCCCGCGGGAGGAGATTGAGCCCGGGTGGTGAACAATACCTCATGCCCTGGTGGCTGCACGTGCTCAACTGGCTGGGGAGCGCGGTCTATGTCACGGCTCTGGGCATGGGTATTGTCGCGGCTTTCCTGGGCCTGCCAGGAACCATCCTGATTCTTGTGGGGGGCCTTGTCTTCTCCGCCGCGCACCAATGGCAGGAGCCGCCCCTCGCGCTCGTACTCGGACTCATCCCCGTCGCGGTGGTCATTGAGCTACTCGACAACCTCCTGAGCATGACTGGGGTGCGGAATTACGGCGGCTCCGGCGCCACCATGACCTGGGTACTCATCGGCGGCCTGGGCGGGGCCTTCTTGTTGGGATGGCTAGCGCCAGCCTTCGGCCTGGTGGGGCTGATCGGGGGCCTGGCGGGGGTCTTCATCGGCGCCCTCCTTCCCCCCCTCGCGGGCGGCCTGGCGGGCGGCTACCTCGCCGCCTATCTCTACGAGCGCCATCAGGGGAGATTGCCCGACGAAGCTCGCCGCGCCGGTTGGGGCGCTCTGAAGGGCCGTATCCTGGGCGCGCTGGTTCGTGGGCTTCTGACCCTGGGCCTGGCCGTTCTCATCTTGCTCTTCTCGTTCTGAACTCCGGAGCTGCGCCTTCAGCTCCGGCACACGGGCTCGCCGCTCTGGCCTGGCCCGCACAGCTTATGGAAACGAGGTAACGCTGCATGCGAGTGCTCATCGCCTACGCCAGTGGTTTCGGCGCCACTGCTGAGGTTGCTAAAGAGATCGGCAAGGTCCTCGCCGAATCCCATACGGTCGAGGTCCAGCCCATGGCCAAAGTCCAGTCCCTGGCTCCCTTTGATGCCGTACTCCTGGGCAGTTCCATCCGCGCCGGTCGTTGGCTGGGGGGCCTGCCCCGCTTCCTCCAGCGCTTCCGCCGCGAGCTGGAGACCACACCCTTTGCTATCTTCGCTGTCGCCCTGACCGCCCGCACCCTGGAAGGTAGCCGCCGCCTTCTCGCCGAATCTCTCCCCCAATTGCTGCAGCGCTTTCCCGAACTCGAACCTTTCGCCTCCCAGGCTTTCGGCGGGGTACTGGATTATGATCGCTACAATCTTGCCGTGCGTATGGTGATGCGTCGCGTCGCCCAGAGCGAGGGCCTGCCCACCTCGGGCCTCCAGGACTTCCGGGATTGGCAGGCCATTCGCGCCTGGGCGCAGGAACTATCTCAACAACTGCAGGCAAAGGAGATGACCTAGGGCCCGCTTGGCAGCCGGAGCCACTTCGGCTGTCAACGGTCACTGTCACCATGTCTAGACTCACTCTACTCGTGCTCCTGACCACGTTGTCCGTTTCCGCCTGGGCCGCGGTCCCCGAGCCCGCCTTGCGCGTTACCTTCGACTCTCCGCAGATTGTCCAGGTCGGCGCCAACCGCGCCGCGCCGCTTGCCCTGAGTCCCGATCTGCTGGTTCCCGGCAAGACCGGCCAGGGGCTGCGTCTGCAGCCGGATGCGACCAACCTCCTCCCTCCAGAGATGGCTGACCCGGACGAGGCCCTCCTGAAGCAGCTGGTACTCGACGGCGCCGCCGCGCAGATTTCCGCCGGACCCGCCGTGGCCGGCAAGACCTCCCTCCGCCTCGTCTTCGATCGCGCCGGTGCCTCCTGTGCCTTTCCCCTCCTCTCCCTCGCCGACCCGCCCGCAAGCCTGACGCAGAGCTCCTCCTTCGTCTTCTCCGCCTGGGTCCGCTCCCTGGGTGGCCCCGGGCGTGTCAGCCTGGCGCTACGGGCCAAGGGTCTCAATAAGGCCAATGAGGAGACCGTGGCGACCCCCACCCAGACCTTCGACCTGCCCGCGGACCAGTGGCAGCGCATCGCCTTGGTCGTAGACCTCCCCAAGGACGTCGTGAAGCAGGAGATCACCGTCCAAATCGAGAACACCGCGCCGGTGGAGAGCACTGTGCTGCTGGACGCTTTGCAGCTTGAGCGCGCCAAGGCTTACCCTCAGTACCACAGCACGCCCACCGACTGGCTTCCCGGCGGCACCAGCCGCCAGGTCGCTATCCCCAGCTTCCGGATCGGGGGTCTTCCCATACCCGTCGCAGAGGGCTCCTTTGCCCTCTGGGTCCGCCTCGACCCGGTGCTGGCTGATCTCACCGCCGGAGAAGTCACCTGGTTTGCCATCGGCAACGGCTGGACGCGCGGCTGGGAGTTCTCCAGCTCCAACGCCACGGCCGGCGCCGCCGGTGTGCGCTTCCGTTCCATACTCCCCCAGTTGGCTGATTCTCAATTCCACCTCCTGACTCTCACCTGGGACCAGGAGAAAGTTGCCGCCTACCTGGACGCCGAGCTGCTGGCGGAGGCCCAGCTCACCGCTCCGCCCCTGTCACCCGACCAGCTCATCTCGGCCCTCTGTGTCCTGGGGTCGCACCAGCCGCGCCGTCGTACCTGCTTCGGTACCGTGGATGATCTGCGCATGTTTGACCGCGCGCTCACCGCCGAGCAGGTTGCTGAGCTTATACAGGCCCCCGAGC
>JAAYIR010000134.1 GCA_012523355.1 candidate division WS1 bacterium
CACGGAGGACTTCACCAGCGGAGACTGCTGGCAAGTCCTGTTCGCGCAGAAGCCAGGCGCGGAATACGAGGTGCTCCTGGTTAACCCCGAGGGCAAGTTCCGCAGTTATACGCGCGGCGGGGTGGGCATCACCCCCGCCGGCGGACAGCCCTGGGACTGCGGCGCGACCGTGACCTCGACTGCCACCGGAGGAAAATGGGTAACACGTCTGGCCCTGCCCCTGGATCGTCTTCTGTCTCCCGACTCGCCCGCCGGAGCTACCTTCCTGCTTAACGTGATGCGACGCTCAGGGACCAGCGACGACCAGCCGATGTGGATTTCCACCCACGCTGGCTTTGAGGCCACCACCAACCTGGGTACAATCACTCTGGACGAGGGCGCGGCCCTCGCCGGTCTCGATCCTCATCTCAAGCCCACGGAGCGGGTCTCAGAGGGGCTGGTGGGCTGGTGGCAGTTCAAGGAGGGAAAAGGCTCCGAGATCGCGGACAGTTCTGGATACAACGCTGCCGGCCGGATCATCGGCAGGAATCCCCTCTGGGTGGAGGGGCGCAAGGGACCAGCGCTGGATCTGGAGGCTCGAGTCTGGGTAGATTTCGGCGCCGAGCCGCAGTTCGACCTGGACCAAGGTTTCACCCTGGAGATCTGGTTCAAGCCCACCGCGAGTCCCATAGCCTACCCGGGCCTTCTCTCCAGGGGTGGCCCCGGAGATGTCCACCGCTACACTCTGGGATTCTCTAAGCTGAATGATTCTCTGTCTCTGCGCGTAGACGACGCAGGCGGCCAGCACCTGCACTACAACCCGCAGAACGTGTCGCCTATCCCCGGACAATGGAACCACGCAGTGGCGACCTACGACGGCCAGACCATGCGACTATACCTGAATGGTCGGGAGTTGGGATCGGGCCGGGCGGCCCAGATCCGCCTGACACAAACGCCGGGCCCCTTGCTGCTAGGCATCTGCACCACACAGCCACCCGCTCCCGGCATCGTGGACGAGGCGGCAGTCTACGAGCGAGCGCTTACCCGCGAGGAGGTCTGGCAGAATTACCGCTACGGCAAACCTGAGTAGATGCGCTCTGTGTCCTGCTAGATAATAGGCAGAGGCCTCCTCGAGGCTCCTCTGGCGTTCGATTGCTGGTTAGCTGCCGTCTCGCCAGGGCTCGTCAGACGGGGCCCGGCATTCACAGCCGCATTCTGAGGGGGTCTTATCCCCTGCATGCCCCTGCGTTCCTCCGGACAGCATCTCCCGCTAGCACCTCCGCTGGAAGGAAGGACATCTTCTCTCTCGCGGCGAAATTTCGAAATAATGCCGCCCTGACTCCCACGCACCATGGATCGAGGCGCGGCAGAAGAGCGTCGCGAAGGATGGCGAGGGCAAACATGAACCTGACGTACACACGAAGCATCTTGCCGCTAGTGGCGGTGCTGGCCCTGGTGGGCCTAGCTGCGGCTCAGCCTACCCCCAGTGGACTTCCAGGGACCGTTGCCCCGGGAGCTCCTGGGTCTTCACAGCCTTCGGCGCCTGCAGCTGGGGCCTTGCCGGAGACCCCCACTCAAGCACCCGTGGTTCCCACCCCACCCCCGCCGGTGGTGTACGAGGCTCCGCCCCTGCCTCAGTTGACCCACGCCGACACCTACGATTCCCTGCCGCGCTTCGGAGCCAGCCTCTTCAGAAGCACGACCTCACCAACGCAGGCGACGCCGGGAGCCCCGTTCACCACTGCAGCGGACCCAACGCTCACGACGCCAGGTGCTTCCACAACGCCCCCCACCTGGGCGGATCCTGTCTCCCGGCCGGTATTCTATCCAACGCCGTCACCCGCGCCGTCAACAGCGCCTGCTTCCGGCGGACTTTCCGCTGGTTCGCCGATCGCGAATGTCCCGGTCCCTCCGGAGTACGTCATCGGTCCCGGTGATGTGCTTAGCCTCACGGTCTGGGCCAAGAATCGCGAGCAGATTCATCAGGATTTCACGGTCAACGCCGAGGGTCATATCTTCCTGCCTCAGATCGGCAAGCTCACCGCTGCCGGCCAGCGCCTCGCCGACCTCCAGTCCACACTGGTCCAGACTTACGGTCAGTACTACACTGACCCCAGCATTACCTTGGTCATCGCTCAACAGCGTGTGGTGGAAGTCTATGTCACCGGAGAGGCTGCGCGGCCTGGAAAGTACACCCTAGTGGGAATGGCCACCGTATTCACGGCGCTCTACGCGGCCGGCGGCCCCTCCGACATCGGCACTTACCGTAACCTCCTGCTCACCCGGGTGGGCAAGCCCAATCTGACCATTGATCTGTACGACTATCTGCTGTACGGCAACCGCGGGCAAGACGTGCTCCTGCAGCCCGGCGACACCCTGTTCATCCCGCCCTTGGAGGCGGAGGTGGGGTTATCAGGCTGGGTCCGCCGCCCTGCGCGTTATGAACTCAAAGGACCGACGACCGCCGAGCAGGCGCTAGCGATGGCCGGAGGCCTACGGCCCGGTGCCTACGCTCCGCGGGTTCAGATGTGGCGACTGGATGCGGCCCGGCAGTGGCAACTCACCAATCTGGACCTCAGTCGTCGCGGTAGCCAAGACGGGACCACCCTCTTGCAGGACGGTGACTTGCTCATCACCTCTCCAGCGTTGCCCGAGCCGAGTAACGTAGCCTACCTGGTCGGCGCAATCAAGAGACCTGGCGCCTACCCGGTGGCCACAGGTACGACCCTCAGCGCGGTCCTGGCCGCCGCCGAGGGGCCCAGCGACGACGCTTACGTCGGCCTGGGCACGATCCGGCGTCTCGGCGAGGACCTGCACTACCAGACCATCACGTTCAGTGTCGGGGACGTACTGGCCCGCAAGCCCGGGGCCGATCTGGTCCTCCAACCCAAGGACGTAGTGGAGCTATACCGGCAGGATGACGTCGAACCGCCCGCCCTGGTCGAGGTCCGTGGTGCTGTCGCGAAGCCGGGCTTCTATCCCTGGACTGCGGGCATGTCCGTCAAACAGCTCGTGCTGCTGGCTGGCGGACCGGTGCCCGGTGCCTATCTGGAACGCGGCGAGATCTACCGTCTGCGTCCTGACCAGCGGCGCGAGGTCCTGGCGCTGGATGTTCAGGCCTCCCTGGCCGGTCGGCGTGATGCGGACCCGGTTCTCCTGCGTGGCGACATTCTGGAGATCCGGCCCCGCGAGACCTCGGTGCCCGCTTCCGTAGTGCACATTGACGGACTGGTTGCCCGGCCAGGCTCATATCCGCGCTCCGAGGGTATGCGAGTAAGTGATCTCATCTTCGCCGCTGGCGGCCTGCTTCCTGGAGCTGGCCCCACCGTAGAGTTGACCCCTGGACGTATCGAGGGCGAGGTCCATAGCACTCGCCTGCAGTTGGCCGGGGACCCTCTCCGCTACCAACTGGATCCCGATCCGGTGCTCAAGGATGACGACAACGTGGGCGTTACCGGTCGTGGCGACTTCACTGTCAAGCCCGCGAGCGCTCTGCTCCTGGGGCAGGTCAAGCGCCCTGGGAGTTATGCATTCAAGACCCCCGCCGGCTCCGATGCCTATACCGTCTGGGACTTGCTGCAAGAGGGCCAGGGGCTGCTAGCCGACGGCGATCCTGCGGGTCTGGTCGTCTTCCGGGCCGGGGACATCCAGACCCCCCAACAAGCCCAAGACCTGGCACGTGTGGTAGGGGGTACCTACGCCAACAGCGAGATTCTGCCTGCTGCCCCCGAGGCAGCCCCGGCTGCGCCAACCAGCTTCGAGGAGGCCAAGCCGCCTGCCGCCTCCGCCGAGACAACAACGGCCGACACTTCCGGCGTTCCCGCTGGCGAGACTGCGCGGTTAGCTTCAGCGGCTTCCACCCTTCCCGGGGCTGCGGACACCCCCACTGCTGCAGGTGCCCCGGCTCCCGGAGAGGCCGCGCCCGGTCCGCCCGCGACGACTGCAGCAGCAACTCCAGAGACACCGACCTCCCCCGCTCAACCCCGAGCCGGCCAGCCTCTGACACTGGTAGGGGCTGCCAGTTTGCAGGCGAATCAAGCGGCAGCCATGAAGGCAATGGTTACCCAGCAGGTCACACAAGTTCTCGCCAGCACCGTGGCCATCAGCATTGTCACCCCTCCACGGCCGTTCTTGCTCGATCAGATAGTGACCGGTATCCCGCTTGATGGGAGTGCTTTGTTCGCCAGCCGGGGGGCGCGCGGCAACTTCGTGCTCCGCGACGGAGATGTGGTCGTGGTGCCTCGGCGCTCCACGGTGGTCACCGTCCTGGGCGCTGTGGCCCGTTCGGGCGCGGTACCGGCGAGGGAGCGCGGCCAGGTGCGGGACTACCTCAAGGCGGCAGGAGGGCTGCGCGAGGATGCCGATGCAGGCCACCTGGTCCTGGTTCACGCCAACGGCGCCGCAGTGCCCGGAGCGCTCGATGCCCCAGTCGGCGCCGGAGACGTTATCGTGGTGCCCTCCCGACACGTAATCCGCAACATCAGGGTCAAGGGTCAACTCGAGTCCTGGCTCGAGAACATCTTGCCTCCAATCGTCTCGGCTCTCATTGTGGCGAGTGACTAGCTTGCCACGCGACTCGTTCAGGTATTCTCGTGAGGAGGCCCGATCATGGCTGTGCTGGTTACAGGAGCTGCGGGCTTCATCGGCTCGCACGTGGTGCAAGCACTGCTCCGCGCCGGCCGCTCTGTGGTGGGGATGGATAACCTCTATCCGTCCTATGACCCGCATCTGAAGGAGCGCAACGTCGCCGCGATTCGCCAGACCGCCGAACAATGCGGCGCGCCATTCAGCCTAGATACCTCCAGCATCTGCGACCCGCGCTGCGTGCGTCGCGTGTTCGCCGAGTTCCCCTTCCGGGCCGTCATCCATCTGGCCGCGCGCGCCGGAGTCCGCCCCTCGCTCACTGACCCCCTGGGCTATGCACGCACCAACATCGAGGGCACTCTCTGCCTGCTGGAGGAGGCACGGCGGCACAAGGGGGTCCGCTTCATCTTTACTTCCTCCTCTTCTGTCTATGGCGACCCCCCAGTTCCGTGCTTCACGGAAGACCTTCCGGTTCGTCCACTGTCTCCCTATGCCGCCACGAAGGTCTCCGGAGAGGTCCTGTGCCATACCTATCATGATCTCTACGGCCTCCCCGTTCTGATCCTGCGCTTGTTTACCGTCTATGGCCCGCGTCAACGTCCCGACCTGGCCATCAGCACCTTCGTGCGTCTGCTGCTGGCGGGCGAGCCCTTGCCTATCTACGGGGATGGCTCCTCCAGCCGCGATTACACCTATGTTGACGACACGGTGGCAGGGATTCTGGCCGCCGAGGAAAGCAGCCTCTCGAACGAGATCATCAATCTGGGAAGTGGCAGGCCAGTACACCTGCGGGAGCTGATTAGCACACTGGAACACATCACCGGCCGCCAGGCCGTGTTAGAGGAACTCCCTCGACAGCCGGGGGAGGTGCTGCGAACGTGTGCCA
>JAAYIR010000017.1 GCA_012523355.1 candidate division WS1 bacterium
CCTCAGGCTCCAACGTGGAGCTGTATACCTACGACTACCTCCAGACCGATGGCAACCGCATTACTCCCTACCTCCTAGGCTTTGAGACGGAGCTGCAACGCGAGTTCTTCGAACGCCTGCTGGAGGTGCCGCGCCTGGGGCCGCTCTCGGCGCTGCGCGCGCTGGTGCTCCCGGTAGCCGAGATCGCCCGCGCCATTGAACTGCAAGATGAGGGCCTCCTGCGCAAGCTTCCCGGCGTGGCCCGGCAACGCGCCCGGGACATGGTAGCCACTCTCCAGGGCAAGCTAGGGCGCTTTGTGGAAGCGGCGGAAGTCGCCGCAGCCTACGTGCCGGTGACCGAACCGCAGAATGAGCAGGAGCAGGAAGCACTGGAGGTCTTGCTCCAGCTAGGCCTTTCGCGGAGCGACGCGTTGCGAGCCTTGCGCCAGGCGGTGACCAATCATCCGGAGGTGGAATCCAGCGACGATCTGGTGCGCCTGGTGTTTCAGCAGAGATAGTCACCCTCGCAGGGACGAGGGCCGGAACCCGACCCAGGGCCCACCCGTCAGAGGTTGCGATTCCCCGCAGCTGAGGATAATCGCCGTGCCAGGAGGTTCTGCCATGTCCTTCAGAACGGCTCGCTTGATAGCTCTTCCCCTGTGCCTGTTGCTGGTGATGGCCGTGGCGGCCACCGGCCTCTCCTGTTTCAGCCGTGCCAAGTTGGCTTCCGCGCCCCCCGGACTCTCTGCGCCGGCGGATGAGAGTGCGGCGAGGCAAGAAATGGCCCTGGATAAGTCTGCCGAGGCGCGGACCGGCGCTCCGGCGGCGGCTCCTCCCGAGGGCGGAGGGTCCAGCTCCTCCACCCCTCCCGAGAACCAACTAGACGTCCACCAGGTGCGCGCCAAGCAGATGATCATCTGGAAGGCGCGCTACGACGTCCGTGTGGAACAGGCGGCGGAGGCAGCTGACCAGCTCCGCGCCCTGGTGGAAAAGAACCAGGGCTTCATCTCCTCCCAGGACAAGCAGGTGGACGAAAGCGGCAACACCCGCGTGACGGTGGAGGCGCGGGTGCCTTCGGAGAAGTTCTGGGATACGGTCAACGGCCTGGAGACGCTGGGGAAGGTCGAATCCGGAAACACCACCAGCGAGAACGTGACCGAGGAATGGGTGGACCTCGCCGCCCGCCTGCACATCAAGGAGCTCCGCAAGGGGCAGCTCGAGGCGTTGCTGAAGCGGGCGCAGTCCACCGAGGAGATTGACCAGCGCCAGCAGCAGATACTGGCGGTCCAGGAGGAGATCGAACGCATTCAGGGCCGCCAGCGTTACCTCCAAGACCAGGTGGCGCTCTCGACCATCCGCGCGACCTTCTACGAGAAAGGTCTGGCGCCGGTAGGCAAGCCCGGTCCCTTCAGCGTCAAGAACACCTTCCTGCGCTCCTGGTACTACCTGCTGGAAGTGCTGAAGGTGTTGTTCGCGGTGGCGCTGTTCATAGCCCTGCCGCTGTCCGTGGTCTGGGTCCCGCTACTGATCTGGTGGCTGGTGAAACGAGCCAGGGGGCGGGCGGCGAGCCCGTAGTGTATTGGTGGCCCAGCGAAGAGTAAGGAGCAACCAGCTCGTGAAAACGCAAAAGGCAGGTGTCCCGCATGAAGTTGCAGTGGATGCAGGTGGGGGTTCTCGTGGCTCTCCTGACGGTGCCCGGCTGGTGCGCGGCGCAGCCGCATGTCGCGGTGCTGAGCGACATGGAGTCTCTGGAGGCCTGGGAGGGGCCTGCCGAACTCACCACAGATCGCAGGCAAGGCAAGAGCGCCATGTGTATCAAGATGGGCAAGGGCGGGGCCTACACCCTGACCCACAAGGATTTCGCTGCCTCCGGGATTGATCTCACCAAGTACGACGTGCTGAAGTTCGACTACAAGATCACCGGGGGGCGCTTGACTCTGGATACGAACATGCGGCAATGGCCCTTCCTGGGCGGGTACCAGGGGGAGTTCTATCCGCTCAAGGACAGCTTCCGCTATCCTGAGAGCTGGCAGGAGCAGGTCGTCAACCTGGCCGGCGTGGAGAACTGCCGCCGGGGATACAGCAAGGATGAGCCCCAGTTCCTGCTTATCATCCACGCGGAAGCAGACGCGGCGGACGTGCGCCTGTACCTGGATAACCTGCGCTTTGTCAAGCGCTTGATTACCGTGGAGTGCATTGATGACCGCTTCATGCATTTCGGGGAACGTCATGACCAGGCAGAGGGCTCGCTTCAGTACCGCTATGACTTGCGGGTCACGAACCGGTCAGAGGTCAAGCAGAAAGTTCGCATGCGGGTGTCCCCGGAGCAGTTGCGACATTTTACCGCCGGAGAACCGGCGGCGGATGCAGAAGTGCAGCCGGGCGAAACAGTGACGATGCCGCTGGTAATCTCGCTCTCCGCCGAGGCGCGGAAGACCCTCAAGCCGTTCTACTATGAGACCTGCCGGGTGACCTTCGACCTTCCGGGCGTCCCTGACAGCGATTTCTGGGTGGAGCTCCTCCCCGCGGTGCCCTACCAGGCGCCAGCGCAGCACCCCTACCTGTTGGTGACACCAGAACGCGTGAAGCTCATGCGGAGTTGGGTCGAGAAGTGGGGGTGGGCCAAGAGCGCTGCGCAGAGCGCGCTGGCGCGCGCGGACTTCGCCATGCAGTTTGACCCGAACCTCCCCAGCTTCACCCCCCGCGAGGAACAGCCTGGAGACCGCATCTGCCCCAACTGCGGGGACCAGACGGAGCTGTATGTCGTCGAAGATCCCCTCTCGGTTGACCGCTTCCAGTGCACGCGTTGCGGGAAGATGCTCAGTCCCAAGATAGACCGGGCTTACCGTGACACCGGGTATTGGTGGCACCCCGAACATCCGGATCCCCGTTCTCCCGAGCCCGGTCACGGGGTGGTGCTGAGTCGCTACGGCAATGTACTTGACCTGGCGGTGGCCTACCAGTTGACGGGAGAACGGCGGTACGCTGAGCGCGTGGCGGAAGTGGTGCGGGCCTACAATCGCGTGTATCCGGACTACCCCCTCGTCCGTACGGAGGCCTACTCAACCTTCGACAGCAAGGCGGGCGGCCGCATAGGCGGCTTCTTCGACGACTTTGGCTGGACGGAGAGAATGACCGACACCCTGGACCTGATCTGGGATGCGGGGGTGCTCACCGCCGAGGAGAAGCAGACGTTCCTGGAGACGGTGTTGGAGCGCTGCATCACGTCGCGCATCCGCCTGGCGAATTACATGGTGCACCGCCTGAATCAGGCGGGTGGAGGCTATGCGATCCTGGCCGACAGCGCCCCGCTGGGAGCCCTGGTGATGGAAAGCCCCTATGGTCTGCGACCGCACTTGATCGAGACGATGCGCACAGACGGGCTGAACTACATGGCGCCACAGTATCAGTCCGTAACCATGGGGATGATTCTGCCGATCCTGCGCCGCTATGACAATGCGGGGCTAGATTACTACACCGAGCCCGTACGCAAGCACTTCACCTCCTGGTACCTGTGGACCGATCCGGACGGCAACACGCCAGACCTGGGTGACAGCACGTGGACTAGCTACCGGAGCCACACCGGCCTATGGCTGTTTGAGCAGGGCTACGCCAAGTACGGAGACCCCAGTATGGTGCTTCCCGTCCAGGAGCACCTGTACGCTGCCTGGCAGAAGTCCAAGCTGAAGTGGGAGGACCTCCCCCGGCCGTTCAACTTTCCGCGCTCGTACGATGTTCTACTCTACGGCGTCGAGAACATACCCCGCGGGAAGCCCGACGCCTCATGGCCCTCGCAGAACTTCGATGACTACGGACTGCTGGTGTTCAACCAAGGACAGGGCGACAAGCGGCTATGGATGGCGTTGCCGTATGGGAAACCGGCCGGCCACGGCCACCATGACAAGCTGCATTTCGAGTGGTGGGCGCTGGGGCAGAAAATGACGAAGAAGGGCGGAGGCTACGCGACCGCGCCGGGTGGGCCCTGGTGGAAGCACCCCGCTACGCACAATACTCTGTTGGTGGACCAACGGGATCAGATGAACGTCCCCGGCGTGCTCGAGACCTTTGTGGGCGAGGGACCGGTACAGGGGGCCGTGATCACGCATGATGACATGTATCCCGGTGTGCGTTTACAGCGCACCGTGATGCTCTATGATGGCTGCATCTTCCTGTTCGACCGGGCCGAGTCCCAGCAGGAACACATCTACGACTTTGCCTACCGGAATGCAGGCCAACTCACGGTCCCGCCTGCCCCCCGCGAAGGGGTGGAATCACTCGGACATGAGGTCAACAACTACGGGCAGATCACCGGATACACGGTGTTCCGGAACATCCGTAAGGGAACGGTCTCAAGTCCCCTCCACGTGACATGGGATAGCCTGCTGAACCCGGAGGCCCGGGTCCGGCTCACCCAGTGGGCGGATCCCCAGGACCCAGCGGAACTCCTCCTGGTGGACGCGCCTTTTGACCAGTCCTGGGCGAAATTCTGCAGCGACGCAGATCAGATTTACCGCCAGGACTACCCCGACGGTCCCGAGGGCAAGTTCCAGTATTACGGCCGGGCGCTGCTGGTGCGCAAGTCCGGCAAGACGGCAGGCTATTTCACCGCACTGGAGCCTTACCTGCGGGAACCCCGGATTGCGGAGTTGCAGCGCCTCCCGTTGACCGTTGATGGCAAACCAGTAACCTCGAGCGAAGGTGTGGCCTTTCGAATGCAGATTGACGGAGTATCCCACGTCCTCATGATGTGCCCGCAACCCGGGGCCAAGCGGTACGCCAACCGGACAACCCGCGCCTTCTTCGAGTGCTACTCGGAGGGGGAGGTCGAATCCTTCTAGCGGCGAATTGCCCGTGCTAGGGGAATTCCAATGCTAACGAAAGTCGAGGTCCAAGCATCATGAAAGTCGCAGTGCTAGGTGTGGGTGGAATGGGTGGCGGGATCATCAAGACCCTGCAAAAAATACCGAGCGTCACGGAAGTTTTTGCCTATGACGTGGACACTGAGCGGGTCCGCGAGCGCGAGCAGAGCCTTGGAGCCACCGGGGTGACCGAACTGGAGCGGATTCTCGAGAACCGGGACATTCCCCTGGTCTTCGTAACCGCCGCCAACTTTGCGCACAAGGAGTTGACGATCGCCTCTCTGGAGGCGGGGAAGGCCGTCATGTGCGAGAAGCCCATGGCCCTGACCCTGGAGGATGCCCGGGCCATGGTGGAGACTGCCGAGCGGCTCGGGACCTTCTTCCAGGTGGGCTTTGAGCTGCGTTACTCCAAGCTGTACACCAAGGTGATGGAGTGGATTGAGGAGGGGCTGCTGGGCGAGGTGATCAATACCACCTGTCTCTATACCTCCAGCGCCTGGCGCAAAAGTGCGAGTTGGCGGCTGAAGGCGGCGCCCGGCGGGAGCATGATGGGTGAGAAACTCAGCCACTACGTGGACCTGCCCCGCTGGTGGGTGGGGTCCGAAGTGACCGAGTGTTATGCCGCCTGCGCTCCCAACATGGTCCCCTACATGGAGATTCACGACAACTACCACCTCACCTACAAGTTCGCCAGTGGCGCGGTGAGTCACCTGACCTACCTGCAGGGCCATCCCGCGACCTTCCGGGGCGATCCCCTGCAGCCGGCGGAGGCACAGCAGATCGGCGATGGCCATGAGCTGCGCTATATCGTGGTGGGCACCAAGGGTGCGGCGGAGTGCGACGTGTTCCTGCGGGCCATCAAGCGCTGGGACTGTCCGATGGACCCGGAGGAGGGTTTGCTCAGCAACCTGGTGGAGAACCTGACCTGGGACCCCTCGGAGGGGCACTTCTACTTCCACAACACGACGGACCAGACCATTGACATCGTGCGGCGCGTGGAGGCAGGAGAGCCGCCGGCCACCCCGGCACGCGATGCCTACAACTCCATGCGACTGTGCTTCGCGGCTGACGTATCGGTGGATGAGAACCGCATCGTCCAACTCTCGGAGCTGGAGTAAGCCGCAAGCCAGGCTCAGCCCGCTCCCTCGTTCCGGGGGAGCGGGCCTCTGAATCAGCGCCCAGCCGGTAGAGGGCGTTCCCCGGGGACCTGGCGGCGCGCACTCTCAATGACCGGGAGGCAGGTCTTATCCTCCCACCTCTCGAATTACCTCCCTGCGCATGGATGACACACCGCAGCGGCAACGCATCGTCAGTGGGGAGAGCCAGGCTCAGGATCAGGAAGAGCCGGCTTCCCTGCGCCCTCATTCCCTGGAGGAGTACAACGTCGGCCAGGAGCGGCTGATCGCCGGCCTGCGGATTGCCATCCGGGCCGCGCGGTCGCGCTCCGAGCCGCTGGAGCATCTCCTCTTTGACGGCCCGCCGGGGCTGGGGAAGACCACGCTGGCGTACATTATTGCGCGGGAGATGGGCGCGGAGCTACATCGTACCAGTGGCCCTTCCCTCGAGCGCGCGGCGGACCTGGTAGGCGTGCTCACCAACCTGGGCAGCGGCGATGTGTTGTTCATTGATGAGATCCACCGCGTTCCGCGCCCGGTGGAAGAGTACCTGTACCTGGCGATGGAGGACTTCCAGCTCGACTTTGTGGTGGATCGCGGCCCCTACGCCAAGACGATCTCCCTGCGCCTGGAACCCTTCACGCTGATCGGGGCCACCACCCGTTCGGGGATGCTCACCGCGCCGCTGCGGGAGCGGTTCGGCATCTTCCATCATCTGGACTTCTACGAGGAGGACCAGCTCCGGCGTATCGTGCTGCGCTCGGCAGGGATTCTGGAGATCCCGCTGGAGGAGGAGGGCGCTGCGGAACTGGCCCGGCGCAGCCGGGGCACGCCGAGGATCGTGAATCGGCTCCTGCGGCGGGTCCGCGACTATGCCCAGGTCATCGCTGACGGCGTCATCACCGCCCCGGTAGCGCGGCGGGCGCTGGATGAGATGGGCGTGGATGCACGAGGGCTCGACAATCTGGACCGCAAGTACCTGCAGACCATGATTGAGTACTACGGCGGGGGGCCGGTGGGGCTGAATGCGCTGGCGGCGACGCTTTCCGAGGACCAGGACACGCTGCAAGACGTAGTGGAGCCGTTCCTGCTGAAGATCGGCTTTGTGATCCGCACGGCGCGGGGGCGGATGGCAACGCAGGCGGCCTATGACCATCTGTGCGTCAACAAGCCCGCCCCCAGCCCACCAACCGGACAAGAGAACCTGCCGTTGGAGCTGGAGTAATACCGCATGTTCACTCCGGCGTCGCCCACCCTGACTGAACGCCCTGGCCGTGCCGAGAGTCAATAGACTGCTGCAGCTTGTTCGCCGGGCGAAAGGACTGCTCATGTACAACCATATTCTGGTGCCCCTGGATGAATCGGACATTGCGGAGGCGGCGTTGGTTCACGCCGAGGGTCTGGCCAAGTGCACGCAGGCACGCTTGACCTTGATCTCGGTCCTCCCCCTGGACCCGGATACCGTGAGCAGCAGCGAAGCTACCCGGGCGCTGGCCCGGCGGCGGAAGGAGCTCCGTGACTACCTGCGCACCCGCTGCGCCCGGCTGGAAGAGGAGGGCCTCTCGTGCCATCCCTCGGTGCGCGAGGGGGACGTGGGCGAGGAGCTCGCCAAGTATGCCGAGGGGCATGACTGCGACTTGATCCTGATGGCCACGCATGGCCGGCGGGGTCTGGCGCGGTGGATCCACGGCAGCGTGGTGGAGCGGGTGCTGACCCAGACCAAGACGCCGGTCCTTATCGTGCACGCGGAGTAGCTTGAGCAAGCCGCACAAGCCCAGAGGCGTGCACTATCTCCTCGTTCAGCGTAGTCCGACACCCTCCGACAAGCCGGTGCCACTCTCGCAGGCCGCACCGGGTTGTCTTTCGCCCACTGGTTCATTCTCAGTGCCATGCCCGGCCAAAGGGAGGTCATGGCCGGCGAACAGGGAAAGCTAATGGAAGTGGGAGTAGGTGCGAAGTAGTCTGCTAGTCCTGAGTCCTTGGAGAGAGGGATGACTATGCGCAGAGCGCTGGTGGCCGTGTGTCTCGTGATGCTGTTTTCGAGTGTGACGGTGCTGGCCCAAGAAGGGACTCCGAGCGCGCCGTGGTGGAACAAGAACTGGAATCGCCGGGCCGCAATTGTCCTGGCCAGTCCAGGCGCCGCGATCGCCGGGGTGCCGGTAATCATCTACGGGCATGCCCTCCAGGAGTTAGCGGGAGGCGAGGCCTTCTCCACCGGCTCGCTACGGGTGATCGCCCCGCAAGGCGAGGTACCGTGCCAGTATGACGAGTGCGACGGCACCGGCGTCCTGGTCACGGCATCCAACCACGAGCTAGATGCCGACGACGAGTTGTGCTTCCAGGCCGACCTGCCCGCGCAGGGTCAGGTGGTCTACTGGCTGTACTGGAACACCACGCCCATACCACCCGGCAAGTATGAGGTCACAGCGCGCGTGCATGACCCCGTGGAGCCCACGGCCTTCCTCGGCGACGTGCAGTTCCATAACCGAGCCTGCCTGATCGGCATGAAGGGCCCGGGCACCGGGGAAGACCCGACGAAGAATGATGCGGCGAACCACGGCAACGGCGCCGTGACGTTTGTGGATTTCTTTCACCATGGCATAATTCGTGGCGGCTGGGGAAGCTACTTCCCCCAGGGGGGGCTGTTCGCCGGACCCGGCACGGAGATCAAGAAGTGGCAGCTCCCGCGGCAGATCGCCTGGGGGCCGGTGCGCTGCGGGGCCAGCGTGGTGATGCCAGAGGGGAATCTCCCCTTGGGGCAGGACCAGACGGCCCGGGTGAAAGTGGAGCATCGCACCTGGCTGTACGACCGCGGAGCCTGGGTGATGTTTGAGGAGATCTTCACTCCCCTGGAGCCGATCGCGCGACTTGGCCGCTCTTTCAACGTCGGCTTTGCGCTAGACCCAGCTGGGACCTACAAGAACTGGTCCTCCATCGAGGGCGAACCGTTCTTCGCGCAGCCGACAGCCGAGGAGATCGCCGAGGCAGCCGAGACCAACAAAATCATCTGGGGCGGCAATACAGATGACTGGCTCTCGCAGTATCGGCCGGCCGACCGCCTGTTGCTCTCGGCGGTCATAAACCAGGGCCAGCCGCTCCCCGGGGAGACGCGGCAGGGGACCAGCTATGGCCGCACCAATCTGAATCTGCGCAATAGTCTCGTCTTCACCAACCTCGCGGCCAACCAGCCTATCTACCGGCGCTTCTGGTACACGGCGATGCAGGGAGAGTTCTCGGATGGCGCGGTAGCGAATGCCATTCCGCTGGCGTTGTCTCCGCGGGGCACGGCCATGGGACCGGTAGAGAAGGCAAGATAAGGAAGAGGAGACTGCGCCACCCCCCGCAGGGTCCCGGTCGCCGAGCGCAGAAGGCGGGGGCACCCCGTGGCGCTCAGCGGAGGTGTGCCATGGCCAGACACTGGCTCATCCTGGTGATCGTGGGCCTGGCTCTCCTGCCCAGCGGGAGCCAGGCTAAAGTAGGGTGGATGGTCTACCCTTACAGGATTCCCGTCGAGGACGAGTACTACCAGCGACTGCTGAACTGCCAGGAAGCCGAATACGTTGGCGTGCAGTGGCGCGCGAGGGATAGCTACAGCCCGGAGGACCTGCTGCAGAGGCAACGAGCGGCGGAGCTGCGCCGGGCGGGCAAGAAGCTGATCGTAGACCTGTGGTTTGGCTCCACTCCCCCCTTCTCCTGGCGGTATTTCAACTTCCCCGGTATCGCGCTGGATCCGCAGGTCCGGCAGGACTTCTTCGACAGATGCGCAGACCCCTTCATCGAGCACTACGGCGCGGAGAATATGTACGCCGTCCATCTGCTGGAAGAGACAGGGATGCAGTTCTCTTGGGACTCGGATGTGCCCGGATATCCTGAGGGGCAGATCGGGTACGGGAACTCCAACAGTTACGATAATCCCTCGAGCTTCGAGTGGCCGCGGGGCATCTCCGGCCCGTACAACCTCAACGTGCGCAAGTATAACGAGTTCCTGCGTCAGGAGACCGGGCTGGACATGCGCCTGGCGCCGATCTGGAGCAGTGCCGAGAAGGTCCGGTTCAATACCTGGGTACAGCAGCGCATGGAGGCCGGGGCGCATAACGAGTTCGCCAGGCACGTGCACCAGAAGTACCCGGGGCTGAAGGTGTACGCCTTCAACTCGGGCGCGGCCCTGATCCCTCAGAGTCAGGTTCTGGATGGGCAGTTCATTGACCGATATAGCGCCACGAACGTGGTATACAACGCTATCCGCCAGTTCCGCGCAGTAATGCGGCCGGACCAGGACCTGGTGACGATGACCTGGGGGAGCCGGCAGAAACCGTTGAACCAGCGGATGGCGCAGCAGGCGGCGTGTTTCCTCGGTGGAGCGGATATCCTTTCGACCTATAACGACCACGAGGTTGAAGGTGACGAGTGGCTGAATATCGTGCGGGACTCGATGCGGCCCTTCCTGGGGCGACCCCGATTCGTTAGCCACTCGCCACTGCTCTGCCTGGGCGGCTCACCCCTCGCGGGCATGACGCTCTCGGCGGGGGACTACTGGACCACAGGCTTTGCGCACTATGAGGTGGCAGCGGCGCGGAGCGGAGGCATGGGGAAGTACGACCTGCCCGGCGTGGAGGGGCCGCTGGATCGTTACAAGATCGTGTTTAGCTGGGGGACTATGCGCCCGGATCTGGAGGAGTGGGTGCGCCAGGGAGGGATCCTGGTAGGGGTATACACGGGCGCGGACCTGCTGTTGAAGGCCGGCCTGCTGGAAGACCTGCATGAAAGCGTACGCACTCAACCTCTGGAGTATAAGCCCGGCAAGTGGATGCGGGAGAACCTGCGCCTGCGCGAATCATACCCGCTGGAGTTGATGTATATCCAGCAGTACGCGGCGCCGGAAGGCAGCGCCATTCATCGTGACGAGCTGGTCTATGCGGCGGAGTATGGTAAGGGCTTCATCGTACTCTTGCCGGCGCTGAGCGATGTGCACGCCCCCTGGCAGTATGAGTCCCACTGGGAGGTCTACCGGCAACTGATTACCGACCTGTGCCGGGGCGCGCTGCTGCACCGCAACCTGGCGGCGGTGGCCGAGCAGTGTCTCGATGAGCCGGCCTTGGGCAACGATTATTTGCGGGTGACCTCGGACGATGGCAAGCTCACGGTGTACGTGCTCCTCAATGACGTCCACGGACCGCACAAGAGCCAGACTTCGTTTGTGGTGCCGGGGAAAGACGTGATCACCGGGAAGACCGATGTGACCTTCGGCGAAGAACACCCGGTGGTCATGATTGAGAACGGATGACCCGAAGTAGGTAGAGGAGACGAAAATGCACAGGCTGATATGGACCGTAATCGGGCTGATGCTGCTGGCGCCGGGCGCACGCGCCGAGGTGGGCTGGATGGTCTACCCCTACAGGATTCCCGTCGAGGATGAGCAGTACCAGCGATTGCTCAACTGCGAGGAGGCCGAGTATCTTGGTGTGCAATGGTACGCGCAGGATGCTTACGACCCGCAGGATCTGCAGAAACAACGGGCCGGGGAGTTGACGCGGGCAGGGAAGAAGGTCATTGTGCAACTGTGGTTTGGTTCAACGCCTCCCTTTTCCTGGCGGTATTTCAATTTCCCGGGCATTGCACTGAATCCCAAGGTCCGTCAGGACTTTTTCGACAAGTGCACCGATCCCTTCATCGAGCACTACGGCGCCCAAAATATGTACGCCCTCCATCTGCTGGAAGAGACCGGGATGCAGTTCTCTTGGGACTCGGATGTGCCCGGATACCCTGAGGGGCAGATTGGCTACGGGAACTCCAACAATTACGACAATCCCTCGAGCTTCGAGTGGCCCCGGGGCATCTCCGGCCCGTACAACCTCAACGTACGCAAGTACAACGATTTCCTGCGCCAAGAGACCGGGCTGGATATGGGTCTGGCCCCGATCTGGAGCTACGCCGAGAAGGCCCGGTTTAACACCTGGGTACAGCACCGGATGGAGGCGGGAGCGCATATCGAGTTCGCGAGGCACGTGCACCAGAAATACCCGGGACTGAAGGTCTACGCCTTCAACGGAGTCGTCCCGGCGGTAGCGCAGGCCAGGGTGATAGACGGGCAGTTCACCGACCCCTATACGAGCACCAATTGGGTGTATGCCCGCATGCGCCGACACCGTGTGGTGATGCGCCCGGATCAGGACCTGGTGGCGATGACCTGGGGCAACCGCGACAAGCCGATGCACCAGCGCATGCCACAGCAGGCCGCCTGCTTCCTGGCCGGATCGGATATCTTATCCACATATGCGGACAAGGAACACACCAGTGACGAGTGGCTGAATATCGTGCGCGATTCGGTGCGCCCTTTCCTGGGGCGGCCCCGCTTTGAGGCACGGCCCCAGGTGCTCTGCGTGGGCACCGAGGCCCAGCAGAGTGCCACGCTGTGGAATGGAGTTTTCTGGAACACCGGGTTCGCCAGCTATGAGATGGAGGCCGAGGGGAAGCCAGAACAGCTAGATCAGTACAAGCTCATACTGGCGTGGCTGAGAGGTCGGGAGGACCTGGAGTCGTATGTCAGAAAAGGAGGCCTCCTGCTGGGGGTCAACGTGGGAGGCGACCTGCTGGTGCGAGAGGGTCTCCTGGAGGAGCCGACCGAGCGCAAGCAGGTCACCCTGGAGTATCAGCCGGACGAGTGGATGCGTAAGAACTTCCACCTGCGGGAGTCCTACAAGCTGGAGGTGGACCACGTCTCCAACTACCAGGTCAAGGACCCCGAACGCGTGCATCAAGACCAGTTCATCTACGTCGCAGAGTACGGCAAGGGGTTGATCGTCTTGCTATCCGCCATCTGCTACGTGCATCCGCCCTGGCAGTATGAGGCGCACTGGGAGGTGTACCGGCAGTTGCTGGCCGATCTAGGAAGAGGAGCTTTGCTCTATCGCGGAGAACAACAGGCGGCGGAGGAGAGCTTCACCGACCCGGCGCAGGACAGCGACTACCTGAAGATGACCTCCAGTGACGGCAACCTGACTGTGTATGTATTGCTCAATGACATCCACGGGCCCAACCAGAGCCGGACCTCCCTCGTAGTCAAGGGCCAAGACCAGGTGACCGGGAAGATGGATGTGACCTTTGGCGAGGAACACCCAGTGGTGATCATTGAGCATGAATAGGAGAGGATAGTTGTGCGTAAGACCTTGGTACTCTTGAGTCTCGCCGTGCTGTTCTGCAATGCGGGAGCTTGGGCCCAGACGGCGGCTCCGGCCGCGCCGTGGTGGAACGAGGACTGGAACCGACGGGCCCCCCTCGTCCTGCCCAGCCCGGGCGTGGCGCTCGAGGGCGTGCCCCTGGTGGTCTCTGGGCGCCAGTTGCAGGAACTCGCTGGCGGGGAGAGCTTTTCCACCGGTTCGCTGCGGGTCATCGGCCCTCAGGGCGAGGTGCCTTGCCAATATGACGAGTACGACGGGACGGGGGCTCTGGTGTCCGCCCCGAATCATGAGCTGGACGAGGATGATGAACTGTGGTTCCAGGCCGACCTGCCCGCGCAGGGCCCGGCGGAGTACTGGCTGTACTGGAACACCACGCCCCGGCCGCCGGGCAGGTATGAGGTCACGGTGCGCGTGCATGATCCGGTGGAACCTACCTCCCTGGCCGGCGACGTGCAGTTCCACAACCGCGCCTGTCTAATCGGGCTGAGGGGCCCGGCCACGGAAGAGGATCCCACCAAGAACACGCCAAAGAACTGGCACAGTGGGACCCTCACCTACATAGACATGTTCCGCCAACGGGTTGGCGGTGGCTTCCCCAGCGGTGCGCTATTCGCAAGCCCAGGGACCGAGATCAAGAAGTGGTCTGCGCCTCGGCAGATTGCCTGGGGCCCCGTGCGCTGCGGCGCCCAGATAGTGCTGCCGGAAGGCACCGTGAATCTGGGGGATGACCAGACGGCCCGCGTCAAGGTAGAGCACCGGGCGTGGCTGTTCGACCGCGGGGCGTGGGTTTTGTTTGAGGAGCTTGTGACCCCGCTGGACCCCATCGCCAAGTGGCGGAGGACATACCTCACACAATGGAGGCTGAATCCTGACGGTAGCGACAAGATCTTCTACTCGATTCAGGGCGAGCCGAAGCTGTACCAGCCCAGCGCCGACGAACTCCAGCACGGTACCGGGCTCCGGTTTAACCAGCCCACCGACCCGTGGATGGTCAAGTATTCTCCCAGCGAGCATCTCCTCACTGGCGCCGTGCTGAACGAGGGGGAGCCGCGGGAGGGCGATCTGCGCGAAGGCGGCAGCTACGGGTACGCGGACATCAACCTCCGCCACTATGACACCCTGAACAACCTGGCGCCGAACGAGACCCTCCGCCGGCGCTTCTGGTACCTGGGCTTCCAGGGAGACTACGGGGACGGCGCGCTGGCTTACGCCGTGCCCCAGGTGCTCTCTTCCCGCGCCGCCAGCCTGGGAGCCGTGGAGAAGCGAGGCGGAGGATAGGTCACCGCTGGCTTTCCGCGGGACGAGAGATGGGCCCGTCCTGATCGCCGGTTGGCAACAAGGTACAAGGGGCGGCGGGGGAGAAGGCTAGGGGACCGGAATCACGGCCAGAGAGGCCTCAGCTGGTCTGCTCTGGAGGAGTTTTGTTTGAACCCGGAAGGAGCGAGTATGAAGAAGCTTATACTGGTGGTGGGGCTGGCGCTGCTGCCCTCGCTGGGGCAGGCGAGTGTGGGATGGATGATCTATCCCTATGGCGTCCCGACCAAGGACAAGGATGAGGACTACCAGCGGTTGCTGAACTGCAAGGAGGCCGAGTACCTCGGCTTCCAGTGGTTCGCGCGGTCGAGCTACGACGCCAACGACCTGCAAAGACAGCGGGCGGGAGAGTTAGCACGAGCGGGTAGGAAATTGATTATCGACCTGTGGTTCGGGAACAGCCCTCCCTTCTCCTGGCGCTACTTCAACTTCCCCAACATCGCGCTCGACCCCAAGATTCGGCAGGAGTTCTTCGACCGATGCACGGACCCCTTCCTGGAGCACTGGGGGGCAGAGAACCTCTACGCCGTGCACCTGATGGAAGAGACGGGCATGCAATTTGGCTGGGAAAGGGACGTGGCCGGGTACGCTGACGAGGAGATCGGGTATGACAACGGCAGCAACTGGGACAACCCGGCAAGCTTCGAGTGGGGGCGGTCCATCGCCGGCCCGTATAACCTGAACATCCGCAAGTATAACGACCTGTTCCGCAAGGAGACCGGGCTGGACATGCGCCTGGCCCCGATCTGGAGTGCGGAGGAGAAGAGCCGCTTCAACGAGTGGGTGCAGCAGACCATGGAGGGGGGCGCGCACGTTCAGTTCGCCAAGCACGTGCACCAGAAGTACCCCGGACTGAAGGTTTACGCCTTCAACAGCGGGCCCGCGCTGATCCCCCAGAGCAAGGTGCTGGACGGGCATTTCACTGATCCCTACACCAACACCATCGGGGTCTACCAATCCTTGAGGGGCCTTCGGTCCATCATGCGGCCGGAGATGGACCTGGTGACCATGATGTGGGGCAATAAGGAGAAACCGATTCCCCAGCGCCTCTCACAGCAGGCCGCCTGCTACATCGGTGGCGCGGACATCCTTTCGACCTTCGGCGACGGAGAGGCCACCAGTGACGAGTACCTGAACATCGTGCGGGATTCGGTGCGGCCTTTCCTGGGGCTGCCACGGTTTGTCTCGCGCCCTCAGGTGCTGGTGTTGGGCGGCAGGCCCTTGTTTGGGGCGACCTTGCAGGCCGGGCAGTTCTGGATCACTGGCTTTACGCACTACGACCGGCAGACGCTGCCAGGGCCGCTGGATCAGTACAAGCTGATCTTCTCCTGGGGCGGGGCTACCCGGCCGGATGTGGCGGAGTGGGTGCGTAAGGGCGGCATTCTGGTGGGCGTGTACTCCGCGGGGGACTTGCTGGAGAAAGAGGGTCTGATCGAGAGCCAGCACAAGACCAGCCGGCTGGAGATCGAGTACAAGCCAGACGACTGGATACGCCAGAACCTCTGGCTGCAGGAATCCTATCAACTCGACCTCAACCCAGTGGCAGAGTACACAGTCAAGGACGAGAACGTGGCGCACAAGGACCAGTTCCTGTATGTGGCGCCGTATGGGGAGGGACTGGTGGTGTTCATGCCAGCCATCTGCTACGTGCACCCGCCGTGGCAGTACGAGCCCATCTGGGAGGGCTACCGCCAGCTCCTGACCGATGTCTGTCGGGGGGCGCTGCTGTATCGTAAGCAGGCGGCGGCGGCCCAGACCTTCTTTGCCGACCCGCAACTGGGCAATGACTATATGAAAGCGACCTCCACGGACGGACGCACCGTATATATTCTGCTCAATGATGTGCACGGGCCGCATGAGAGCCAGACCTCATTCGTCGTGAAAGGACGTGACCGGGTGACCGGCCAGAACGATGTGACGTTCGGCGTCGAGCATCCCGTGGTCATAATTGAACAAGGGGGCTAGAAAATGAAGCACGGAACTCTCGTTTCCATAATCGCTCTTATCCTGGTAGCCGGGGGGTTGACCTATGCCGCCGACCCCTGGAATGCGCCGGACTACAGGAATCGCCTCGCGATCACCCTGCCGGTCTCGGCAGGTCCTATCCAGGTAGGAGTGATCTTTACTGGTAAGGATTTCTTCCGGTGGACCGGTGTCCCGCGGCCCAGCGTGCGGGCCATGATGTTGGGCTCCCCGGAGGGCCGCATACCCTTGCAGGTGGACGAGCGGGACGGGACAGGCAAGATCGTGAGCGAGGGGAATGGCAGGCTGGACGACGACGACCAGGTCCTGTTTATCGCCACCCTGGGGCCAACCCCACGGAAACTCCACCTGTACTACAACGGACCGGAGGCCTCAATGCTTCCGCCCCGCACGGAGATAGCGGTGGCGCCAGGCAACCCTATCACGCTGCAGAGCGGGGAGCTGACCATCGCGGTGCGGGGCGGAGGACTGGATGACCCCACCAAGAACGTGCGCGAGAACCACGGACGGGGCTCCATCGTGAACTGCACCTGGCAAGGCGGAAGCATCGCGGATCAGAACAAGATGGGTATTGCCAGCTACTTCCCGAAAACAGTAGCCAGCGGCCCCGGGGCGCCCAAGTGGTCGGAGCCGACGGTAGTGGCAGCCGGCCCGGCCCGCACGGTCGTGGAGACCCACTGCGAAGGCTACCAGGTCAAGAAGGACGACACGGTGACCCTGGAGGGGAATATTACCAACTATGTCTCGATCTGGACGGACGCGCCCACGGTGGATTTCGAGCAGATCGTGGACTACCAGGGCACAGTCTACGACCATACCTGGAGCTACAGCGATGGCCTAGACCTCGGCGCGGAGATGGACCCCAATGACCGGCTGATCGTCCCACTGCTGGACCAGGCCTACCTCGTGAAGTTCCCGCTGCGGGAGGACATCCAGCACTCTCCCTACCAGCCGCTATACAACACCTGGGTACCCGACGAGGGCTGGTATGCTTTCCAGGATACCGCAGAAAAGCGGGGGATGGGGACGTTCTACATGACGCTCACGGAGATCATCGAGCGGGATACGTGGGTGGCGTACCGGCCGGCCTGGAATCCGGTACTGGCACTGCGCACCACGCCCGGGCTACCGCAAGTCGGTCTCAACTTCATGGACCGGGCCCTGCGCTCCCGAAACGAATGGCGGCGGGGGTTGCGCTAAGTCTTCCTGAAGGACGAGGCTCCCGAGGATATTCGGCTCATGTACAAGTGCTGGGGCCTGCCCTTGGACGAAATCGCAAAGGTGGAGGCGCCGGAGTCCCGAATGTAGCTGACCTGTCCCTCGACGCCCGAGGACGTAATGACATAATGGCAATTCAGTGAGGAAGGAGCGGCTGGCTCTGCAACGCCGGGAGTGAGCCGTTCCTGTCTTTGGGAGTGACACGAGACATGAGCAAATTGCTGATCACGGGTATCGGCGGCGGAGTGGGGCTGCATATTACCAAGTCTCTGACCGAACAGGGATACATGGACATCGTGGGGGTGGACGTCAACCCCGAGACGCAGGCCCGCCTCAAGTCCGAATCGCCAATACCGCTATATGCCAGCCTCGCAGAGGCCATGGCGGCGGAAGATATTGGTGGCATCTACATCTGCACCCCGGACGCCACCCACCGGGACGTAGCGGTGGAGGCCCTGACCTATGGCCTGCCCGTGCTGTGCGAGAAACCCATGGGCAACAGACCCGAGGAGGCCCGGGAGATGCTGGAGGCGGCTCAGGCCAGTCAAGGCTGGCTGCAAATTGCGTTTGAGTACCGCTTTTCTCCCGCCTTCTGGCGCGTCCATGAAATAGTCGAGTCTCGAGAGGTCGGTGCACCGCTGAATGTCTTTAACGAATACACGCCAGGCCCTTGGGGGCCTAACGCTCCCTGGCGATTGGACCCGGCGAAGAACCCGGGCGTCTTCAACGAGAAGCTATGTCATATCGTAGACCTCTTTC
>JAAYIR010000135.1 GCA_012523355.1 candidate division WS1 bacterium
ACGATAGCGGGACCACCGCCGTGGAGGCGGGCCTGCGTGTTTGTCGCGCCGCCACCGGCAAGAGCGAGTTCATCTCTTGTTTCATGGACTTCCACGGCAAGACCGGTCACGCGGTGAGCTGCGGCAAAATGAACACGACCAACGGAACTGGACGGGCGCAGGGCTTCTACATGGTCCCCCGCCCCTACCCTTACCGTCCCATGTTCACGAAAGCCGATGGCGAGATTGACACCGACGCCTATATCAGGTTCTACGCTGATTTCATAGACAACGCCACCACGGGAGAGATCGCGGCCTTCGTCCTGGAGCCCATCCAGGGCTGGGGCGGGTCGGTTGTCCCGCCGGAGGATTTCTTTCCCAAGCTGCGCCGGTTCTGCGACGACCGAGGCATTCTTCTGATGGCCGATGAGGTCCTGACCAGCACCGGGCGCACTGGCAAATGGCTGTGCATGGAGCACTGGGATACACGCCCGGATGTAGTAACTCTGGGCAAGGGCTTCGGCAACGGCTTCCCGGTCACCGCCATGCTCGTCTCCGAGCGCTACAAGGAGGCCATCAACGCCATCAGCGCCTCCACCAGCTACGGCGGGAACCCCATGGCATGTGCTGCGGCGCTGGCCAGCATCGAGGTTATCCAGGAGGAGGGGCTGCTCGAACACGCCCTGGAGCTCGGCAAGTACTTTGATAAGCGCATGGCGGAGATGCAGGCACGGCACCCCATCGTGGGTGACGTCCGCGGCAAAGGTTGCCTACTGGGCGTAGAGCTGGTCAAGGACCGCGCCACCAAGGAACCCTTCCCCGAGGCCGGGAAGCTGGTGTACCAGCGCGCGTTCCAGAAGGGCCTGGCCTGGGTGCCGGCGGGGCACATCCTGCGCATGTCGCCCCCTATCGTGATGAGTGAGGAAATCGCCGCCAAAGGCATGGATATCATCGAGGAGAGTATCGCCGAGGTAGAGAAGGAACTGCTATAGGTCTGGAGCCGAGTCTCGTCTAGAGGTGAATTCTATGCAGCAAAGCACTGTACCGCAGCCCATGTTTATAGACATTCACGTGCATGTGCGCAGCATACCGGGGCCTCCCCGAGGTGGGAAGCAGGCTTTCGCCACCCCTGAGCAGCTACTAGAACGCTATGAGGCCATCGGCGTGGAAGCCGCTGTCTTGCTCCCGGGTGTCAGCCCCGAATGCGCCTATGTACCCCAATCCAACGAGGAGATCCTGCAGGTCTGCGAACGTTATCCCGGTAGGTTCATTCCCTTCTGCAACGTTGATCCGCGAGCGATGACCAACTCCGCAGATGCGCCTCTGTGCGAGGTGCTCGACTTCTATCGCGACCGGGGGTACAAGGGTATTGGGGAGATAACCGCAAATTTGGCGATCCTCGACCCCCTGGTGCAGAACCTGTTTCGCCATGTGGAGCGCGTGGGGTTTCCCCTGACCTTTCACCTGGCAGCCCAGCTGGGGGACATATACGGGCTTTACGATGATCCCGGGCTGCCTCAGCTGGAGCGGAGCTTGCAGCGGTTCCCCAATCTGATCTTCCTGGCCCA
>JAAYIR010000136.1 GCA_012523355.1 candidate division WS1 bacterium
AGATAGATCAGGAGCCCTACAAGAGCCTGCGCAATCGACTGGAACGCGCTCTGGATTATCAGAAGGAGATGTCAGGTCCCTAGGCACTTTGCGAGACCTCAGCGAAACCCAAGCGTCGGGAACGCTCCGGGAGGAGGCGGGTGCCAGTGGCTGCCTGGCTCTGATTGGGGCCTTTCGGCGGGCGCATAATCATGTTCATAGATATCCACTCTCACGCTTTCCGCAAGCATCCGCCCTTTGTCGTGCAGTTCTGCACGCCGGATCAACTCCTGCGGCGTTATGATGAGCTGGGCATTGAGCGCGGCGCGAGCCTCCCCATTGTAAGCCCGGAGATCTACCTGCCGCAGTCTAACGAAGAAGTCCTGGAGATAGTTGAGCAACACCCTGACCGCTTCCTCCCCTTCTGCAACGTGGACCCCCGCGCGCTCACCAACTCGCCGGACGCGCCCCTGGACAAGGTCCTGCAATACTATAAGGACCTGGGCTGTAAGGGACTCGGAGAGGTCATGTGCAACCTGCCGGTGATGCACCCTCTGGTGCAGAACCTCTTCAAACACGCTGAAGCCGTGGGCTTGCCGGTTACATATGACGGCTCAGACCAGCTCTCGGGAGACTTCGGCCTGTACGATGATCCTGGCCTGCCGCAGTTGGAGCACACCTTGCAGAAATTCCCCAACCTGATCATCCTCGGCCACGGCCCGACCTTCTGGAACGAGATCGGGAAGCTGGAGACTCCGGCAGAGCGGGGCGCGGTCTTCCGACCCGACGGTCAGCAAGTCATGCGCTTCCCCAGCGGCCCCCTCCAGGAGGAGGGGGTCATGCCCAAACTCATGCGGCGCTATCCCAATCTCTACGGAGACCTATCCGACATCTACGCAATTGCCCGCGATCCCGACTACGGTGCGCAGTTCCTGACTGAGTTCCAGGACCGTCTGCGCTTCGGCACGGACATCTGCTTCTTTGAGCACGAGATCGTTCACGGCAAGCTACTTCGAGACTGGTGTGAGCAAGGCAGAATCTCGGATACAGTCTTCAACAAGCTGGCGCGCGAGAACGCCATCAAGCTGCTGGGGCTGAAGTGATCCCGCCTTGCGAGACACGGCAGGAAGTGAGACCTCGTCCGTCGAATCTCCCGCCATACTCAGGACCCGCCAGGAGGCTAGGTTCCCATGGACAATAGTGCTGCCGCTCTTCCGCCGCTGCCCACCTACGACTGCCGACAGATTCCCCGTCCGCTGGAGTTGGATGGCGCCCTGGGCGATTCCCTCTGGGCGACTGCGCCCCCGATACACCTGGTGGAATGCGTCACCGGCGCGCGCACTGCACAGGAAACTACCGTCCGCCTGCTCTGGCACGGTGACTATCTCTACCTGGGGGCCGAGATGGAGGAGTTCGACGTCGAGGATCACAACGAGAAACACAACGACCATGTCTTCGGCGAGCAGTGCGTCGAGCTATTTCTTGCCGCCCCGGCCGGGGTCCCCAGCGAGGAGGGTCAGGCCTGGCGCTATCTGGAGATGGACACCAGCCCCACCGGAATCTTCTGGGACGCCCGCGTCACCAACCCCCGTGGTATCCCGGATCCCTCGGTGCGCAAGCCACTCACCCTGGACGAGAGCTACTGGCCGGATGATCTGCTAACGCACGCGACGATTCAGGGGACGCTCAATGACCCCAGCGACCGCGATCGCGGCTGGAAGCTGGAGGTCCAGGTTCCCTTCACCGGCCCGCCCGGAGGCACACCTCCTGACATCGGTGAAGTCTGGCGCTGCAATGTCTATCGGATCCACAACTTCCAGGGGCCGGACCGCGAGCTACAGTCCTGGTCGGTGGTAGGCCTTCCGAACTTCCACGTTCCGGCGCGCTTCGGGTATCTGCGCTTCATCGGTTCGGTATAAGAGGTTACCTGCAGTCCCCCTTTCAACCGAACTCCAGCACCCCGAACTTGGCGGGTACATGGAACCCCGATCCGGTGGGACACCAGGCCGTCCACACCTCTGACCTCGATTCTCCCTTTCGCCACCGGTCACGGCAGATGTTAAGCCCCCAGAGGTCGCCCTTCTTCACCGCCTGACCAGCGGTCAAGTTCTTAAGCGGAATAGTGAAGAGTATAGTCCAGGCGTCCGCACCCCTCTCCACCTTCGTGGTGACACCTGACTGGTAGGTGAAGCCCTGACCGCCTCCGCCGACAATGATCTCCTGATCGCTGATTACCCCCCGTGTGTTCCCCAGCACCTGATAGTAGGTCTTGCGAGTGCGTCCCGGGTCAATGAAGACCTCAATGGTATCGTCCTCGCAGAGTGCAACCTGGTCGTTGGTCTTCACTTCGGCCCTGATGGTCTCTGGCTCAGGCTCGTAGCACTTGACCTTAAGGTAGAGGTTCTGGGCGTCGTAGCCCACCCAGGCCTCGGTGCGAGTATTTGTGGGGTCACCATTGATGGCAAAGAAACCCGCCACGTGGTTCTCTTCGGTCTGGGGAATGTTGGCCGGATCGGTGACCGGAGCGGCAATCAGCTTCCGCTTCGTCGTATTCATCATTACGAAGTGCTTCATGCCATTCTTGACCATCATCCCGTAGACAGCTTCCTTGATCAGCCGCACGCGAGTGTAGTAGGGGTCCTCCTTAGCCAGGGCTCCCGCCTGGTCGAGCAAGGCCCCGAACTGATTCAGCACGCCGGGCGGGCAGACCCGGTCCCAGTTAGCATCGGTGTCCTCCGGCCCCAGCTCCCAGTTCTTCGGGTCGGTGAAGCGCTGCTCCATGAGCATGTAGAACTCATGCATGGGTTCTGCCGCCGGTCCGTAAAACAGCTTGCAGTACTCATGCCGCAACGCGTCCACGTCCACCGAGGCATCACACAGCAGTTGGGCTTGCGTGTATACGTTAAGGTGGTCCTGCGCAAAGTTCGGGATGAACCCGCCGCCGGAGTTCTGCTCGTTGAACATGCCCCGGCAGCCGTTGGCCTTCAGGAACTGGATGTCCTCGGCAATGGCGCGCAGGAACACGCCTGGGAAGTTGCACTCCATGCCGTTGCCCTGGAGGTGATCGAAGTACTCCCACACATACCAACGCTTCACCGTCTTAGACCACTTCTCCATCTCCTGGCGCGAGAGATCCATGTAGGCGGGGTCCCGGAGGGCCGCGATTAGCACCCGGCAGGTCTCCACCGCCACGTTGTCGGAGAACTGCACGCCCGGGGGCACCTTGAAGTAGCGAGCGTAGGCGCAGCAGCTTACCCACTTGTCGGGGTGGGTCTTCTTCACCTCCCGCGCCACCGCATTGACGAAGCTCCAGGTGTACACGCTGGCCCGGCCGCTCCACCAGCCGGTATCCGCCGGGTCCTGCCCCTTCGCCAACAGCGCCTGACAGGCCGCGCACTGGCAGTAATCTGAGGTGTCGTGCGGCATGACCGGGAAGTAATCGCCCGAACCGCGCTCGTAGTTGGTCCTCCCGTTGAAGTAATCGTCGGCGTCCTGCACGACGATCTTCAGTAGCTCCGGGCTGGTCAGGCACAACTGGGTGGGCTTCTCATAGCCCTGCGCGAGGATCTCCGGCTTGTCTGGGAAGCGCTTTTTGAACCAGTCGTAGATCAACGAGTGGTTGCAGGCGAAGGCCTCGGAGCCGATGTACTTCATGCGCAGTAGCCATAGCTTCACGTCGCGGCTGTTCATGCGTTCAACGGGTCGGCCTGAGCCCAGGAAGTTGAAGTACTCGGTTGGAGTGTAGGGTCCGATGGAGCGGTGGTAGGTCCAGGGCTTTTCACGCAGGTTTAGATCTTTGACCGCTAGCGTCTTTTGCTGGGGGCAGACTTCTCCCAGGTCTCCTGGCATGTACCAGCGCACCCCGGCATGCTTCTGCAGAAAAGTGTCTACGGCGTAGACCGAGCCCAGACGGGTGGCGAAACTGGGCCGCAGCGACCAGTCGTAGAAACGCGTGAAGCCCGGCCACAGGCCGTCGCCCTCGTAGTCAATTGGCCCGTACTCCTCCTCGTCACGCCCCATCAGCACCAGGACATCCCCGTAACTGCGAATTAAGTATTCCTGGTCCTCGAAGTCGGCGTTGTGCAGTCCCAGGGAGCGGGTCAGGCTGCTCTCACCGATCAGGATTTTGCCCCCCCTCACCGGGTTACGGGCCTCGGTCAGCACCCGCAGCTTCATGCCCGTGATCTTTTCCACATAGTGGTTCAGCTCCGCGGCGGCTACTTGGGCGCTCCGGGTGGGGTTAGCCGCCAGGACGATCACGGCATTGGGCAGGGCGAGAGTGCCCTGGCCGGGCTCGACGGTGTACTGCAATACCCCATAAGGCTGACCGTAGGACCCGCTACCGGGAATGTCGGCGTCCTTGGCCTTCCAGGTGAACTCCACCGGCTCGGCCATTACCACCGCACTTAGGCTGATAAAACCGACCAGTACGAGAAGACCGAGAATCCTCCTAGAGCAGAAGCAGGTGTGCATGGGACCGCCTCCTCTGTTAGAAAAACCGCCTTCTCTACGTTGGACAGACCCCTGGCGAGGCCCGAAGCCGACCCGCATCTCTGACCCGATACCCGAGGGCTCTACTCGCCTATCAGGCTCTGCATGATGTACAGATCCAGTTCCTCGTAGTCACGCGAGGCGCGGAGTAGCTCCAGCCGGGCACCATCAAGGTCACGGCTGATCTCCAAGAGACGCAGGAACATGGTCCGGCTGTTGCTCAGGTGCCGGGTTGCGTCCTCGTCCTTCTGCGTACGTAGCGCCTTGACGTCCAGCCCTACCATCTCTCCCTTGGTGCCATAGCCGTGCACGTCCAGAATGCGCACCTGGTTGAGAGCCCGGCGCAGGTCCACGGCGCCGAAGGACCGATCCTCATCAAACTTGAGGCCGTTCTGGTCGTTCAGGTGCACACTCCACAGCTTGCCATGGGCCAGGGCGAAGCCCATCTCATCGGAAGGGTCGAGTCCGGCCAGCAGAGCATGGGCGCTCTCGATATTCACACCCACCCGGCTGGAGTCCACGGTAAGCATGCCCAGGGCCAGGGCATGTCCGGTGGTGGGAATATAGGCCTGATCCATGGGTTCGTTGGGCTTGGGCTCGATGGCAATTCGGATCTCAGAATCGTACTCCAGCATATCGTTGATGGCCTCAACGAGTCTCTCCACCGCCACCTTGCTGTCCTTGGCCTCGCGCAGGTATGTGCCCTCGCGTGCCAGCCAGAGAACAATGAGCTTGGTGTCCAAGGTCCTGGCGATGTCAATGGCCTGCCGGCTGCGCCGACGTGCATACTCGCGGCATTCGGGATCATTCGAGGTATAGGCCCCGTCAATGGTGCGCGGGTCTTCCCACAGCCGTGGGGCCACGAACTCGGCGACCAGGCCATGGTCCTTGAGCTGCTTGCGAACCGCTTCGGCCTGCTCAGTGATTTGCGCCGCTGAGAGATCATTGAGCTCCGGGACCGCGTCATCATCATGGAACTGCACTCCATCGAAACCCAGCTTCTTATATAAGCCGAGTTTGTCTGCGAAAAGCAGGGACTTGCGGACCGGGGGGCCAAAGGGATCAGCGCCTTCGTGGATGTTCCACGGACCGAAGGTGAACTTGAACTCACCAGGCATGATACACGCCTCCTTGTGCGGTGTGTTACTAGCGCACAGGTTACATTCGGTGCTTAGGTGCGTCGCACCTGCCTTAGAACGTGGGCGGTCATCACTGAAGGCCCGGGACAACGCTGACAGCAGGGGCCACCCCCCGCGGGGCAACAGGAATCACGCAAAGGGTGCCCAGGAAGGTCATCGAATTCCCCAGAGGGAACTGCGTTCCCAGTCACCAGCAGTGGAGGAAAGACCCTAACACACGCGGCCCGGTCGCGTAAGGAGGCATCCATGACACACCCTAGCCGCAAGCGAGTTGTTGGTCCTCTGGTACCATTGCTATGCTTCGCTTTGGCGGAGGCCGCCCTCGGCCAGACGTTGGGTCCGGAGGCTTTCGGAATCTCTGCCCGCTTCGGTGCCGCTGCTCAGACCACTACCCGGCAGATGGCCATGGGGGTGCCCTTCGGCTGCCTGGATGACGTCCAGTTCGGTAACCCGGCTTTTGCCGCGGTGCATGAGGTCCCCAATGCAGGCGTGCGCTGGAATACAACCCATTTCGAGCGCGGACCCAGCGTCACGAGCTGGCGCCTTCATTGTGTGCAGCCCTGGCATCCTGACGAGGATGGGTTCCAACTATCTCTCTTGGGGCTCACCAGTTCCGGCGGCCAGGGAAAGACCCTCTTGCCGCCACCAATCGGCGGGGCTACGGCAAAGCTGACTGACACGGCCTATATCGTGGACTACGGCCGTCGAGTCACACCGGAACTCTGCGCCGGCCTGGCCATCATCGGCGCACACTCCGTCGGGTTCCGTCTTACTCCCGCGTTGGGACCGCCTGTCGTTGACGTCACAGCCAATGGCCGCTTCGGGATACGTGTGGGCGCAGCTTACGAGTGGCTCCCGGGTGACTATGCGGGCCTGACCTACGCCTTCGCTCAGCACTCTGTCTGGACCAGCAGGCTGACCATGGCCGGCGTCGTCAGAGACCATGACGTCCTCAACGACAGCATCTTGACCCTAGGGATCAGCCGTCACCTGACGCCTGAACTGCTGGCGCTCGTCGAATACCACCACGGCACCATGAGCGGCGGAGGGGTGGACGGGGACACCAAGGCCTGGCATCTGGGCGCCGAATACATGCTCACCCCCCAATGGGCACTGCGCGTCGGAGATTCAGACGGCGCCACCACCCTGGGCCTGGGCTGGGGCGGTGAGAAATGCCGCCTGGACTACGCCTACCTGCGCGATTGGAACGGTGGCTCGATCGGCGCGCTGCTGGGAGATTCAGATACCCACTCGCTGGAAGTCACCGTGAACTGGTAGGCGAAGCGAAACGTGTCTGGTTGTCTGCATTAGGCGGGTAATCCAGACTTCCTGGTGTCGGGAGATCGCCAGAGGCCCACGCCCTGGGCACGCGAGAGCGCGTGGCCTCGTCCGTCGGCACCTGAACCGTACAACTCTACTCTATATTGAGGTGATCGGCAGTGCCCGATTACGGACATTTTGACGAGGAAGCAAGGGAATACGTCATTACCCGCCCGGATACCCCGGCGCCGTGGATCAACTACCTGATGGGCGGAGGGCTGTATGCCTTTCTCTCTCAAACCGCCGGGGGCGTGGCCTTCTACCATGAGCCTGCGGAGGGGCGCCTGACACGGTATCGTTTCAATGGCCTGCCCGTGGACAGTCCCGGCTTCTACACCTATGTCCAGGACGGAAAGGACATCTGGAATCCCTCCTACCGCCCGACCATGACACCGGTGCAGAACTACCGCTGCCGACACGGCATGGGCTATACCATTTACGAAGCCGAGAAGCGCGGGCTCGCGGCCCGGGTCACCTTCGTCATCCCGCCGGAGGACCCTATTCTGCTGTGGGCCGTGCGCCTGGAGAACCGCACCGACCAGCCCCGCCCGGTCAAGCTCACCACCTATGCCGAGTTCTCCCTGCACACCTTTTTCAAGGACAACCTGGCTTATCTGGTCTGCGGCAACCAGTGGCGCCTTACTTATGACAAGCGCCTGCGCGGCATCCTGATAGACTATTTCGCCTTTGAGAGCCTGTTCCAGGGCCAGACCATCTTCTCGTCTAACCGCCCCGTCTCGGCGTACGAGATTGACCGTGACAAGTTCATTGGTTTTGGCCGCACGGAGGCCAATCCAATCGGTCTCGAGCGTGGCCTGCAGAACTCCGAGGTCCCGGATGGCGGGCGCTATGCCGCCGGCGTGCTTCAAAACTCGCTTACGGTCCCAGCGGGCAAGAGTAAAGATGTGGTTTACCGCTATGCCGTAACCGAGAAATTCGCCAAGAGCGAGAAGCTGCTGGACAAATACCCCGATTATGCCAGTGTCGAGGGGGCGGTGCAGGAAGTCCGCAAGTACTGGGATCTGGGCCTATCTGCGGCGCAGCCCCAGACCCCTGATGCCGGTCTTAACGCCATGCTAGGCACCTGGCTGCCCTACAACGCTGGCATTGTCTTCACCATCGGCCGCTCCATCTCCACGCGCCACACCGGCGGTGGCGGCGCGCTGCGCTATCGTGACTCCATGCAGGATGCCATGCCCTCCGCCTGGATGTTCCCCCAACAAGCTCGCGAGCGCATTCGCCGCATCCTGCATACTCTCTACCAGGACGGCCATGCCACCTGTGGGGTGAACCCTGACACCCTACAGCCCAATCCTGGTGAAACCCATCTCCAACGGAGTGATGCCGCGGTCTGGGGCATTATGACCGTATACAACTACCTCGCAGAAACCGGCGATCTGAAGTTCCTCGATGAGGCGATTCCCTTCCTCGATGGCGGAGAGAGTACCGTCTTCGACCACCTGGTTCGCAGCATGAAGTACATTGCCGCCCACACTGGCAAGGACGGCCTCCCCAGCCTGTTCACAGTTGACTGGAATGATTTTTTGCAGATATTCACGGTCGCCTACACCGGCTGCCAGAGTGTCATGGTCGCCGAGCAGTTCATCTATGCGGGAAGGTTGCTCCAGGAGATTGCCGCCGAATATGGCCATTCTGAAGCGGTGAAGTTCGTGGCCACTGCCAGTAAGAGGTTTGCCCGGATCCTCGACTCCGACACCGTATGGGATGGTTCCTGGTACCGGCGTGTGCTGGGAGATGAGCTGGTGATGGGGTCAAAGAAATCCGCTGATGCCAAGATCTTCCTCAATACCCAGTCCTGGGCGGTGATCGCGGGCGTGCTCGATGCACAGCACACTCGCCAAGCGCTGGATGAGGTCCATAAGCGTCTCAATACTCCCTGGGGCATACGTATCTTCGCCCCGCCATTCCGCAAGATGCCCGACGGCAAGCGCGTCTGCGCCAACACCCCTGGCGCGGGCGAAAACGGCGGCATCTTCCTACACGCCAACACCTGGGCCATCATGGCGGAGGCTTTGCTGGGGCACGGCGACCGGGCCTGGGAATACTACTCGCAGATACTCCCGGTCAACCTCTCCGGGAAGGACCCCGACCGCTACCTGAATGAACCCTATGCCTTCTCTTCCTGGGTATATGGCCCTGACCATGAACGGTACGGCGGCGGTCAGCTCTCCTGGCTCACCGGGGGCGTGGCCTGGATGAATGTGGTAGGCTGGCAGTACATCCTAGGGATTCGCCCGACGCTCCAGGGCTTAAAGATCGCGCCGTGCATCCCGCACGAGTGGGAGAGCTTTCAGGTTCAACGCCGCTGGCGGGGCACGGAGTATGAGATCACGGTGTCCAACCCAGAGCACCTCTGCAGCGGGAAGGTACAGCTGGTGGTGGACGGCAAACCCTTCCCAGGTGACCTACTACCGCCCGCCAGAAAGAAGAGGGTCAAGGTAGAAGCTACAATCACGGAGGAGTAGCAGGTGAAGCGACGAGACTTTCTAAAGATAAGCGGGGGTGCCCTGGCGGCACTCGGAACAACGGGATTTCAGGCTACTGCTTTTCCCCTCCTGCCGCGCCGCCCCCTGGGCAAGACGGGCCACGAACGCTCAGTCGTGACCCTGGGCGGTGTAGTGGTCACAAACGAGACGCAAAAGGACGCGGATCGCATCGTCGCCGAGGCTCTGGATGCCGGAGTGAACGGCATTGACGTGGCACCCACTTATGGCGATGCGGAACTCAAGCTCGGTCACGCTTTGCAGGGCAAGCGCGATCGGGTTTTCCTGGCCTGCAAGACTACCGAGCGCGACCAGGCCGGCGCCGCTGCCGAGTTGCGCGCCTCTCTCCAGCGCCTGCGGACCGACCACGTGGACCTCTATCAGTTGCACGGGCTCGATAAACCCGAGGATCTCACGCAGGTCCTCGGGCCCGGCGGGGCGCTGGAAGCCTTCGAGGAGGGACGCCAGCAGGGTCTACTGCGCTTCATTGGACTCACCGGCCATCGGCCGGACACACTGCTCAGCGCGATTCGGCAGTTCGACTTCGCGAGCGTGGTCTTCCCTTACAGCTTCATCCTGGCGCACCATGGCTTCGGTCAGGAGCTGCTGGCCGAAGCCAACCAGCGCGGGATCGGAGTCATGGCGATCAAGCCCATCGCTCAGCGACGCTGGCAAGCCAAGGAGCCGCGCTCCTGTCCCAGGTGCTGGTACAAGCCCTTCGAAGATGACGACGACATCCGGCTGGCGGTATGGTGGGCACTGGAACAACCGATAGCCAGCCTCATCCCCTCGGGAGATATGCGACTCTTCCGGCGGACGCTAAAGGCTGCTCAACACTATAAGCCCCTCACCGACGCTCAGAAACAGGCGCTCGAGGCCCGCGCCGCCACCCTGAAGCCGCTCTTCCCGGGATAGGCGCGGGGCAAGTTCCCTGCGCCCCCGGGTTACCGCCCGGTGGCCTGCACTTCCAAGATCAGCCGGCTGAGCTGCTCGCGCTTGGCCTCCAGACGTACGGGATCCTTTGTCCAGTGGTACGCATCGGCCATGATCTCCGGCTCTATCTCCAGCCCCTGGTTGACCCGTGCGAGCAGCGCGGCGTCCCTAACCGGATCCAAGGCCTTGGCGAGTTCGCGGAGCAGGATAAAGTACTCCTGATCCTCCAGCCCCTCGCGGAGGTTGGCCAGCCGCATGCCGGGTATGAGCTCAAAGTCAGCTCCGGGGTATACCAGGGTGCCACAGCCCCGGGAGCCACCGTCCACCCAATCGCTGTTGGGCCAACGTTCCTCCGGTCCCTTCTGCCTGTTCCCCTCAGGAACTCCGGAAGACGCAAAGACCAGGAACCCGTCCATCTGATGCCTCCAGGTCGCCCAATAGTGCATGCGCGCCGAGATATACGGGCGATCGTAGCGGATGTAGGGGGAATAGTTGCCCTGACCGTCGTTCCGCTCTCCGCAGGTGTAGCCCCAGTACTTTTCACCATACTTGGCTCGCCGTTCCTTGATAACCGCATCCTCTTCAGGAGTAATGTCGTGCAGGTGCGGCGCCCAGGCATCAATCAAACCCCAGGCGTTCTTCCCCATGCGCGTGACTGTCGGGTCCACTCCAAAGTTGAGCAGCTTCAGGTCCGGCACCACCTCCCGCAGCCACTTGTGGTGCTCGAGCATAGCCAGCCAGCGCGAATTATCGTTGGGCTCATCAAACAACTCCCAGTAGGAGAAATCGTTGATACCCAACTGCTTGAGATGCTCTACGTACGCCACCAGAAACTCACGGTAGAGGGGGTTGTGCTTGTACGTCGCCGGGTCATAGACGCCGTTCCATATATCCAGCTTCACGTAGTCCCCGATGCGGCGCGTCTTGCCATCGGCCCGCTCAATGACCGGGCGACTGGGATCGTTCAGCCACCAAGTCCAGCCCGCGCAGCAGGCAAAGCAGCTCCAGAAAGACCGCGACCCATTCTCTAGCCCCTGCTTGATGAACTTGTCGATCTCCGAGAAGTCAAAGCTGAAGTGCCCATCGGGTTCGTGGTAGATCGTCAGTTTGGGGCACATCTTGACCATGTCCACGGGGATGGAGCCCACGCGGTAGCGTCCCAGCACGTCAGCATGCCGGGCATGCATCTCCGGAGTATAGTCCACCTTCCCGTAGAAATGGTCCCAGTTGTAGACGTTGTACCAGAGCTCCGACTCAAAGGAAGTAAAGCAGGGAAGGTCAAACCCTCGCGCGCGGACTTCCACAATACGACTAACCTCCTGGCCGCCCGCGGAAATAGTGACCATGCCCTGGTAGACCCCCGCGGGTGTCCCCGGCGGCAGCAGAACATCTACCCACACTGCGGCCAGCGTACCTCCCCGCACCGTGAAGGGGGCTGCCGG
>JAAYIR010000137.1 GCA_012523355.1 candidate division WS1 bacterium
AACACCTGGTACGGCGCCGTCGCCAGGTACGAGTACCGGGCGATGTTCTCCCCCCCCGCCACGGATTCCAGCAGGAAGGCATAGCCGTTGCTGCCCGCCTGTAGCTTCAGGAAGGCCGACACCGGGGTCTCCAGGTCCGCGAGAATCTCCCGATACACGGGTACCAGGTTCCCCTCTTTGGCGTGCTCGATGAACTGCTCCAGGTCAGGTACGTACATCCGCTGTTCCTTTCTACCTCCCGCCCCTCAGCAGTGAGGGGCCGCTCGTTAGCCGGGCTTCTCCAGCCCCGCGACCTTGATTCTCGGAATCATGAATATGTGCGTCTTCTGATCCTGGCGGGCGATCGTCGCTGTTCCGGTCACCGAACCCAGGATCATGGTGGACCGGTACGCCGAGTCATACTGCGCCCGCAGCGTGGCGTCGGCGCCAAAGTCCAACAGAGCCACGCCCTTACCCTCTGACGCCTCCGCGTCTATCACCCCGATCCGGAAGTTCGAATCCACCGGCAGCGTCACATACCACCGCGTCGCGTCATCGCTCACCGGGAGCCGCACCTGGGCGGCATAGAACAGTGTCCCGGGTGAGAGCTTCACCGCCGCCCACGGCACCAGCGGCGTCACCCGAATGATGATCATCGCCAGCAGCAGCACCCCCACCACAATCGCGTAGCCGGTCTGCGGGGTCTCCGCCGCGTACAGAAACCACCCGAGCAGAACCAGCACCCCCGTCACCAGGATCTGCACCAGGAACTGGACCCCCATGTCGAATCGCAGGTCGGTGGTGGTGGTCATGAGCTTGTAGTCCTGCTGGCGCTCTGCCACCGTGGTGGCGGCTCCAAACTGCGGCACAAAGTTGCTGATGGCGATGACCAGTATCGCTGCGGCAGCCAGGATAAACAGTATGCCCATCGTCTGGTTCATGCTGCTACACCTCCCAAAGGATTGCGCTTCTCACTGGCATACTATTCTCCATCGCCCCGCCCTTTTCCCCTGCTTGGCCCTGCGACTCCCTCACCCCTGCCCCCTCCCGATCCCCCACGACTCCTCCCGGGGCGGACAGGACTCTCCCGTCCTGTTTTCGGTTCCGCCTCTGCTTCCCCTACCGCCGCCGTCTACCCTTAATCTTGGGCAAGGAGGAGTTGCCTCTCTCGCGTCGAACTGACTCCTACCGTCGTTAACCAAAAAGCTGTGAGCCCCTCGCGGGTCACTCACAGCCATGGAATACTCAGGGTTATTGGAAATTCGGGGGCAGGGGTGAGGGACCCGCTAGTTGTTTAGCGGCGCCACCACCAGGTAAAGAAGAAGTCTGCCCGTCGCGTCATGGGTTGTCCCTCGGGCCGCACTATACCAGACGCCCGCGCTTCCTGTCAACAGTCTCGGTCCGAAAGATCTGGAGTCGTCCGCCGCTCGTCATCATCTGTCTTATGCCAACACTGGGCCAGGTCCTGGAAATTCGCTCCACCCTCACCGAGTTCAGCCTGACTGATCTCGACCTGCTCCGTGCCGCCCTGGATCGGGAGACCACCGGGCTCTCCCTGGGTACTCAGCAGCAGCTTGCCTCACTTCTGGGCGCCTACGTGGCCCGCGACGACGAGACGGAGGCCGCCCTGCGCACTCTGCTCCCCGCCCTCTTCGGCGCCCTGACCACCGGCCAGGCCGCCCTCCTCCAGGGCCCCGCGCGTTCCGGCAAGTCCCATCTGCTCGCCGTCCTGGCCCTGCTCGGCGAGTATCCGGCGCTGTGGCACGTCTTCCTCGAGACCCACCCGCACTTCACGGCCCTGCACCAGACTCTCCGCCCTGAAGGTCAGTACCTGATCGTCCCCGTCCCCCTGGAAGAACACCGGGGCCAGGAGGAGCGCCTGGAGAACATTGTCTTTGACCGCACCGAGCGGGAGCTGTCCCGTGAACGCTACAATGTCCATCTCCCGCTCTCCGCCGAGTCTTATGCCCTGGACCTCATCGAGCGCCACGCCCTGCCCCGCTACCGCCAGGAGCTCAACGAACACGTGCGTCAGCACGTCGGCGGCTTCAGCAGTTGGGAGCAGCTCCGCGACCGCCGCCCCGAAGAGTCCATCACCGTGGCCCAGATCGTGGCTCGCCAGATCGGCTATCCCCTGGACTTCCGCCAATCCCGCACCGAGCGCCTCTCCCGCCTCATGCAGATTCTCCCCCAGGCCGGCTGCCGCGGCGTGGTCTGGCTACTGGACGATCTCTCCGGCTTCCTGGCCGCCGCCGGTCCCAAGGCCGCGCATGATGACTATGCCTTCCTCGAATTCCTCGGCCGCCGCTCCCGCCTCGAGCCCCTGAGCCTTCTTGCCGCCCTGGAGGAGGGCCTCGGCGAGCAGGGCGAGGTGGAGGCTTATCTCCTCAGCAACCTGCGCTCCATCTATCTCACGCGCGTCGAGTTGTCCCCCGAGCCCCTGCGCAAGGTCGCCCATCAGGCTCTCCGCTTCGCCGACGGCGACCGCGGCCGCCAGGCCCTGGTCACCGAGACCTTCGCCCGCTACCAGGAGAGCTTTGAGGAACTCAGCTTTACCCTGGACCAGCTCCAGCGCTCCTATCCGCTCCACCCCCTCGCGGAGCAGTGTCTGGAGACCATCGGCCGCCGTTACCTGGGCCAGGCCGACACCGTGCTCCAGTTCTTCCTCGCCCCCGCGGGCCGCGGCGGCCTGCGTGACTTCGCCCAGTGGCCCGCCGAGCGCCTGCTCGGCCCCGGCGAAGTGGTGACCTATCTCGAGCCTGTCGCGCTGATGCATCCCGAGGCCGCGCCCTTCTTCCACGAGGCCCTGGACTTCTATCGCAAGAACGCGGCCCAGTTGGTTCCGGAGAACCCCCAGGCCGCCCTGGCCCTGGTCAACACCCTGCTCATCCTCCGCCTGGGAGGAATCACCGCGCCCGTCCGCCTGCTCAGTGAGCTCCTCGGCCCTGCCCCCTCCGGCACCCTCTCCCGCGCAGCGGGGGAGTGTGGCAGCGCCGCAGGCGCTGCCGGGTGGGGGCCTCAGCTCCCCCTCTCTGCCCCGGAGAGGGGGTTAGGGGCAGAGGCCGGCGCCCCGCCGCCGGCGCTCAAGCCCTCCGCCGTCACCGATATCCTGGAGACCCTCCGTCTCATGGGCAGCTATGTGGATGTCCGCCGCGGCCCCGACCTGGAGAGCTCCTTCTACCTCCTCGATGTCCAAACGAACCTCACCGAGCTGGTTCGGCGTCGCCTCCACGGCGTCAAACAGGGCCTGGCCGATGATGACCCCCGCCTCTGGCGCCGGGTGCTCGCCGCCACCGACTCCCCCTCCTTCCCCCTCAGCGAGCTTCTCCGTCCGCAGCCCTACGAGGTCAACTGGGAAAACTCCCTGCGCGGGGTGCAGGTTCAGCTCGTGAACTTTACCACCCTCGGCCCGGCCGAGGCCGCCGTATATTGCCAGGAGGCTCTCGACCCCGACAACCCCGAGGACTGCTACCTCCTGATGGGTCAGCTCAGCTCCTCCGGCGCCCAGCTCACCGCCTGGCAGCAGATCGCCCAGAATCTCCCGGACAATCGCTGGACCTCCGCGCTCTTGGCCTGGATTCCGCGCCCCCTGGCCCCCGCCGAGTTAGACACTCTCAAGCACTGCGCCGCCTGCCACGAGCTCCTGCGCCAGCCGCCCCCGGAAGGCGAGATTCAAGCCGCCTGGCGTGGCCGCCTCCTCGAGGAGCGCCTGGCCCTCGACAATGCCGTCCGTACCATCGCCCAGACCGCCTTCTATGAAGGCCAGGTCTACCTGGGCGACCAGATCCTGGTCGCCCCCGCCGATCTGGCCCTGGTCAAGGGCGACTGGACCGCCACCGTCAACCGGGTGGTGGAGCCGGCTCTCGAACGCCTCTTCCCGGAGTTTCCCTCTGTCGCGCCTCGCCATCCCGTCACCACCCGCGCGCAACTCGACCTCCTGGTCCGCGACCTCATCTCCCCCCTCCAGGCTCCTCGCGGCCAGGATGACACCCTCGACGGCCTCGCCGAAAGTGTCCTGGGGCCCCTGCGCCTGGTCACTCTGCGCGAGAACCACTGGGAAGTCTCCGCGCAGGGCAAGGTGGTGGACGAAGTCCTGGCCCGCGTCCGCCAGCGCGACCAGACCCCCGAACACGAGCGCGGCCGCCTGCTCCACTGCGCCGACCTCGCCACCAATTTGCTCAAGTCCCCCCTCGGCCTCCCGCCGGAGCTCTTCGAATTGGTCCTGGCGACGCTGGTGCGCACCGGTTACCTGGAGGCTTTTGACCAGGAGCACCAGCCCTTCGCTGGCCCCGCCTTGCCGCTGCCCTTTGCCCAGCAGGTACAGTTTGTCGCCCGTCCCCCGCTGCTGCCCTGGACGGCCTGGCAGGTGCTCAGCCGCGTCACCCGCGTCGTCCTCGGTCGGGGCATCCCCAGCCCCGGCTACGCTGAGCAGGCCGAGGTCTGGGAGTCCCTCCTGGAGGAGCGCGAGCGGCAATCGGTCCGCCTCCAGCAGATGCGTCACCAGCTCGACGCCCTCCGCACCGACCTCGGCCAGTCGGAGAACCTTTGGAGCGATTCTCTCTCCGACCTCGTCGCCGCCGAAGATTTCTTCCGCCATCTGGAGACGGAGCTTCCCCCCGCCGAGGGTCTCAGTCGCTTCACCGACTGGCTCGGCCCGCATCTTACTGAGGGCACTGGCGCCGGCGCTCTCAGCTCCATGCTCCGCCGCCTGGACCGTCTGGAGAAGTTCCTCCAGGAGAGCGCAGACGAAATCGTCGGCGCCCAGGCCTATATCGAGAGCCCGCTGCTCGTCGCCAACGGCCTCCCCGAGTTGGAGACCCGCCGCGCCGCTCTGGACGAGGTCATCTCGCGCGGCGAGGCCCTGGTCGAGGACCAGCTCACCTTTCATCGCCAGCTCCAGATGCTGCTTACCACCTACCAGCGCCGCTATCTCGCCTGGCACAGCCGCGTGCACCGCAACAGCGCCTTCGAGCAGTTCCGCGCCGCCAAAACCACTCCCGAGTACCGCGCGCTCTCCCAGCTCCAGCCCCTCGATGTTCGCATCACCTACGACCTCGCCCACGTGGGCGAGTTGATTGAGGACTATGAATCCCGCCGCTGCACCTACACCGATCTCGCCGCCGCTCTCACCCGCGAGCCGGTCTGCCCCCAGTGTCGGCTCAAGTTCGGCGAGGAGATTGACCTGCCTCCCGTAGAGGGCTTGCTGGAAGCCATCAATCATGGCCTGCGCGAGTACCTGGCGGTCCTCACCTCCTCCGAGTTCCGCCAGAAGGTGAGCGACTACGCGGCGGCCATGCCCTATCGCCGTGAGATCTCCGCTCGCCTCCAGGCGGTGGTGGACCTCAGTCCCGAACCCAGCCCTCGCGAGCTGATAAGCGTCTTCACTGATGAGGTGATCGCGCACCTCAACCGCATCCTGGCCGGCAAGATGGTGGCCCCCCGCAATCTGGAGGAGCTGCGCCAGGCCCTGGCGGGCAAGACTTTGACCCGCGAGGAGGCCCAGCGTCTCTTCATGGAGTGGATGGACGCCGGCCGTGTCAGCGAGGACGACGACTTCTTCCGCATTGAGGAGTAGAGATTTTGACAGGTCTCCAGAACGCGCCGGAGACGCGGCATTACCCATGTCGCGCTCTTGCCACCCCCGGTCCCTTCCCTGGCGCCGTCCTGTCTGTTGCTATGGGCTTGGTCTTCCCTGTGGCGAACAGGCTCGCCGGCGCCCGAGGGTCAATCTTGCCTGTACGCCGACAGGGAACTCAATCGTGAAAACCAAGCAGATTCTTTTTACCGAGCCCAACGTGGCCAGACTAGTTGAGACCGAGATCCCGGACCAGCCGCAGGACGAAGAAGTCCTGGTTGCGACCCGCTTCACCGCTATCAGTACCGGCACTGAAAGAGCCAACCTGATTGGCGAGAAGAATATCAGCGGCCTCAAAGCGCAGTGCGAGGAGATCCGCTTCCCCCGCGCCTTGGGCTATAGCGGCGCCGGCCTCGTCGAGAAAGTCGGGCCCCGGGTCACCAGCGTCGAACCCGGAGATCGAGTCGTCATATACTGCGGCCTGCACCGGCAGCACAATCTGGTCAATCAGTCACAGCTCGTTAAAATCAGACAGGACTCGATTCCTTTGATTGAGGCGGCCTTCTGCGTCATCGCCGCCTTCCCCCTGGCCGGTATACGAAAAACCAGATTTGAGATTGGGGAATCCGCGATGGTGGTGGGCCTGGGCATCCTGGGCCTGCTTGCCGTTCAGTTGTACCGGGCCGCCGGCGCGGTCCCGGTGCTGGCCGTTGATCCGAATCCCGACCGGCGCGGTCTGGCTAGGCAGCAGGGGGCCGATTACGCTCTGGACCCGACAGAGCCTGACTTTGTGCCCACGGTGAAGCACCTCACGCAGGGCGCCGGTGTGAACTCGATCGTCGAAGTCTCGGGGGTCGCGGCTGCGCTATGTCAGGCGCTCGACTGTGCCGCCCGGTTTGGCCGCGTGGCCCTGCTGGGATGCACCAGAACCCCCGACGCCAGCGTGGATTTCTACCATCAGGTACACTATCCCGGTGTCACTCTGGTGGGGGCACACAATTTGGCCCGCCCGCACTATGAGTCCTACCCCGGCAACTGGACCTTTGTTGACGACTGCGAGGCGCTGCTCAAGCTCATGGCCACCGGCAAGCTGGCCCTCGCGCCTCTGATTTCCGAAGTTCACCCCCCGGCAGAAGCCCCCGCTGTCTATCAGCGCCTGGCCTATGAGCCCCATCACTTCCCCGTGGGCGTGGCCTTTGACTGGACAAAACTTGAGTGAGGAGTTGGATGACATGCGAAAGATCAAAATCGGTCACCTCGGCCTGGGCCACTTCCACAGTGAGAGTAAACTGGAATGTGTCCGGCGCTACCCCGACCTGTTCGAAGTTGTTGGCCTTGCGGAACCGGACGAGGAAACCTATGTTACCTTCTCCTCCCACCAGCCTTACCAGGGCCTGGAGCGGCTCAGCGTCGAGGCGCTCCTCTCCCGGGACGATCTGGACGCTGTGCTGGTGGAATGTGACGACTGGAATCTGGTGCCCTACGGGCAGATGTGCGTCGAGGCCGGCAAGCACATACATCTCGACAAGCCCGCCGGAGAGAGCATACCCGATTTCGAGCGCTTGATAGCCACGGCCCGTGCCCAGGGGCTTGTGGTGCAGTTGGGGTATATGTACCGCTACAACCCGGGAGTCGTCAAGTGCCTGGAGATGGTGAGGAACGGAGAGTTAGGCGAGATACTTCAGGTGGACGCCGTCATGAGCACTGAGCACCCGAAGTGGGTCAGGGAGTGGCTTCAGCGCTACTCCGGGGGCACCATGCACACCTTCGGCTGTCATCTGGCTGACCTGGTCCTGCTGATGCAGGGCATGCCCGACACGATAACAGCCTACAAGAAGATGACCTTGCTTGAAGGTGTCGAGGTCTATGACCACGACCTGGCGGTTTTCGAGTACCCCCGGGGAGTCTCAACCATCAGAACCTCCTCCTTTGAAGTCAACGGTGTCGGCCGCCGCCAACTGGTTGTGGCCGGGACTGAAGGTACCGTGGAGCTCAAGCCGCTGGAAACTAGTGATCTCGCGCGCTTCACCCACATGACGCTGGCCACCAAACCAGATACCAGACATCGTGAGTATCTCGACACCAAGCAGACGGTTGAGCTCCCGCCGGTCAAGGGCCGCTACGACGCCATGATGGTGGATTTTGCCGCCATGGTCAGAGGCGAAAAGGAAAATCCCTTCACCTACGAGTACGAACTCCGGGTCCAGAGGGCGAGCCTCGCCGCCTGCGGCCTGGAGGTCGACCTGCGCGGTGCTCCCCCCGCCTGAAGGCAGGGCTGACAGAAAACCGCCGGAAGCTGGCCCGGTCCAGGATCTTGCCGCACGCCTCAACCCCGTCAACCTGCTGCAGAAAATGACGCCTGCCCTTCACCGACTGGCTGGCCGCAGTGGCTGCGTCTTGGTGCCCTTGACGATCCACGACTTGTAGTACATGCAGGACCCTGCCCTCCGCCCTGGTGGGGCGCAGGCCCACGTGCGGCCTCCGCACCGCTTGGCAGGAATATCCGCCCCCGCGGCGAACTCTGCCGCATTGCCTACGCACAGCCGCCGTCCGCAGGAGGACACCCGTATGAAGAAGCCGTCTGCAGCTACCACCGAGCGCACGCAATGGTTCCGGGAGGCGCGCTTCGGCATGTTCATTCACTGGGGGCTTTACGCCCTCCCCGCCCGGGGCGAGTGGGTGATGAACCGCGAGGCCCTTCCGGCCGAGGTTTACAACCGTCTAGCCGATCGCTTCCACCCGGAGGGCTTCGACCCCGCGAGCTGGGTGGACCTCGCCCGCCGCGCCGGGCAGCGCTACATGGTCCTCACCACCCGGCATCACGATGGCTTCGCGCTCTTCGACAGCCAGGCTAGCGATTTCACCTCCGTGAAGACCGCCGCGAAACGCGACTTCGTGCGCGAGTATGCCCAGGCCTGTCGCGCCGCCGGACTCAAGGTCGGCTTCTACTACTCCATCATGAGCTGGCAGTTCCCGGCGGCGCATCTTGGACCGCTGCGCGACCCCGCCGGGTGGCAGGCCGTGGTAGAGCAGACGCATGAGCAGGTCCGCGAGCTGATGACCAACTATGGCCAGGTGGATGTGCTCTGGTATGACGGCTGTTCCGTTCCCGGCATCGCCGATCCCGAGCTGGTCTCCCGCTACTGGCGCTCGCGCGAGCTCAACGCCATGGTGCGCAAGCTCCAGCCCCAGATTCTCATCAACGACCGCTCCGCCCGGCCCGAGGACTTCTCTACTCCAGAGCAGCATGTCACGCCGCCGCAGGGCTCGCGCCTGTGGGAGGCCTGCATGACCCTCAACCGCAGTTGGGGCTTCAACAAAAGCGACCGTAACTTCAAGTCCGTTGAGGCCCTCCTGCGTCACCTCACCTACTGCGCTCGTTTCGGCGGCAACCTGCTGCTCAACATCGGACCGCGTGCGGATGGTTCCGTGCCCGCGGAATCCGTGCGACGGCTGGAGGCCATGGGCCAGTGGCTGGAAACCAACGGCGAGGCCGTCTATGGCTCCGAGCGCCTGCCGATTACTGCGACCGACCAGGTGATCGGCCCGGTCACGGCCCACGGACGGCGCTTGTATCTGCCCCTGTTCGACTGGCCGGGAAAGACCGCGCGCCTGGCGGGCCTCCAGGGGGAGGTCACGGCGACGCGGTTCCTTGGAGAGGCGGAGCCGGCTCCCGTGCTGGTGCAGTCGCGGGGCGGGCTTGCGGACCTCAGCGGCCTGCCGCCACGCGCCCCCAGGGCGGCTACCCCGCCACCCGTGCTCTGCCTCGAGCTGGCGCCCGGTACCCGCCTGCGTAAGCCCGCCGCCGTCCTGGGGCTGGGGCAGGGGCCACGGGTGGAGGCCGGCGATGCGCCTATCCTGGAGGTCGGCTCCAGTCACTGGAGCTTCCCCCCTGAGCCGGTCGCCCGCGGCGAGGAGCTGGCCCCCCGCGCCACCGCCCCCGGTGGTCTGGAGCTGCGCCCCACCGAGAGCTTCTGCCCCGGCTGGCGGCAGGGCGCCGTCCTGGTCCCCGCCACAGGGGAGATGACGCTGACTGTCGAGGTTCCGGTGAGCGGGCAGTATGAGCTGGCCCTGGGCGTCGTCGCGGGGCAGACGGCGTCCGTGGAGCTTGACCTGGCGGGCGCGACCATCGCCAAGCGCCTGGCCGGCGGGTACCCCGACACGCTTCGGCTGCCGGCCCTGCGCCTGAAGAAGGGTCGACACCCTCTCACTTTCAGCGCCGGATCCGGCGTGGGCCTCTACGCGCTGCAGGTGACGCCCATCTGGCGACCGATTCCCATGGAAGAGTGGCTGACCATTGGCCCCTTCCCCACGGCCTTTGCCGCAATGCACCCGGTCAGCGAGATCCGCGACGCGCTCCGCAAGGTCTTCCCGCCCGAGCGCGAGTTCGACCCCCAGACCGCCTACCCCGGCGCTGGCGGGCGACCGGTCCGCTGGCATGCCAACCGCCGCCGCGGGCAGCGTGCCGCCCTCGGCGTCAACTTCAACTGGACCTTCGATCGCCAGACCTACGGACCGTGCTATGCCCGCACGGTGATCTTGAGCCCCGAGAGCCGCCAGGCGCGGATCGCGATCGGCTCTGACTGGTGGGCGAAGGCCTGGTTGAACGGTCGTCGCCTGCGCACCGACCGCGATCCGGCTGCCCTCGAGACGGACGGCGCCGACTTCTGCGGGAGCAAGCCGCTAAACTCTTCCGTACGCTTGCAGGCTGGGGAGAACGTGCTCCTGGTCAAGAACCATCCGGGAACCGGGGGCAACGAGTTCACCTGTTGGGTAAGCGATCCGGGGGATGTGGCTTTCAGTAAGTAGGGCGTGAAGACGGCTTCCTGTGGAGACCGGCCACCCACACGCACTGGCCGTCCCAATTCCGCGAATCCACTCCCCCCTGGAGGGGCCGCACGACTGACGCGCCCCGCGCGTCAGGAGGCCGGCCCACACCCCCAATCCACTCCCCCTCCCCTGCCAGGGGAGGGGGACCGGCGGCCACCTCGTAGCCGCCCAGGGGGTGAGGCCTCCCCGTGGTGGCTACGGCCCATGCCCTCCCCGGTGGGACAGGCGTCTCGCCTGTCCCTTGCTAGATACAATCCACTCCCCCTCCCCTGCCAGGGGAGGGGCCTCCGCGCGGTGGCTACGGCCCATGCCCTCCCCGGTGGGACAGGCGTCTCGCCTGTCCCTTGCTAGATACAATCCACTCCCCCTCCCCTGCCAGGGGAGGGGGACCCGCGGCCACCTCGTGGCCGCCCAGGGGGTGAGGCCCCCCCTCCCTTCCCCTCCTCCGGCCAACACTACTCCCCCAGCAAGGCGTCCAGGCACTGGCGCACGTGCTCCTGTGTGCGCAGTCTCGGCTGGTCCTGCCCGACGTTGCGCACACACAGGCAGGCACAGACCTCGACCGCCTCCATGGTGCCTCCTTCGAAGGCGTTCAGCAACTGGCGGAGCCGGTCCCGGGCTTGCTCCATCTCCACCTGCGACAGTGCCAGTTGCAGCGCCCCTGCAACCGCGGCAGCCGCCTGGGCCGGGGAACGCCGTACCTGGTTCTCCAGGGCCAGCGCCGCCCGGTTACGCGTCTCCCCATCCCAGGAGAACTGCATCCGCTCCCGCACGCGCAGGGCAGCCACGATCATCGTCACGGCGCTCTGGCACTCGGCTCTGGTTCGCGTTTGCAGGGCGGTAGCCACGGCGTGATTGGCAGCCTCTACCAGCAGGTCTTCGGCTGCCTCCTCCATCTCGGGCTCGTTGGAGAGGTCCGGCCGTTCTCCTGCGTAGTGGCGTCGGTAGGTGTACCGGTGCTGCTGCTGATACCGGTAGCACACTGCCCCCGCTGCCTCCTCCACCTCCTGATCATCTTGTGTCGGCTCGGTCACCGAGGCGTCCAGCAGCCGCCGGCACATCGCGGCCATCGTGGTGTCCTCATCGAGGTCGGCCTGACAGCTCCGCTCCCGCAGACGCAGTCGCGTCCGCAGCAGCACTCCCCCGGCCAGGGCCGCGGTGACCTCCACATCCGCTCCCGACGGTAGCCCGGTCAACTGATACCGCCCCTGGCCATCGGTTCGTGTGGCGCCCAGTTGCCTTTGGGTTCGCGCCTCTCGCGCCGTCACCGGACAATCGCCTGCCACCGCGCTCTGCCCTATCCCGCCCTCTTGCATCGCCAGGACGCTCACTTGCGCTGCCGGCTCATAGACGGTCCCCGAGAGCGTGACCCCGCCTCCGTCCCCGCCTCCGCTGCCGCCACATCCCGCGAGTCACGCCCCCGCCAGCATCACCACCGCCATGCCCACGATCACACTCCCCCTCACGAATCCTCTCATCCTTCTCAACATTTCTCTTCCACCTCCATACACGATCTTCTCTAAACCTGCTGTCTGGTGGCAGGAGTATACCACAACCGCGAGAGTGGAGTGCAGTGCCACCAGACTATCGTATAGCTAAACTATACTTTTGTCTGTTGAAAGAAGATGCCACTTGACATCCCCAGTCCCGTATGGTATATTTCATATGATAAACATGGACCTGAGGATAGAGGCGGGAAGACAGGAGCTGGGTAAGCGGATACAGTCGGCGATCATGGAGGCCGACTATGACTCGCTGCCGGCCTTTGCCGAGCACGTGGGGATGTCACGAGCCCTGATCTACCAGTATGTCAAGGGCACCGTGCTGGTGCAGCTCGACCGCCTGCAGGAGATTGCCGAGGCCACCGGCAAGCCGCTGGAGTGGTTCCTCGCCACAGACCCTCACGGCGCCACCCAGGCCCTGGCCCAGATGCAGGTCACGCTCGCTGAGCGAGACCATGCGCTGGCGGAGGAACGCAAGCAGCGACTGGAGCAAGTGCAGGAGTTCCAGCAGGAGCAGCTCCGGCTGCTGCGGGAGCTAACCGCGAGCCACCGGCGCACGGGGGAGAAGGCGGCGATGCTGGAGAGCGCGCTGCGCTGGCGGGAGCTGGCCCGGCAAGCGGGGGATGAGGTGGCGTTGATGGAGTCCCACCTGTATCTGGGGCACGCGTGGTATACCCTGGGCGACCTGGAACAAGCAGAGCAAGCTTTGCGCGAGGCGTTGGAGCACGCAGAAGCGCTGAAGCGCCCGGCGGCGCGTTACTCCGCACAACAGGAGCTGATACGGGTCCTGCAAGCGCAGGGACGTCTGTTGGAGGCCTCGGAGCTGGCGGTCGAGGCCTCGGTGTCGGAGCTATGGTGGCCGCAGTGGGCGGGGCTGGTGTCGCTGGCCGCGATGGAAGAGCAGATGGGCGAGCTGAAGGCGGCAGGAGAGCACCTGGCCGAGGCCCGCGAGGTAGTAACGCAGGCGGACGAACCCGTGGAGCGGAGGCTGGCGGCGACCGTGTACCTGCTGTCCAATGAGACTAATCTGGCCCTGGCACAAGGCCGTCACCAGGAGGCCCTGGAGCTCGCCACGCGTCTCAGCGAGGCGGCGGCGGTAATCGGCGACCGGGATCAGATGCGCGAGGCAGTCCTCAATTTGGGGATTGCCCACCTGCGGCGGGGTGAGCTGGATCAGGCGGCCGCACAGTTAGCCCGCGCCGCCGAGTGGGCGCTACTTACGGAGGACCAGCGGACGAGCATCCTGGTGAAGGTGTTCCAGAGCGAGTGCCACCGGCAACGGGGAGAGCTGGCCGAGGCCAAGCGGCTGGCCCGGACGGCCCTCGAGGAAGCCCAGAAGGAGCAAGCGGACCAACTGGTGCTGGAAGCCGAGCTGGCGCTGGGCCGGGCGTGTCTGGCGCAGGCGCAACTCGGGGATGCAGAGCATCATCTGGAGCGCAGCCGCAAGCTGGCCGGGGAGCTAGGCCGGCGCCGTCTGGAGCTGGAGGCGGAAATCGCGCTGCTGGAAGTGGCGCTGGCCAGGGAGCAACCTGACGTGCGGGTCCGCTGGGGAGAGCTGGCAAGCCAGGCCATGCAGGCCGGCTTCGAGGATCTGCGCGAGGCCTTGCTGGCGCTGCTACCCCAAGTGCGCGAGGGCGAGACCGGGGAAGAGGAGTGAGGTTACCATGCACCTGAGCTTATGGATCAGAGGCCTGGCCGGGGGAGCGGCGCTGCTGCTGGCTCTGTGCCTGGCAGGCTGTGGCGGTGAAACGCTGCTGGCCTACACTGGAGGCGGCTTGCCGCCGGGGGACATGGACATCGGGGGAGTTGTGCTGGCCGCCGCGCCGGCCTCCACCCTGGCGGCCACCCAGACGACTGAGCCCGTGGTGGGCGCACGAGTGCAGTTGTTGCGCAGCGGGGCCCTGACGGGGGAGACGCTTACGGGGGCCGGAGGCTACTTCCGGTTTGAGCACCCGGCAACCGGCCTCTATGAGGTTGTGATCACGCCCCCGGCAGGCTCCGGGCTCCGACAGGCCCGCCGTCAGTTCCAGCACCAGTACCGGCAACAGACCTTCCTGACCATAGTGCTGGAGCGGCCCACGAGTAGCGCACAGAGCGGCTCTGCGGCCCCAGGCCCCATGCCGGGTAGTTAGACGGCTGGCCCAGGCCAGCCCTCATGTACAGCGATGAAAGGAGGTGTGCTAGTGAGAAAATCTCTGCTGGCAGTCTGTCTTACGGCGGTGCTTCTGGTGGCCGCAGTCGCGGCCTTCCCGGGCAACCGCAGTGAGGATCCGCTGGGGGTGGCGGTGTCGCCGCAGACCCTGATCCTGAACTGGGAGCAGGGTGGCAGCGTCACCGTTCATACCGACATCCCGTACTCCATTGTGGATACGCAATCTCTGGACCTGAGTGGAGTACCGGTCTGGTGGACCAAAGCCGACGATCGAGGATGTCTGGTGGCCTTCTTCCCCGAAGAAGAAGTCAAGGCCATTGTGGCGCCGCCTTCCGCAGTACTGACACTGAGCGGCTTCACGGTTGAAGACGAGGAGTTCGCGGGGTCCGATACCGTCACGGTCATGTACCGGAACCGCTAGGGGGTGGTGGGGAAACTGTAGTGCAGAAGGCGAGGTGGCAGAGCCTCACTCCCGGGGGGCCGAGGGGGAGGTCTCTGCCACCTCGCTGATTCTCAGAAGAGGGAGTCGATATCAGAACCGTCCAGTGGCGCGAGTATGAGGTGGTGCGCCTATTCTGGGCTGTTGCCAAGTCGGCTTGGGTCAGTCGATGGAGCTGAGAGCCGTCTCGATCATGTGCTTGTGTTTCGGGCTAATGGTGGGGGCATTCTGGACGGCGCATATGATCTGCTCACGGGTGACCGTGGTTAGTCTGTCTCCTATTCTACTCATATCATTACTCAGTTGCTCCCGCACTTGGACATCCGCGAGGGCGATCACCTGTGAGCAGTCCAGGTACGAGTCATGTTTGAGAAAGGAGTAATCAGCCGCCTTGAGCCGTACTTGACAAGCCAGGAGCTTTGGCCGCGCGGAGATAAAGGGATGAATTCTTGAGTTGATCACAAAGACCAGAAAGTCCATGCCTGGGCAGAGCAGGGCCACGAACTTGTCTTTAGGGGGGTTAGTGAAATTGCAGAACAAGCGGACTACCCTTCCCGGAGTCAGTTGCGCTGTGAGGTGGTCGAACTTGTCGTCCTCCGGGAAGAAGTCGCCCAACCTGGCCATGACGCGCTATCCGTTCTTTAGGTAGTCGAGTAGCGCCTCAGAATTCGGGATCGACCGGGCGATCTCCTCTATCGAGATGAGGTCGTTCTGATCGGCTGACTCCCAGGCAGCATCATGGCTCCTGTTAATCAGTCCGCTCACCGGGAGATTACCATATGTCTCGATCGCGGCGTCCAGGCATTCTCTCTCGGACTCGCTAAGGAGTTGCATGCGGGCCTTACGCCGAGGCACGATGGAGTTGCCACTGATTTCCAGGCAATCCGCTGCCGTCTTGGTGACGCACCACCCATCGCCACGGACTTGCTTGACGATATCGTAGGCCACGCTTGGCACCGGACCCAGCCGCATCGCGACGTAACTATCCCCATATATGAGTCGTCCGTACTCAGCCAAGTGCTGCTTGTCGGCGAAGTAGATGACCTTCAATGCGTGGTACATGTCAGGTACCGACTGGGCGACGTAGAGCAGCACCTCAAGTGCCTTACCCACATCTGGCCCGCTTCTTATTGTCTGCATGGAAACCACGCTCCATGTTCTGCACAACGTCTGACCCCTTTGTCCCAGACCTCAATCTCTGAGGCTAGACGTTCGGCCTGTCAACTACAAGTGTACCACGATGGTATCGCTCCTACAAGGTCCTTCACTGTGCGCTTCTCCTCCCCGGCCAACTCGCCACCGCTCTAATCCTTGCCAGCTCCACGGGTTTCTCCTCCGGCGCCTCCGGCGCGCAGCGCAGGGCCAATGCCAGGTTCCCCGCCTGCCACAGCACATAGATCAACGTCGCATTTGCCGCCGTCTGCGCCAGCCACACCCAGGCCAATTCACTGGTCAGGGGTAGCGCCAGCCGCGCTCCCAGCCTCACCATCTGGGCGAGCGCCACCGGCGCCAGCGCGATCCCGTAGGCCCCGGCGCCCCGGCGCCCCAGGTGCAGCGCCGTTCCCAGCGCCAGGGCGATGATTCCCATCTCATACACCGGCATGATTATGTCCAGACTGTTCATCTCGTCTTCTCCTCACTGACAAGCGCACTTGCGTCTCGGCGCCTCTCGGCCATTTCCCCTTGGAGGGGCCGGCCTCCTGACGCGCTCTGCGCGTCAGGAGGCCGGCCCACTCTCTTCATCCTATCCCCCTCCCCTGCCAGGGGGGGGGGACCGGCGGCCGCCTCGCGGCCGCCCAGGGGGTGAGGCCTCCGACCCCTCCCCTAATCTAGGGGTGGGCGCAGGGGGTGGGGCCGCGGACCACGAATACATTTCTTATGCGACAACCCTCCTCCACTCTCGCCACCCTTCCCGAGCCCGCTCGCCAGGTCCCGGTCGTGCTGGACTGCGATGTGTGCGTCATCGGCGGCAGTTGCACCGGCGTATTCGCTGCGGTCCGCGCTGCACGTCTCGGCGCCCGCGTGGCCCTGGTGGAGAAGCAGAACTGCTTCGGCGGCACCGCCACCGCCGGCCTGGTCAACGTGTGGCACACGCTCGACGATCTGACCGGCGATCGTCGCATCATCTCCGGCCTCACCGCCGAGGTCCTGGAGCGACTGCGCAAGCGCGAGGCCGTGACCGATCTTCCCTACGCGCGCGGCGCACATTTCCTCAACAGCGAGGAGCTGAAGATCGAGCTGGACGAGCTGGTGCTGGAGCACGACATTACGCCCCTGCTCCATACTCTGTATGTCGCACCGGTCGTCGAGGAGGGCCGTCTGGCGGGGATAATCGTGGAGAACAAGGACGGGCGGCAGGCGATTCGCGCGCGCCAGTTCATTGATGCCAGTGGCGAGGGCGATCTGGCCCGCGATCTGGGTCTGCCTGGGCAGGATGACGTGCCCCCCAGCCCTGCACTGAAAGAGCTGGCCGGGGGCGGGACACCTATCTCCCCCTCTCCTGATCCAGGGGAGGGGGCGGGGGGTGGGACACTCCTCCAGCCCCCCACCACCTGCGCCAAAATCCTGGGTCTCAACACCCTGGGCGATTGGGACTGGCAGGCTGCGGTGCGCGAGCACGGCGCCGAGTTCGGCCTGGAGCCGGACTGGGGCTGGGGGAACAGCTGTCCCGGCGCTCCCGACCTCCAGATGCGCGCCGACAATCATCTCTTCGGCGTGGACGGCTCGCGCGCCACTGACCTGACCCGCGCCGAGATCGAGGGCCGGCGCAAGGTCCGGGCCCTGCTGGATATCATCCGGACTTACGGTCCCCCCTCCGCCGCCGTGGTCCTGGCGGATCTCGCCGCCGCTGTCGGCATCCGGGAGACCGCCCGCCTCGCCGCCAGCTATCGCCTGACCGGGGAGGACATACTCTATGGCCGCCGCTTTGACGATGCCATCGCGAACGGTACTTACCCGGTGGACATCCATCATGCCAACGGTCCGGGACTGACCTTCTACTACCTCGACGGCCAGAAGCGGGTGGTCCGCGAACGGGGACACGAGGGCGAGCTGAGCCGCTGGCGCGAGGAGACCTCCGAGAACCCGTCCTGCTACCAGATCCCCCTCCGCTGCCTGG
>JAAYIR010000138.1 GCA_012523355.1 candidate division WS1 bacterium
CCGCGCCGGTGGTGGTGTTTTGAGCCAGTTGTCTCTGCTGTGCTAGCGTTGCTGGATGAGGTACTGCGGATAAGTGCTGTGGAGACTGTTCTGCTTACAGTGAAGCTGACGGCTGGTGACGGGCGAAAGCCCCGTCTTACCCGGTACGGGTGGCAATGATTAGCGCCTGCACCATCCGGTTACGCCAGTAATTCGCCAACCAGGTCACGTCACAGTTATTGGCTCTGGCGTCCGTACGGGTGACGGTCAGAAGCAGGTGGTCGGGAGTCCCGATGATCATGTCCTTGCCCCACTTCTTCGCCACTACCTGCCCTACGAGATCCTGATCCTGTTGCGCGAACTGCCGCGCCATCAGGTTGTGCATGCGCAGTTGGATCTCGGTCTTGCGTTGCTGGGCGGTCAACCCGCCACAGCCCACGCGCAGGCGCAATATGAGATAGCCGTCGTGCATCAGGGGGACCTTGTCCTGCCCCAGACTGGCGCAGGTCGGCGTGCCTAGCATGAAAACCAGCGCTGCGGCCAGCGCCGCGACGGCTGATCGCGTGTTTATGAACCGCAAGTCTTTCACCTCCCTTCAGCTCTGAACCAAAGGGCGGACCTTGCCCCCGAGGGCGCCGGCAGACAACCGGAGCCGCAGGGCAACCTCCGCCCGTGGGTGTTCATTGGTGTCTCGAGCAGGAAGCCCCTCAGCGGAAACTGCGGAAGGCCTCCTGCAGACTGCTCCAGTGCATGCGGCGGGGGGCGGCCCCCCGCCTCCTGCCCGATAATGGCGTTGTCATTTCTTCTTGGCGGCCTCTTCCTTGGCCTGTTCTTCCGCCTCAGCCTCCGCCGCCAGGTCGGGCACCGGCAGGGGCGCACTGCCGCGCTCGGCCGAGACGTGGGCCACCAGGCCCGGCACCGTCATGTTCAGAGCGGTCGCGATGTCCACTGGCGGCCGAGTGTCGTCTAGCAGACTGCGCAGGAAAGCCCGGACCATGACGATCTCCGCAGTGCCATATCCCAGGGCCGCCACGGGCCAGGCCACGTTGGCGTGGGTCAGGCCGAGCGGCATCTTCATCATCCGCGGCAGATTGGGCACGTCGCGGAACATGGCCAGGGTGGTGCCCACCGGGTCCTCCGGACTGCGCGAGGTCTCCAGGACCCCGCGCGTGCCGTAGATCGAGTAATAGTGTAAGGGTGGGCGGCGCTCGGCGATGAGCCCGCGCAGCAGCTTGACGGACGCCCCCTGGGCGGTCTGGAACATGGCCACTTCCATATCTATCGGTCCGCCGGGAAGAATATTCGCCCCGGTGGAGAAGCCGACGGCCTTGACGCACCGATCCTCGGTCAGACTCAGAACCGGTCCCAGGCTGTGCGTGCAGTAATGGATCGGCGGCAGCACGGCCCGCCAGGTCGGCTGGCCGTCGGGCCCACGGATAAGTTCGCGCATGTCATGTATGTATTCGCACTCGGCGTGGAGGAGCTTGCCCAACCGCCCTTCGCGAACCATCTCGCGCCAGGCCTCCACGAAGGCCCAGAACACACCGTTCTCGGCCATCATGTACTTGCCCTTGCTGGCTCGTGCCGCCCGCAGGAGGGTGCGGCAGTCCTGCAGGTTGCCGGCCGCAGGTACCTCGCACAGGACATGGCGGTTGCGGGAGAGCGCTGCGACAGATTGCTCGACATGGCTCTGGACGGGAGTGGCGATCACCACCACGTCCAGGTCCTTGTCCACCATTACGTCATAGTCGGTATAGGCCGCGGCGCCGGGATGGGCCGCCGCCATGGCCTGGGCCAGATCGGCTCGGAGGTCGCAGACAGCCGTCACCTGGCACTCGGGCATGCGGCTGAAGATTTCCACAAACACACTGCCCCGCCGCAGACCAACGACGCCCACCTTTAGCATGACGCATCCTCCCTACAGCTTTGCCAGCTCTATGATCTCTCCCGTCTCCAGGCTCTGGTGCACCCCGGCGGCAATCCGGGTGGCCTCCAGGCCATCTTCGCCCGAGGGATATGGCCCGAGATCGCCGAGTGACTTGCCAGCCAGCAGTTCGTTGACGTTGAGCGCGAAGTCGGCGATGCTGTCAATGCCGTACCCCTCCCAGATCTCGCGGCCCTGTTTATCCTTCTTCATGCGCAGGAAGCTCTTATTATGGGTCTGCTGCACCGGCTGATCGTTGGTGCAGGCGGTCCGCGTGCCCCGATCCTGGCTGTCGCATTCCAGGAAGCCCAGAGTCCCTACTAAGCGGATACCCTGATTCACCGTGGCCTCAAACCCTTCGGGGATAATCCAGGAGGTGTCGAAGGCCACGGTCGCGCCGTTGTCAAAGGTGACCTTGGCCGAGATGGAGTCCCAGGTGTCCACGCCGAACTCGCGCAGGCGGCTCTTCTGACCGGTAGCCCAGACCCTTACGCCTTTGGCTCCCAGCAGGAAGCAGGCCAGGTCATAGAAGTGCACGCCCAGGAACCAGGCCGGGGAGCTCTTGGTGGCCCAGCCGGGGAACCAATCACGCGGCACCTCGATGCGGTCCTCCATGTGAGCGTAGCCATACTGGATCTGCCCCAGGTCTCCGGCCTGAATCTTCTCACGCATGGCCAGGTGGTACTCATCATAGCGCTTGTGGAAGTCCACCATCAGGAGCACACCCGCCTGGTCACAGGCCTGGATCATCTCCCGGCAGCCCTCGGTGGTAACGTCCAGCGGCTTCTCGCACAGCACGTGCACGCCCGCCTCCGCTGCGGCCATGACGATGTCATGGTGGAAAGGGTCCGGGGTGACGACCGTGATCCCGTCGAGCTGTTCCTTCGCCAGCATCTCCCGGTGATCGGTGTAGGCTTGGATACCGAACTCCTGCGCGCGCTGCTGAACTAGCTCCTTGTTTACGTCGCAAGCGGCGACCAATTCCGCCTGACCCATGTAGCCCATCTGCTGGAAGCAGCGCAGATGATTAATGCCGAAGGTGCCGACTCCCACCACGCCGATACGAACTGGTGCCATAGAGAATCCTCCCTGAGATATGTCGGATCGGGGAAAGACCAGTGGCGCAAAAACGTGGCACTGACCCTGGGCAGACCCAGGCGCGCCCGCGAGAGCGGTGAAGATAGCTGCGAAGGAAACCTCGAAGATGCCCCGATATGCGCAGGGCGGTGATAAACCCGCCCCGGTTGTGCGACACATTTCACCGCCTGGTGCTGGGTCTCCTCCTCGGTGTGGTGGAAAAAGTGGAGGCGTCCGGTGGAAACGTTGGGGGATAACCTGGGCAAACTGACTCTTCAGCCAGGGGAGAAGAGTCTGCTCAGGCGGAAAGCTGGTTACAGGCCCGCCCGCCCTGAGACCACCTTGTCGGCCCCGGGCCACGTCGCCTGCTACCCGAGGTGCAGAACCAGGAGAACAACCGTCAGCAGAACCAGTACTCGGTGCGCCCAGGCCCATATGCGAGGATGGCGAGCCAGTGCACGCGGTGGCCGGACGCGGAGTAGACCCGATCCGACGAGCAGCACTGCGGCGCAGGTCAGCAGGAAGGCGGGCGGACTATCCAGGCTCAGAGCCCCAGCCTGGATGAAGCGCCCGGTGGCGTGAACCAGGGCCAAAGCTAACGCCGTCAGGCCCACCACATAGTGCCATTTCCGCATGACTTTGCGCCGCGGCAGGGCCAGCCGCTTGCGCCGGGCGCCCAGGAAGATCGCGCCACCGAGGGCCAGGTTAGCCAGTAGCAGGCCTCCGGCGGCGAGGCCGGGCATGTGAACCGCGTCCAACCGCCGCGTCCCCTTTCTCTCGGCTGCTGAACCCGGAGGCCCTGGGGGCAGAGCCTCCTCGCCGAACTTCTCCGCCCTCTCGTAGGCCTCCCTGATGTTCTTGGGCATTTGCCCTGGGTCAGACGCGCCGCCCGGCGCCGGCTCCTGGGCGCAGACGGGCACGAGGGTCAGCAGACTAATGCAGGCGAGCCCAGAGAGCACTTTCAGCAGGGGTTGTGGTGGTTTCACGGTCATGCCTCCGGTTGGGTTTCCTTCCTCGACGTACGGGCGACCAGGAAGTTCTGCCCCTGGCGGCAGCAGGAAAGCTTGAGTGACAGCGGGAATATGAAAAGACTATGTGCCACCTGCGCTGGTCCCTGCTGGTAGTGTTGGCGGTCTGTCCGGGGATTTCTGCGGCGGGGCCGCAGGATTGGCAGACGGTGTGGCTACCCGAGGGCGCCCTCCAGCTTCAGATGCCGCCTGATTGGCGACTGAGCGCGGATCGTTCCGGGAGCGAAGCCGTGCTCGACTCGCCTCGCGGTGAGCGGGTCCTGGTGCGGCTGTGGAAGGCGGCTCGTGACCTGACCGCCGCCGAGGCCCTGGCCCAGTACCAGGCCACCTTGCTCGCCGCCTCTGATGAGAGCTCAGTCCCGACCCCGGTCACGAGTGCCGATGGTCGTCCCGGCCTGTTGATCACCGGCGCCTGGCCCGTGAGTGCGCAGGGGCCGCCCATCACCGCCTGTGCGGTTTACGCGGCTGGTCCACAGGGCCTGGCGCTGGCGCTGCGTTGCGTTCCAGAGCGGCGCGCGGCCGCACGGCAGGAGTACTTTGACGCCCTGGTGGCCAGTGCGCGCTTGCCTCAGGCGCTCGCGCCGCAACCCGAAACGCCGCTTCCGGTCATCCGCCCACCAGTTGCTGCTCCGGCCGTAACGCCTGCTGTTCCCGTGGGTGCAACCTCCCCGGCCGCGCCAGATCCGGCCAGCCCGGCGGGGTCCGCCGCCCCGCTGTCTCCGGTAACCGGGTTGTCGCCCTCGGGGGCTACGCCGGTGACCTCCTCCTCGCCTCCGGGCTTGGCCTCGCCCGGAGGAGGGCTTCAGAGCGCTGCGCCGCCCACCACCTTGCCCGCCGCGCCCGAGCCTCCGGCCACCCCCACCCCCGCAGTTCCACCTGCGGCGGCTGAGCCGGTGCCGGTTCCCACGACACCTCCGACGCCCGCGCCTCCAGAGGTGCCGGAACCGCCGCCGACCACCTTCCTTCCCCCGCCACCCAGGACGCTCTCCGTGGCGGGGTTCGTGGTGCCGGACAACGAAGGCTGGCGGGCCTCCGTTTCTCAGGGCACGCTGTGGGTGGTGGATCCCGGTGGGGCCTCGGGGTACTTCCTCTGGCCGGGCCGGGTCCCGGCCGGTATGAAGGCGAGCGATCTGCTGGCAGTTTGGAGCCAGCAGGCCTCCATGAAGCTGGCTCTGGTGGAGTCTCGCCAGACAGCGGGAGGGACCCTGCTCACTGCGAATCTGGAGGGGCCTCCCCCGCGCCGGGCTATCATCCTGGTCTGGCGGTCCGGGGAGCGGGCGCTCCTGCTGGGATTCTACGCGCCCGTGGCTGGCTGGCGTGAACAGGCGGTGCAACTTTCCCGATGGTTGGGACAGGTCACCAGCTCCGGCTGGCACCAGACAGTGCCGGACTTCTCCCTCCCGACGGAGACCTGGGTGGGGGATCAGCAGATGCTCTCTCTAGCGCTACCGGCTGGCTGGCAGGCCCAGGGAGGGGCTCGCCGGCTTCCGAAGGTCAGCCTGCAGATTTCCCTGAACGCCCGCGGTGAGGACTACCAGTTTGCCTGGCAACAGCCGGCGACGCCCTTCTTCCGCCAGCTCACCCCCATTCTGGTCAGCCTGGGGGAGCAGGAAGGCAACACCTTTCGCGAAACCGACGGTGAGGACTACCTGCGCATTCTGAATCGGCGAACGCCCGCTGAGTATGTGCTCTATCTGCTCCAGCAGCCTTCTGCTGGCCTGCAGAACGGTCAGATCGTGAGTGTGGAACCGAGCGAGGCACTGGCGGAGATGCTTCCGGGCGCCGATCCTCAGGGGGCGGTGGTACGTGTCTCCGGTACGCACAATACGGAGCCGCGGGAGCGGCTGTACCTGGTCGCCACGGCCTCGCTGCCCCTCAGCGCAGGGGCCTTCCGGTGGCAGGGCGCCTACTGCTATCTGGATTACCCCGCGGGAGAGAGCGCGGCGGCGCACGCCTGTCTGCGGACCCTGCTGGGCTCGGCTCGTCCCGTGTCCGCAACGGGAGAGATTGCTGGCGTCCTCACCGCCTATGCCGAACCCTTGCGGCAGGCGCTGAAGTCTATACTCTTGCCAGAGACGGCACTCACGGCGCCCATCTCGCTGCTGGAAGCCGGGTACGAACCGGCGGGGCAGGAATCGGTGCAGTTCTCAGTCGCCGCGGGGCTGGAGGCCTGGCGAGGTCTGCTGTGCGAACCGGCCGGTCTGCCTGAGGTGGGCGATATCTAGGAGAGGAGACCACCCCGAAGGTCAGGGCCTGGGGCTGGCGCTTCACAACAAAGGAGCCTGTATCAATGCAAAAACTGGTTGAGTGCGAACACTGCCACGGCGCAAAGATCTGTAAGGCCGATCGTGGACGAAGCTGTGAGGTATGCCGGACAGCGGCAGGACAGGGACGCAAAGGCGCGCCCACGCCGGCGCGCTGTTCCTTTTGCATGGGCCGAGGCCGCATCTGGGTGGAGGCGCCCGAGGAGGAGGCGGCGGAGGCGGAGGGAGAAGGCGCCCCTGAGGATGCTGCGGAGTCTGCTGCCGAACCCCCCAGCGACAGCTAACCTTGACTGCCACCCCCGGACAGGGCCAGATGAGTGCGACGCATCTGGCCCTGCGCGCTTCTCCTTCTCTGGCCTCTCCTGCTCCGCTCGTCGCTACCAGACCACCAGCATATAGGCCGACTCGGTGTAGCCGTAGACGGCAATGATGTACCGCCCTGGGCCCCCGAAGTCGTGGGTTATGAAGGATCCCACCTGTTCGTCCACGCAGCCCTCGTGAACGCTGTATCCCACCAGCAGCAGCGAGGCCTCGCCGTCACCCGTGGCCCCGCGCAGGGGGGAGAAGACATAGAGGTCCGGGTCTCCATAGCAGGGGCGCACGAGCACGTCCGTCAGATTGTCCCGGCTGGTCAGGTTGATCTCGTACCACTGGGTGCGACGCGGCCGGACCAGTTGGTGAAACAGCCAGTAGTCGAGATACAAAGGGGTCATGTAACTGGCCGGACGGACCTCCCCCGGGGCCGTCGAGGGCGCTGGGGAGGGGGCGTCGGGAGCCAGGAAGTCGGGCAGGGGTTTGCCCAGGCGGGCCAGATCAGCCTGCAGGGCGGAGAAGTCGGCCGGAGCAGTGATCTGAGTGCTGTGGGGCATGACCGCGATCGGAGAGCCTCCGCCGCAAATCACTTCGGGCTCCGGGTCCGCTGGACATGAGTCCCCGCCGCATCCTGCAACGATCAGCAAAGCTAGTGCCAGTCCCAAACAGCCATACACGGCTCTCATCTTTCTCACCTCAGAACATGGATTGGCCAGTGGCGGGCCTTGCTACTACTAACAATAGTAGTTTTCTGCAGGTTCCCACAGCGGGAAAAGTGGATGGCGGCAGGCCTCCTGCTCGGCTGGCGGGACAAACCCCGGGGAGGCCTGGAAGCTGGTTAACCGGGCCGGAGGCGGGTCATCAGGTCCGTGCGTGGCCGGCCGAGAATCAGGTTGGCCGCCAAACGAACTTTTCGACGCCTGGAATGTCCAAGTATTGACTTGCAGCGTTTGAAAGTGGTACACTAAGCGCTGCCAGGGGGCATCAGGCCCCCACGTGTCGAGCGCTCAATCGTTCCGTCAACCAATTCCCGGCCGCAGAAGGGAGGGACCTCCAGGCCCGGTTGTGCGGGGGTCGACGATTGAGGGCAGAGCAAGCAGCTACACGCAACCATGGTTGGGGGAGGAAACTATGGACACTCACCTCGACCCTTACCGTATGGCACGCTGCTCTGGAGAGGCCGATTGCCGAGCATGAGTCGCAGGCAGAGGTCTCCTCGACGGCCAACCAACGTAAGGAGGGTAATACACCCTATGTCTAAAACGTTACTAGCCGTATGTCTTACACTAGCGCTGGCAGCTATTACGCTGCCCGCCCTGGCCGCTTCCAACCCGGCCGAGACGGTGCCTTTCGATCACTGGGCCTATGACGCAGTGCAGAAGCTCGTGGATCGCGGCATCATCATCGGCTACCCCGATGGCACTTTCCGGGGTAATCGGGCCATGACGCGGTACGAGTTCGCCATGGCGATCAGCCGCATGCTGGACGCTCTGGCTCGCGATCCGAACATGCGCGGACCCCAGGGTCCCGCTGGTCCTGCCGGTCCTGCTGGCCCGGCTGGTCCGGCCGGCCCGGCGGGTGCCGCCGGTGGTGCTGCTGGTCCCGCCGGCCCTCAGGGCCCGGCTGGTCCGGCTGGCCCCGCAGGTCCCGCGGGCACGGTGAAGCCCGAAGAGGTCCAGGCCATCTGCCAGAAGCTGCTTGACGAGTTCAAGAACGAGCTCAAGGACCTCAAGAGCGACGTCAACTATCTCCAGGAAGACGTATTGTTCCTGGGCGATCGTGTCACCGCGCTGGAGCAGCAGTCCGGTCCCAAGGTCACTGGTTGGGTCAACTACCGGATGGGCTTTGCCAGCAGCCTGTATGACATGGACGGCGGCGACTTCGACCTCTACAGCGGCGATCCCTATATGCCGGAGCTCACCGACCACCGGAACGACTTCGACAACATGACCGCCAAGGTCGGCGCCATGGGCAAGATCACTGATGATCTCAGCGCCCGCGTCGTCCTCAAAGTGCGGGACAGCGATCCGGCTCCCGTAGCGCTGGGCGTCTTCAGTTCCGTGGACGCCGTGGCGCCGGACCAGTACACCCCGTACTACTACTCGGAAGTGATTGATGTTGATACTCACTGGGGCGAGGAGCTCTGGTTGGACGAGGCTTTGCTCGACTTCAACTTCAGTGCCTTGTCTAACTCCCGGGTGGTCCTGGGGCGTCAGTTCCAGTCCTACGGGCTGGGCGCGCTGGTTAACAACGCGCGTCAGTCCCAGCAGGGTCTTCGCCTGGCTTGGAGCAACATCCTCAAGACCAACCTCGACTTCGAGGGCTTCGTGGGTGGCTCCGACTACGACTTCGGAGACAGCTGCTGGCTTCAGAATGAGGGCGATGGCTACATCAGCGCGCGCTTGGGCTATGCTCAGCCGAGCTGGAGTGTCGCCGGTAACTGGCTGGTCGATGGTGTCGGCAGCGAGCGCGGCTGGGGCCTCGATGCTTGGGCCCGCTTCTGGGGCGGCCGGGAGCTGCAGGTTTCGTTCGGTCGGCTCACCCAGTCCATCCAGGGCATCGAATACGACAGCCCGTTGCAGCCGCACAGCGAGCCCATCGGTATCATGGGTATGGTGGACGTCTGGAAGGGCAACAACTGGGCCCTCCAGGGCTACTACTCCCAGGCTGATGCCGAGTACAATCCTTGGTACTCCAGCGTGAATCCGTACTTCGAGGCGTACAACCGCTTCGATACGGGTCTGGGCTGGGTCCAGTGGGGCCGCTGGCTCGACAATCCGCTGGTCATCCCGAACGTGCGGGCGATCGGTGGCAGCCTCGGCTTCCAGTTGTTGAATGCCGACTGGAAGGTCTGCTACTACAACCTCGACAACATGAGCGACAACTGGGCCAACACCATGTGGTACGAACTCCAGCCTTCGGGCGTGCCCTACAATCAACTGTGGGCGCTGCGCATGAAGAAGGAGATCGCCAATGGTGTCAGCCTGAACCTGACCTATGCCCAGCAGGTTGTTGACGAAGACGTCTATGTCTTTGGCAACCCGAGCTGGACCATGGGTTCCGCAGACTTCGACAACGCCCAGCTGCTGATGGCGGGCGTCGCGGTTGGCTTCTAAGCCTCCGCCACGGAAGCAGTAAAGCAAAAGGCCCCGGCTCAGCCGGGGCCTTTTGTTCTTATGAGAGTGTGTCCCCCCTCACCGTGGTTTTCCGAGCGTCGGTGAGCGGCCGGTGAGGGGCGAGAGTCTCGTTCCTCCGTCAGATTTCGAAGCCTTTGCGGGCGCCTAGCCCCTGAGCGTAAGGATGCTTGACCTCCACCATCTCCGTGACCAGGTCGGCCAGCGCCATCAGCTCGGCAGGGGCATGCCGTCCGGTACAAATGACCTCCTGCCCCGTGGGACGTCCGCGGAGAGCAGCCAGAACTTCCTCCAGTGGGAGCAGACCCAGATGGAGGGTGTTGTCAATCTCGTCGAGCACCACCAGGTCGTAGGTCTCATTCCTCAGGGCAGCCTGTGCTTGCTCCCAGGTCCGCCGGGCATAGCGGCGGTCCTCCTCTTCCGGATGGCCCTGCATGAGGGCTTCGGTGAAGGGGTGCGCGGTATGCAGGAAGGTCAACTGAGGAGCAAAATGTGAGGCCGCGGCACGCTCGGAAGGAATCACGCCGCCTTTGAGGAATTGTACGACGCAGACGCGCAGTCCGGCGCCCAGGGCTCGCCAGACGGCGCCTAGGGCAGCCGTGGTTTTGCCCTTGCCGTTGCCGGTGTAGACGTGCAGCAGGCCATGGCGTGGGGTGGTCATGAGTACAGGAATCTTACGCACTGGCACTAGAGCTTGTCAACCGCAGCGGCGTGGACCGGGCACGCTGCTCGGATAGACCAACAGCGACGTGGGCAGATATGGCGATGAGGCTTTTTTTTGGTAGGAAGGAAGGGCGGGGGCAAAGAGGGAAATGTAGCACACCGGAGCGGTGATCGCTTGCTGGCGAGAGTAGCCAGGGCAAAGCTCTGGTCAGGTGGTGGGTGCGCAACGCAGCAGGACTGTGGGTGACGATAAGTATGATGGACGTAAAACGACTCGCAGAGATTTCAGGAGGCGGGGGCCGGCGCGCGGTGCAGGTACAAGCTCAGATCAGCTTGCCGTGGTCGGAGGCAGTCCGCATCAGTATCAAGAACGTTATCCTCCGGCTGGGGCGCGCCGCGATCACCGGCACGGGGATCGTCCTGGGCATCGCCTTTCTCACCTATGTCTGGTCGGACGCGGTCTTCAGCGATGGCGTCAAGCGCGCCGCACTGGAGCAAGAACGCATCCTGGCCGCGGCCACTGAGTCAGTGAAGGGGTCAGCAGTTGAGGGGCAGGAATCGGGGGCCTCCGCTGCGGAGGAGGCTCAGGAAACCAAGGCCAAGCTGTCCCTGCAGCAACAAGAGGCCGCCGCCGAAGAGGAGCGCGGTGCTCGCCGCGCCTGGCTGGTGGTCATGGCCTTGCTGGTCTGTGGTATCGGGATCACCAACTCCATGCTCATGTCCGTCACCGAGCGCTTTCAGGAGATCGGCACCATGAAGTGCCTGGGCGCGCTGGATACTTTTGTGGTGCGTCTGTTCCTGATCGAGGCCGCGGTCATTGGCTGTCTGGGTTCGTTCGTGGGATTGGTGATTGGGTTCCTGTTCGTGATGTTCTTCTACTCAATCAAGGCGGGGTTCTCGGTCATGGCGAAGGTGTCCTGGCCCCAACTCCTGCTGTACATGCTGCTGGCGCTGCTCATCGGCGCAGCGTTGAGTCTGATCTCGGCCATTCCGCCCGCAGTTCGCGCCTCGCGCATGCCGCCGGCGGCGGCGCTGCGCACCGAGATCTGACGTTGTTATTTTGGAGTCAATTGCAGAATCCGGTGATTGTGGCCGGGCCTGCCCCACCCCTGGCCGGCTCTCGGAGCGGGGGAGAACCAGGCAGGGGAGCGCCGGCAAGACGCCGGTGCCACTGAAGAAGGAGCGTGCCTTATGGCTAAATACGTATGTCCCCGGTGTGGAGAGAGCGTGGAGACCAGCGGGATCGTGACCGTCTGTCCCTCCTGCCACGCCGACCTGCGTGGCGTGGTGGCGGAGGAGCAGCACGCCCGCACCCGACGGGCAGCGGCGGAGCTGCTGCGCGACGACTCGGTGACCACGCACGAGTACATCGTCCGCACACGGGGATTGACCAGGATCTATCGCATGGGGGATGTCGAGGTGTCCGCGCTCAACGGCGTGGACCTGGACATCCGCCGGGGCGAGTATCTGTCAATCATGGGGCCCTCGGGGTCGGGCAAGTCCACCTTCTTCAACATGATCGGCGGACTGGACAAGCCCACCGCCGGAAGCTGTTACATCAACGAGACCGACATGGCGCAGCTCTCGGCGCATGAGTTGGCCTGGCAGCGTTGCCATACCATCGGATACATCTTTCAGACCTTTAACCTCATCCCGGTGATGACCGCGCTGGAGAACGTGACGCTGCCCATGATCTTTGCGGGCGCGACCAGCGACGAGATGTTGGAGCGCGGGCGCTTGCTGCTGGAGCTCGTGGGTCTCGAGGGGCGGTTGCATCACAAGCCCAGTGAGCTCTCCGGCGGACAGCAGCAGCGGGTGGCAGTCGCGCGCGCGCTGGCCAACCAACCCGCCATCATTCTGGCTGACGAGCCGACCGGTAACCTGGACTTGCATACCGGTAAGGAGATCATCGACCTGCTCAAGGAGCTGAACGTGGAGAGCGGAGTGACCATCATCTCTGCTACCCACGATCTGAAGATGATTGACGTCTCCGACCGCATCGTGCATATCCGTGACGGCAAGATCGAGCGTATCGAACGCCGTGAGGATATCGAGCTGGAGGTCGGGACCCTGGGCGGGGAGCAGCAGTAAGAGTCGAGCCGGCCTCTCGCCGGCGCGACCTGACGCAGGCGCTGGCGAACAGTCGGTGCTATCGAGGCAAACAGGCGGTGACTTCGATCTAATGAGATCACGCATGGTGCGGCCGGGCCTAGTTCTAATCAGCATTATTTTGGGGACGACCTGTACCTGGTTCCCTGCCATCCCCCAGGAGGAGATGGAGGTCCAGTTGACCTCCGACACCGACTATGCCCGGGTGGCGGCGCAGATCTCCGCGCCACAGTTGAGTGAGACCGTTCGCGAGTTCGCGGCCCTGGGCAGTCGCGTGACCGGATATCCGGGCTGCGAGCAGGCGGCGGCGCTGGTGGAGCAGAAGTTCCGGGAGCTAGGACTGAAGGACATAACGGTGGACGAGTTCCCCGTGATGTCCCCCGTCACGCCTCCCGGCCAACCTCCCGCTACCCTGGCGGTGGGCGACCAGGTGCACACCATCTACCCTCTGTGGCCCAACTTGGTGCGCACGCCTCAGACCCCGCCGGAGGGGCTCAGTGGTCCCCTGATCTACGCCGGCGATGGACATCTCTCGGCGTTTAACGGCGCCAACCCCGTCGGCAGCCTGGTGCTGATGGACTTCAACTGCCAGTCCCAGTGGCTGAATGCCCCGGTGCTGGGGGCCCGCGCCGTGCTGTTCGCGGAGCCGGAGAACACGGTCCGTGGCGAGGCTGAGCAGAAGTTCCTGTCCATTCCCGCCGACATCCCGCGCTATTGGGTGCCGCGAGCCTTGGCCGACAGCCTGCGCGGAAGGCTCAAGGTCCAGGGCTCGATGCAGGCCACCGTGCACTGCAGGATGCGCTGGCAGGAGGTCACGGGCAAGAACATTACCGGAGTGATCGAGGGCACCGACCCGCAACTCAAGAACCAGCGCATCGTCATCGAGGCCTACTACGACTCCATGTCCATCGTGCCGGGCCTGGCGCCGGGAGCGGAGTCGGCAACCTCTATCGCCAGCCTGCTCCAGATCATCAAGGCCTTTCAGGCCCATCCCCCCAAGCGCACGGTGGTGTTCCTGGCCAGCGGCGCGCACTTTGAGGGGCTGACGGGGGCCAAACACTATATTTGGCAGCGTGTTCGGGGCGCTCGGGCCGACGGGTACGTCAAGTACTGTTTCAATGTCGCGCGCGAGTCCCGGCAGAACATCGCGGATCTCACCAACCGGTTGTGGATGGAGAAGAAGACTGGGGGTCATGAGCCGCCCACCCTTGCGGAGCAGATACGTGGTCTTGGCCACCTCCTGGACCGCGTGCGCAGCGCAGCCTCCGATGCGGGCCGGATCGAGCGCAAGACCCGCCGAGGTCTGGCCGTCAATGACCCGAACGCTGGCCGGCTGCTGGTCTACCAGCTACCCCCGGAGGAGTTGGAGAGGCGCAAGGCACTCCTGGAGCTCTTTGCCGAGCGCGTGCCAACCATCCGCCAGGCCGCCGAGCAGGCTGAGCAGGCCATCCGCCAGGCTCAGCAGCTGAGCAGCGCCAGTGAGGAGGAGCAGCGGCGGGGCCTGGACCAGGTGCGGGAGACCGTGTATGCCCTCACACAGGCCCTGGATGTCTCCCCCGACGACATCACTGCATGGATGTCAGTGGACCTCTCCAGCCACAATCAGGCCTTTGGCATCTTCTACAAGGGCTACTTCTACGCAACCAACGAAGGCCAGCAGTGGAAGTTCTCCGACCTGGGCAAGAAGGCGCGGGAGTACGCCGTCCTCGTGGGCAACGCCCTCTCGGTGGATCCTGCACAACGTTTCGCCGATGGCATTAACGCCCTGCAGGGAAAGAGCTGGCAGGCCTACATGTCCGGCAAGCTGGCCCTGGCCAGTGAGGTGGCGACCCTGGCGGGAATCCCGGGGCTGAGTTTCGCCACTCTGAACGATAGCCGGCCATACGTGGACACTCCGCTCGACGTTCCCGAGCACATGAACGTGGATAACGTGGTGGAGCAGGTCCGGTTCCTAAGCTGTCTGCTCAGCGATATGGTCTCGGTCAACGACCCGCCGGACCTCTACAACGTGTCCCTCAACGACTACTTCGTGGAGGCCCGGGGACGACTGGTGCAGTTCAATCCCGCCAGAAGCACCTTCCCGGATGAGCCGGTGGTGGGCGGCCTCGCCACTATCCGCTCGACCGAGAAGACCAACATGGGCGTGCGGACGGAGTTCTTCGACGAAACCGATGAAAACGGGCTCTTCAACCTCATCGGCGTGCCCAACGTGGGCTGTCTGGAGGTCCCCTCCACCCGGACGCTGGTCGAGGGCTTCCGCTGCAATGTCCTGGACGGCTCCATCGAAATGGCTCCCGACCAGGGGGTGAACGGCGCCAAGGCGTATCCTATCGAGGTGCCGATGGACCTGGCGCTCAAGCCCACGACGGTGGTCATGTTTAACTGCAAACCCATGACCATCTTCGAGACGATTGACAAACGCTTCTTTGACCCGCTGCAGCAGATCTACATCTACGATGCGGGCCTGGAAGCCGAGCCCTATGCCTATGGCTACGATCTGCCCAAGCCCTCCCGGAAGATGGAAAGCACCTACGAGCCGGTCTCGGTCGTGTACGCTGCGCCGGGAACCCGCCTGCGTGTCACCATGGCGGCCAGCCTGCTGGGCCTGCGCTTCCTACTGGTCAATCCCACCGAGGAGAAGCCGGAGGGCGTCGGCTATCTGGTGGATGAGACTCCCGCCATTCATTTCAGTCCCTACCTGGTAGCTCGCGACATGTGGAGGCTTGACGAGGACCGCACGGAAGCGCTGCGGCGCTATGGGATCACTAACAATCTGGTAGATGAGGCCCACGGTGCGGCCAAGGAACAACTGGACCTGGCCCAAGAGAGCCTCAACGCGCAGCGGTATGATGACTTCATTACTGCTGCCCGTGCGGCGTGGTCCTTGGAGTCCCGCGCCTATCCAGCCGTGCGCTCCACTGCCAATGACGTGATCAAGGGGATCATCTTCTACCTGGCGCTGCTCCTGCCTTTCAGCTTCTTCCTGGAGCGCCTGTTGATCGGGCATCCGGACCTCAAGTGGCAGCTCTTCAGCACGGGCGGCATCTTCCTCGTGGTCTTTGTTATTCTGAACCTGGTGCACCCTGCCTTCGCCCTGGTTTACGCTCCGATCGTGATCCTGCTGGCCTTCATTATCCTCGCTCTGGGCATGCTGGTCATCAGCATCATCGTGAACAAGTTAGAGGAGGAGATGAAGACAGTTCGCTATGAACAGACGGGCGTGCACTCTGCCGACGTGGGCCGGTTGGGAGCTTCGGCAGCCGCCTTCAGTCTGGGCGTCTCTAACATGCGGCGGCGCCAGGTGCGGACGCTGCTCACCTGTCTGACGCTCATCCTGCTAACCTTCACTGTCATGTCCTTCACCTCGGTGGTGGAAAGCGTTCGCGCCAACAAGATCCTGGTGCCGCGCATTGCCCCCTACAACGGGGTGTTGGTGCGCGACAAGACCTGGCTGCCGATGGGCGAGCTGGCCTACAGCCAGATGCAGACCGAGTATGGCAACCAATACAGTGTGGCGGGTCGCGCCTGGTACTTCTCAAGTGATGTGGGTAAGCAGTCGTTTGTGAATCTCACGCGCGGGCTCAAGAACTACGCGGCCACCAGCATGATGGGGATGATGCCCTCGGAGGCCGACGTCAGCCGCCCGCAGGAGTATCTGGCGGAGGGCAGCCGCTGGTTCCGCGAAGGGGATCGCAATGTTATCATTCTGCCCGAGGGTGTGGCCTCTGCCCTGGGGGTTACCAGTGAGGAGATCGGACTGGCCACGGTCAATCTGTTCGGCAATGAGATGCGGGTCATCGGCATTCTCTCCACCTCACGCTACAAGAGCGTGCAAGACCTCGACGGCGAGGTCTACACGCCGGTGGACTTCCTGCTGATGCAGCAGCAGATGGCAGGCGGGGCGATGGAGGAAGGTCGCAGCCGCACTACCCGGGGCGGAGAGATGCAGTACATCCACGTGGTGCCTGACAGTGCGGTGATCGTTCCCTACCAGTTCGTCATGGACCACAACGGCAGCCTGCGCTCAGTGGCGATCGCCACGCCCGAGGGCACCAGCGCCATGGGAGTCCTGGACTCCCTTATCACTCGCATCGAGCTCAACCTCTACGCCGGCGTGGACGGCAAGACCTACCTGTGCAGCGCCGTGGGCGCCACCAGCTTCGGTGGGATGGCAGACCTGGTCATCCCCATCCTGATCGCCGCGGCCATCGTCCTGAACACGATGCTGGGCTCGGTCTACGAACGCGTCAAGGAGATCTACATCTACAGCTCCCTGGGCCTGGCGCCCAACCACGTGGCTGCCCTGTTCATCGCCGAGGCCAGCGTCTACGCGGTGTTGGGGGCTATCGCCGGCTATCTGGTGGGGCAGACGGCGGCCAAGATCGTGACCAGCCTGCAGTTGAGTGCGGGACTCAACCTCAACTACTCCTCGCTCTCGGCGGTGATCACTACGGTAGTCATCATGGCCACCGTGCTGCTCTCGGTAATGTACCCGGCGCGGCGGGCCTCGGATATCGCCATGCCCGGTATTGAGCGACGCTGGTCCTTGCCCGAACCGGAGGGTGATCTGCTCAGCATGGACCTGCCCTTCACGGTTACCGGGGACCAGGCGCTGGGCGTGAACATGTACCTGCGGGAGTTCTTCACCGCGCACACCGACTACTCGCTGGGGCAGTTCTCCACCGGGGAGATAACCATGTCCTATCAAGACTACGAGAACGGCCAGGGCTACGAGCTATCCGCGATGATCTGGCTGGCTCCGTATGACCTGGGAGTGTCTGAGCGCCTGACCATCCAGACCGTACCCACGGAGGACCCGGAGATCTTTCGCATCCAGTGCAACATCCTGCGCACCAGTGGCGATGATGCCTCCTGGAAGCGGGTCACGCGCAACTTCATCAACATCATTCGCAAGCAGTATCTGCTGTGGCGCACCTTCCCGGCGGCTCAGAAGAGCGAGTACGGCCAACAGGCGGCGGCGTTGCTGAACGGTCAGCCAGAGGCGCAGGCCTCCAAACCGGCCTAGCGGAACGACGGGAAGTACCGAAGTAACCATCTCATATCAGCGGCGGGTCTAAGCCCCGCCCCAGCGCACCGGCGCGAGGCCGGCACCGGCAGGTTGTAGTTGGAGGATCCATGGCATATCACGACAAGGAACTAGACCTATACCGTAGTCTGATGGATCGGCCGGAAACCTACACCGACGGGTTTGATGGGCGGTCCATTGCGGGGGCACTGTTCGTCGGCTTCGTAATGATGCCCGGCGCCATCTACCTCAGCCTGGTCGCCGGTCTTACGCTGGGGCCGGCGGCGGAGTGGACGACGATCATCCTGTTTGTGGAGATCGCGCGTCGTTCCTTCGTGCGGCTCAACCGTGCCCAGATCTATATCCTGTACTACATCGCCTCCTGTCTGACCGCCATGATTGGCGGCCAGATGCTCTCCGGCGGAGTCTTCGCGCAGGCTATCTGGAATCAGTACTTTGTCCGCTCGCAGGCCGCCAAGAATCTGGGGATCGCCGACAAGATTCCTAGCTGGGTTGTCCCCCCGGAGAACTCGCCCGCTCTTATCAATCGCACCTTTTGGAGCGAGGAATGGATCTTACCGGGTCTGCTGCTGGTGTTGGGTACGGTCCTCAGCCGGCTGAACTGGTTTGGGATGGGTTACTTGCTGTTCCGTGAGACCTCCGACTACGAGCAGTTGCCCTATCCGTTTGCCACCGTCACCGCGCAGGGAGCCACGGCGCTGGCCGAGGTGGGGAGCAAGGAGGAGTCGTGGCGCTGGCGGATCTTCAGCATCGGCGCCATGATCGGGATCATCTTCGGCGCCATCTATATCGGCATCCCTACCATCACCAGCGTCATCATGACGCAGCCGTTTCAGCTCATCCCCATCCCCTGGGTGGATCTCACCCGGACCACCGAGTCCTTGCTGCCGGCGGTGCCGCTGGGTTTCATGACCGACCTGGGCACCATCATCTCCGGCTTCGTGGTTCCGTACTGGGCGGTCATCGGCAGCGCCCTGGCGGTGGTGATCATGATGTTCGTCAACCCCAGCCTGCAGCGAGCCAACGTGCTGCGCTCCTGGACGCCGGGGATGGACACGATTTCCACCCAGTTTGCGAACCAGATAGACCTGTACCTGAGCCTGAGCATCGGCGCCACCCTGGCCATCTTCCTGATTGGGCTCTATGAGGTAGTGGCCAACTACCGGGCGGCGGTGGCCGCTCGGCGCGCCGGCAAGCCAGAGGAGCGCTCCTGGGCCCCGCCCGTGGGTCGTGGCGACTTTCCCTTGTGGGTGGCGGGGGCCATGTTCGTGGTTTCCACTCTGGGGTACATCTGGCTCTGCAAGTGGCTCGTGCCTGGCTTCCCGGCGTGGATCGTGGCCGTGTTCGGCTTTATTGCCACGCCGCTCAACTCCTATGTCAATGCCCGTATGATCGGGCTGACCGGTCAGTACGTAAGTCTCCCGATGCTCAAAAACGCTGTGATTATCTTCAGCGGCTACAAGGGCGTAGACATCTGGTTTGCGCCTATTCCCGACTTCAATCACGGTAACCAGGCGCAGAACTTCCGCATCCTGGAGCTGACCGGCAACAAGATCATGAGCATCGTGAAGGCTGAGTTGATCGTCTGGCCGATCACCATCTTCTGCAGCCTGCTCTTTTGGCAGTTCATCTGGCGCCTGGGGCCCATCCCCTCGGCGGCGTATCCCTACGCCCTGAAGATGTGGAACCTGGTGGCGCTCCAGCAGGGCATCTGGTTCACGGCTTCGCTCAACCCGGAGCAAAGTCTGTTCATGAAGGCCTGGAGCTGGAACTACGCACTCTGGGGTTTGCTCGGGTCTGTCGCGGTCTACCTGCTGCTGCGGGGCTTCCGGCTGCCGATCTTGTTGATCTATGGTCTGATCCGCAGCGCCACGGGTGGAATCCTACCGCACGCCGTTTTCCCGCAGCTCTTGGGTGCGCTGGTCAGCGAGTATTACTTCATCCCGCGCTATGGCGCCCGCCGCTGGAAGCAGTACGCCATGGTGCTGTTCGCCGGCTATTCCTGCGGCACCGGGTTGGTGGGGATGGTGACCGTTGCCCTGGTGCTCATCGGAAAATCCGTCTCGCAAATGCCGTACTAGACATCGCCTGAACCCCCAGAGACCGGCGCCGGAGTGCCGAGGTGGGTGGCGCGCGGGGTTACCTGCGGGCTAGGAGGGGTATACATAAGGGAGGGGAGGAAGGAGAAGCGGATGATACGATCAATGCGCCGGCCTTCAGGCTTTACAGTCCTTGAGCTCCTGGTCGCTATCGGCATCATTGTGGTGCTGTCGGCCATCCTGCTTCCGGTGCTGGCGGCCGCCCGCAACAACGCCCGTAAGGTGGAGTGCATAAGCCACTTGCACAACATCGGACGCGCCATGGGCCTGTACATCTCCGACCACTATGGCTACTTCCCGCCGTGGTGCTCCACCCACCCGGACCCCAACGCCGCTCCCACGCCCAAGAACGCCCCGGACCCCGCCATCCGGACCTGGGACATGTGCATGAGCGACTACCTCGAGAAGTGGGAGGAGGTCATGCGCTGCCCCAACAACCCGCTTCCCCAGGCCGTGATGGGGCCGGGGTCCAGCCGCGAGTTGGCCCGTGCCTACGCCCTGGCGCGACAGACACAGCGTCCGCGGGGCGTGAATTTCTACGGCGGCTACAAAGCGTTGATCCCCAACCCCTCCGAGACCGTGATGATCTTTGAGAAGGGGGCCAATCTGCCTGGCTCCTGGGGGGACGCGCTGGGCGAGAATGTTTACCAGAGCCACAACAGCAAGGGCCAGCCTGGCTACTCGGAGCTGCCCTTCCACAGTGGTGGGAAGAACATTCTCTATGTGGACGGGAACGTGAAGTGGCACGTGGCAGACACCGGCCCCTTCGCTTGGGACCCCAAGGGGGATGGCAGCCGCAAGGGCGCCTGCGAGCTCTGGGGAGTGGCCCCCACCGGAGACTGGCCCCCGCTGCGCTAGCCGCGTCGCGCAGACGGAGAAATGACATTCCAGGCATGCCCACCGGGCTTCAGACGACGGGTGGCAGGTCCTTGGCTGTGAACTGACATGTCTGACACGCTTGACTCTAACTCGCGTCCGCCGCAGGCCTGGGCCAACTACGTCCTGGGCCTGGTTGTGTTTCTACTGGGTATCGGCCTGATGCTGCTGGCCTTCTTCTGGGGATACCACTCGCTGGAGGCCTTCGACGCGCAACTCAATCGCGTACAGGAGGTTCAGGCCGTGACCACCCCGGCCACTCCTGATCCGGGTGGCGGCAAGGCCGGGAGCGGAGATTCTTCCTCCCAGGCTGGAAAGCCTCCGGCAGAGGTAGCCCAGGCCGAGCCATCTCCAGGTCCGGGGTTGGGGACCGTGGCCGCGGCGGCGGGGGTGCGTCTGCTTACGTTGTTGGTGCTGGCGGGGATAGGGGCGATGATCGCCAGCCGTGGCGCCCAGCTAGCAAGTTCTAGCCCTCGCTGATTGCCTCACAGAGCCGCTCCGCCACTCGCTCCAGACTATATTCCCGCCGGACCACCTCACGTGCGGTCTGCGCCATGGCACGGGACCTCTCCGGGTCTCGGAGCAGTATCTCGAGCCTTTCCGCGAGGTCCTCGCTATCGCCCTCGCGGAACACTAGCCCTCCACCGGTCTCGCGGATCAGCAGCGGAATGTGCCCCGAGTCTGAACCCACCACCGGCACGCCGTATCCCCACGCCTCCAGCAGCACCCGCCCAAACTGCTCCTTCCAGGCCGGAGTGGTCCGGGAGGGCAGGGCCAGAACGTCCAGCGCCAGGAAATACGGCGCTACCTGGTCGTGCGGCACGTACCCGGTGAAGTGCACCTGGCCGGGGAGGTCAGCCGCGGCCCGCCGTTCAAGTTCTGCGCGCTGAGGCCCCTCACCCACCAGCAGGAGGTGGATGCTGCGTCCTCGCTCCCGCAGGAGTTGCGCTGCCGCCAGCAGGTCCAGGAGTCCTTTCTCGGGCTCTAGCCTCCCGACGTATCCCACCACCGGGGGCTACAGTCCCAGCCGCTCCGACAGGTAAGGATTCGGCTCTGCCGCCTCCGGCAGCGCAAACGGATAGGGGAAGTGGTGGATAGGACGCTGATACCCCAACTCGCGCAGCACCTCCGCGCAGGCCTCGGTGGGGACCAGCATGCGCTCCGCCTGCCCCAGGACGCGCGCCCGGAGGCCGGCAAAAGGCGGGGGATATCGCCGCAGCAGATTCTGGTTCGTGTAGACCGCCAGGCGCGTCCCCAGTTTTCGGGCCAGGCGTGTGGCTTGCCCGGCGGCCAGGGAATAGGGCTCCTCAATCACCAGCAGGACCTCTGGCCGGAATGCTCTCAGTGCGCGCTCAAGGCGCGGCCCGTACCAGTGCAGGTTGATCTGTCCCGCCAGTCTCACCGGCAGGGGCCTGACTCCCTCTCGCCCTGCTGCCTGTAGCCACTTGCCACGGGTGAGGGAGTTGCGCCAGCGCTGGGGGACGATCAGGCGCAACTCCAGCGCAGGGTGAGCAGCAGCCAGCACTCTGTATACCGCCTGGTTGATCTCCAGCACCGCCGAATGGCTGATCACTGCCAAGCGCCTCAGCGCCATTCAGGAGGCCCTCCCCGCGCGGCTTGCTGTCTTCTCTAGGAAGAACTGCTCTATAGCTTGCGCCTGTTGGTCCCACCCCAGCGGGAGCACCGCCTCACGCGCTTGAGCCCCCATCTGTTCCCTGAGCGTTGGGTTTGCGGCCAGACGGTCCAGTCGCTCCGCCATCTCCGCCGGATCCCGCCCCACCAGGAAAGCGCTCTCCCCGTCCCGAAAGTAGTTGTCCGCCGGGTTCAGCAGGGAGGAGATCACCAGTGGCAGGCCGCTGGCGGCGGCCTCGGTGACGGCCAACAACATCCAGCCCCCGATTGGCCAGGGCAAGGCGAACACATCCGCCGCCGCCAGGTAGCGCTCAACGTGCTCGCGCCGTCCCAGGAAGCACACCCGATCGCGCACGCCGGCCTCCTCAGCAATTCGCCCCAACAGGCGCTCATCCCCTTGCCCCAGGACCAGAAGCCGCGCCGGATGCTGCATCTTCCCCAGGGCCTGGATCGTTTGCGTCAGGCCCTTCTCCAGCCACAAGCCCCCCACAAATATCAGGACTACCTCTTCCTCACTCAGCCCTAGCTCCTGCCGCATCGCGGAGCGCCACGCGGTCCGGTTGCGGGGATGGAAAACCTCCGTGTCCACACCATTGTACGTTACCAGGATCTGCTCCAGAGGCACGCCATACTCCTCGGAGAGCATGCGGGCCAGGGGCGGGAAGACGGCAATCAGGCGGCCTGGGCAACGGCGGATGGCCCGGCGCTCCATGGCCACCGCCCAGCGGTTACGCAGTCTTAGCCAGCGCTCCCGAAGCGGCCCGACCTTACCCGGCGCCTGGGTGGCTTCCACCCGCCGCCGCGCGTGACAGGTGTGAGCCAGGACGAAGTTCTGAACCAGGCAGTTGCCCCCCTGGGAGAGCACCACGTCATAACGCCGGGGCCGCAGCGCCCAGCGGCTGGCGGGTAGCATCCACAGACTCTGAAACGCATGCCTGCGCAGAGGCAACCACAGGCGTCTGATGGTAAGGGGTTCATCGTCCAGGCCTTCGGCGGTGAAGCAGAAGATCACCACCTCATGCCGCTGGGCCCAGCGCCGGCACAACTCGGCCACCACGCGTTCCTGCCCGCCGCGTTGGTTGAGGTCCTCGATCACCACCGCGATGCGGAGACCGCGGGGGGGCGGGTCGCCGGGGAACGCAGCCTTGTCCTGCGCGTCCTCAGAGACCATGGCGCAGCCTCCGGACATACAGCCGGGATACCGGTCGGCTGCCTGCGGCAACCGCCTGCTGCTCCGTTGCCTCCTCCGCCTGCCGGTTCAGGGCCACGGCCTCCAGCTCCGGGAGCCGCATCGCCAGGGCATAGGAGAGATAGAAGAGCGAACCACCGGGGGCCAGATAGAGCGCGCTGCCCCCCGTCAACTGCGCGAGGGTACACACCATGGCTCCCGTGCTGGCCGCGGCCAGTGTCAGGAAGGCCGTGGTACGACACTTGCGGCAAGCGACTAGGCCGCCGTGAAGGGCGGTGAGCAGCAAAGCGATGAACAGGGTGGCACCGGGGATGCCCAGTTCGCGAAGCGCTCGTCCATACTCGTTCTCAACCATCCCCCAGGATTCCTGGGCGACCTCCAGGTTGCCCTCCGTTTCCTGCACGATGTTGGCGGCCCGCCCGAGGCCGACGCCGGTGGCCACCCCGGTGCCCAGGGGGTGATCCAGTGCCGACTGAAAGCCGCGACTGAAGGGCAGCATAATGCGGTGGATGATCAAGGGTGCGTTCAGCATCCTCAGGTTGTAGCGTCGCGCAAAAGCTCCGGAGGCCAGGGTAGTGACCATCAACACGCCTAGCAGCACAACGATCGCCACCGTCCACACGACGCGGGGTCGCCGCACCAGCAGGAGCATGGCCACTCCGCCCACCGCCGCCGCCAGCAGAGGCGCTCGGCTGCCACTGGTCCCCAGCCCCACCACTCCGGCGGCTGCCGTGAGCAGAGCCAGTGCCTTCCCCGGCCAGTTCTGCAGATACCAGAGCGCGCCGAGAGCGATGATCACCATCAGGCTCATGGCGGCGCCAAAGGTTCCGGGACTTACAAAGGTGGAGGTGGCGCGTACGGTCTGCTCGTCCCAGCCAAAGCGGTTGTAGAAGGCAAATCCTGACCCCAGTTGAAATAGGTGGTCGAAGCCAATGTGGTATTGCACGATCCCATAGATGGAGGTGGACACCGATAACGTCAGCAGGACGATCAACAGCCACTGGACATGCCACTGGTGCCGGATGGTGTAGTAGGCCAGGAAGGCGACCGGAATCCACACGATCCAGCTCCGCAGACCGGCCAGAGCCACGACCGACGACAGCGTAGTGGTGTTCACGACCTGGGCCGTGCAGTAGACGATGAACAGCACTGCCGGATAGACCAGGGGTATGCGCAACGAAGACCAGTCTCCCCGCACCAGATTGAGCCATCCCCATCTGACCAGCGCCAGCCCGAGGAACAGGTCCTTGGCGAATACCGACATCCCAGTGGGATCCAGGCCCTTGAGCATGCCATCGGTGAAGGAGAGGACGCACAGACACAGCAAGGCGATCTCCAGGGAGGCCATGGAGGCGAGTATCGCGATGCCCGCGAACAGGGCAATCAGGGCCACGGTGTACTGCCCGTGCCCGAGCAGGTTGATCAACCCCGCCGCCGCAGCCAGGGTAAAGGCTCCCAGCGCGATGGCGAACATGACCAGAGTGTCGTTGGCTCGTGCTCTCACTACCGCGGTCCTCCTTGGGCCTCCGTCCGGAGTTCTGCCTGTGCCCCCCGCCAGTCGCGGACTCCCGCTCGCAGCCCGCGACAGGTGGCCAGGTACTGGCGTCCTGCCACTCGCGGTCCACGCAGCGCAGTCACGAGGAACTTAACCAGGCCCAGCCGGTTGCTGCTGCCCACCAGCAAGGCGTAGGCCATGAACACCGCCCGGCGCCAGGCCGGAAAGTGCTTGCAGATCAGGTATGCCCAGTTGTGCCCGTCAATGTAGGCCTGCTCCGGCCGGGACGGGTCCCGGTGAGTGATCCCATGACGCGGGGCCGGATGGTGGTCCACCTGCGCCTCCGGGTCGTAGAGCAGTCGCCCGCCGCCTTCGCCCACTGACAGCGAGAGGTCGGTGTCATTCATTGGCGAATCGCCGGGCCCCAGCACCAACCGGGGGTCCAGCGGAACCATCCGGCTGCGCCGGAAGCTCATGTTGGCCCCTTTGAGGTGCTGGACCTCCCGCAGCCCTGGCGGGAAAACCTCGTGGTGGCTGCCGAGAAGGCGTCCACACCCACTGATGCGCCCTACCACGCGCCCGGCACGCTCGCTGCGTACGCCCTCGTGGTAAACCACGTCCCGCCCCCCGACGCCACTAACCTCCGGGTCAGCGTACGGTGCTGCCAGCCGCTCCAGCCAGTCTTCATGCGGCAGGCAATCGTCATCCGTAAAGCATACCACGTCCCCCCGTGCCTCCGCCAGCCCCGCGTTCATCTGTAGGACCTGTCCGGCCTGGGCTACCAGGATGGTGCGCAGGTTCACCTTCTCCGCTATCTCACTCAGCCCCAGAAGCGCCGTCTGGCTCGCCTCGTCCTCCTCGTGCAGGACTACCAGCGTCTCCTGCGGCAGGCGGCGTCCCCGGGCCAGAGCCTCCAGGCAGTGGCGGAGATTCTCCGGCCGGTGATAGCTCGGAATGATCACCGTCATGGTGAGCGTCGAGTCAGACATGATCCGTGTCGCGGTCAAATCGATAGAGGCTCGCCTCGATCGGCAACGCCCCTGGCTAGGTCTCCCTCTTTAGCACCGGCGCCAGGTACTTTCCGGTAAGGGACTCTCGGCAGCGGACCACCGCCTCCGGCGTCCCCTGGGCCACGATCCGGCCGCCGTGCTCGCCGCCTTCCGGCCCCAGGTCCACAATATAATCCGCATTCTTGATGACCTCGAGGTTATGCTCGATGACCAGCACGGTGTTGCCCGCATCCACCAGTTGATGGAGAACCTCCAGCAGCTTCTCGATGTCGGCAAAGTGCAGACCGGTGGTGGGCTCGTCCAGGAGATACAGGGTGGCGCCGGCCTGCGGACGTGCCAGCTCCTTGGCCAGCTTCAGGCGCTGGGCCTCGCCCCCGGATAGCGTGTTGGCGGGCTGCCCCAGCTTCACATACTCCAGTCCCACTTCGCAGAGGGTGCGCAAGATGCGTGCCATCTGCGGCACGTTCTGGAAGAACTCCAGCGCCTCCGCAGCCGTGAGGTCGAGGACCTCAGCGATGTTAAGGCCACGGTAACGAATCTGTAGGGTCTCCCGGTTGTAGCGCTTCCCCTCACATTCCTCACAAGGCACCCGCACGTCGGGCAGGAAGTGCATCTCGACCACTCGCGTGCCTTCGCCGGCGCAGGCCTCGCAACGCCCGCCCCGCACGTTGAAGCTAAACCTCCCCGGCGTGTAGCCACGGACCCGCGCCTGGGGCGTCTGAGCGTACAGCTCGCGCAGGTGGGTGAACAGGCCGGAATACGTGGCCGGGTTGGACCGCGGACTACGCCCGATGGGCTTCTGGTCAATATTCACCACCTTGCCCAGCGGCTCAGTGCCCTCCAGCCGGTCATACAGGCCGGGGTGGTCCTGTGAGCGATGCAGTTGCCGGCGCAGGGCAGGGTACAGGGTATCATTAATCAGAGTGCTCTTGCCTGATCCGGATACCCCGGTCACGCAGATCAGCAGCCCCAGCGGAATCTCCAGCGTCAGATTCTGCAGATTGTGCTCCCGGGCGCCAGAGATCTTGAGCCGGGCCTCACCACGGCGCCGGCGTCGCGCGGGTCGGGGGACCTCCCGCCGCCCGCTGAGGTACTGCGCGGTCAGCGAGTCCCGGGAGGCCAGAAGCTCCTGCACGGTTCCCGCGAAGGTGATCTCTCCGCCCCGCACTCCGGCGCCGGGCCCGAACTCCAGCACGTAGTCGGCGGCCAGGATGGTGGGCGGGTCATGCTCCACGACGATCAGCGTATTGCCCCGGTCGCGTAGCTCCTTCAGCACGCCCAGTAGCTGCTCGTGGTCCCTGGGGTGCAGGCCGATGGAGGGCTCATCGAGGATGTACATCACCCCGGCCAGCCCGCTGCCGAGCTGGTTGGCCAAACGGATGCGCTGAGCCTCGCCACCGGCCAGGCTAGGCGCTGAGCGGTCGAGGGTCAGATACCCCACCCCCACTTCCACCAGGAAGTCCAGCCGCAGGCGAATGCCACTGAGCAACTCTGCTGTCACCGTCTCCTGCGCGCCGCTGAAGGACAGGCCCTGGAAGAACTCCCGGGCGTGGTTCAGGGTCAGGGCGGAGATCTCACCGAGGTTCTTCTCGCCTACAGTCACTGCCAGCGCCTCCTGGCGCAGTCGCATACCCCCGCATTCGGGGCAGGTGTGCGGCGCCCGGAAGCGGTCCAGAAAGTCCCGCGTCGGCCAGGACTCCGTGCTGGCGTGCCGCCGGCTGACCCAGGCCACCAGCCCCTCAAAGGGGCGCTCGTGGCTGATCTCCTTTCCCGAGCGCGTGCGGTAATGAAACCGCACGGGCTCGTCACCGGTGCCGAAGAGCAGTGCCTCGCGGGCCGGCTCCGGCAGGAGCGTCCAGGGCGTGTCCAGGTCAAAATGATAATGCTCAGCCAGGCCCTCCAGGAGATTGCGGACGTGCGGTGCCAGCGGCGGCTCCAGCAGGTGTAGCGCACCTTCCAGCACCGATTTCTCTCGGTCCCGGATCAGTCGTCCCGGCGCGATCTGACGCACCACGCCCAGACCCCCGCAGTTGGGGCAGTAACCGGCGGGGTGATTGAAGGAGAACAGGTGGGGAGTTAGCTCGGGGTAGGTGATCCCGCAGCGGGGACAGGCGAAACGGCTGGAGTAGACACGGTCCTCCTCGCCCTCCACCGCGGCGAAGAGCATCCCGTCACCTTCCTCCAGCGCCAGTTCCACGGCTTCTGCCAGGCGCGGGCGCACGTCCGGACCCATGACCAGGCGATCAATCACCACCTCCACCTGGTGCTCGAGGTTCTCGTCCAGTCGCAGATTGTGCGCCAGGTCCTGCAACTCCCCGTCCACGCGCACCCGGGCGTAGCCCCGGCGCCGGATGGCGCGCAGCAGCTCCGCGTAGCGCTCTTCCGGGCGGTGGACCTGTGGCGCCAGCACGGTCAGCCGCGTCCCCCCGGTCAGTAGCATCAGGTCGTCGCAGATCTGAGTGGGGGTACGTGCGCTGATCATCTCGCCGCACTCGTAGCAGTGCGGCTGCCCGACCTTGGCAAACAACACCCGCAGATAGTCATATATGTCCGTCAGGGTGCCGACCGTCGAGCGGGGGTTGCTGTGCGAGGAGGATTGGTCAATCGCGATCGCGGGGGAGAGCCCGTCAATGTGGTCCACCGCAGGCCTCATCAGCTCACCCAGGAGTTGGCGGGTGCTGGCCGAGAGGGATTCCACATACCGGCGCTGCCCCTCGGCGTACAGCGTGTCATGGGCCAGGGAGGACTTGCCTGAGCCGCTTACCCCGCAGAAGACGATCAGCGCGTCGCGAGGCAGTTCCAGGGTCAGGTTGCGCAGGTTGTGCTCTCTGGCCCCGAAGATGCGTATCGAAGAATCTTGATGGTTGCGCATGAGGCGAACGTCCGACGTCAAAACTCCAGCAGGTCGTATATGATATCACGCTGGAGCCGCAGGGTCAACGCAGGGGCCTGCCGGTCTGTTGGACTCCGCCCCCTCCCTGTGCTCGCATTCTCGCCGCGCTTGCACTTTGATGTGAATTGCGGTATACTACCCATGAGATCAAACCGGGACAGCGATCCTGGGAGTGGACTTCAGTCCACTCCCAGTTTGTTCATAGACGAGCTTGTCCCGGAACAGAAAGTGAAGCAGAGCGCCATGCGCCGGCATCCAATCGTGTCCAGGCTGTGGGAGGAGCTGGAGCAGACCGCCCAGAGCCTGGGGTTTGAGCTGGTACAGGCCACTTTCGGCGGACCGCTGGGCAACCAGAGCCTGACCGTGTATGTGGACCGGGAGGCCGGCGTCAGCGCCGACGATTGTGCGGCCCTGGCCGAGCAGTTCTCGGTGTTGTTGGACACGCTGGACCCAATCGGCGGCTCCTACAACCTGGTGGTTTCTTCGCCGGGGTTGGATCGGCCGCTCGGTCGGGATGAGGACTTTGAGAAATACGCGGGTGAACGGGCGGTGGTCCGGCATCTGACCGCCGGGGGTAAGACCCGGCGCACGCGGGGTCGGTTGATGGGGGTCCAAGCCGGTCGCGTGGTCCTGCAGACCGAGGGGCACAAGCTGGAGCTGCCCCTGGAGCAGATCACGGCGGCAAACCTGGAATATGACTGGGATGACACCGGCGCCGAGTCCGCCGGGGCGCCTCAGTAGGAGTGATGGGAAGAATGGATGGCGAGTTCATCGAGGCCCTGGAGCAGTTGCAGAAAGAGAAGGACATCTCCATGTCCTCCCTCCTGCAGACGGTAGAGGCTGCCATGTCCTCGGCCTATCGCAAGCACTACGGAAGCCAGGAGGACGTGCGGATCGAGATTGACCCGGCGGCACGACGCGTGCGCATGTTCGCCCGCAAGGCGCTCTTGCCCGAAGGCGAGGAGCTGATCCTCGAAGAGGGGCAGCCGCTGCCGCCCGACATCGAGTACGAGGAACACGAGATTGACACCGCCGAGTTTGGGCGGATTGCCGCGCAGACCGCCAAGCAGGTAGTGATGCAGCGCATCCGTGAGGCCGAGCGCGAGATGGTGTTTGACGAGTTCTCCGCGCGGTTGGGCGAGGTGGTGACGGGGGAGATCCAACGGCGCGACGGCCGCAACGTCTACGTGGCGCTCGGTCGAGTGGAAGCGATCTTGCCCGCGAGCGAGCAGATTCCGGGGGAATCCTACCGCTTCGGCCAGCGGCTGAAGGTATATGTCCTGGACGTCAAGAAGACCGCCAAGAGCCCGCAGATTGTGGTCAGCCGCACGCATCCCGCCCTGGTGACCCGCCTGTTCGAGTTGGAGGTCCCTGAGGTCTATGAGGGGATCGTGGAGATCAAGTCGGTGGCCCGGGAGGCCGGGGCGCGGTCCAAGGTAGCGGTATCCTCCAACGATCCACAGGTGGATCCGGTGGGAGCCTGCGTGGGGCATCATGGCGCGCGGGTGCAGGCCATTGTGGACGAGCTGCGCGGCGAGAAGATTGATATTGTCCGGCACAACGACGAGATCAAGGAGTATCTCAAGAGCGCGCTGTCGCCGGCGCGGGTGAAGGATGTGGTGCTGCACGAGGAGCTGCACTCCGCAACCGTGATCGCGCCGGACGATCAGCTTTCGCTGGCCATTGGCCGGCGAGGGCAGAATGTGCGTCTCGCGGCCCAGCTCACCGGGTGGAAGATTGACATCCGCAGCGAGGCTCAGTGGGCGGCGGAGAAGGAAGCAGAGGTGGCCGCTCCGGCCAAGCCGCCAGTCGAGACGCGACTGCGCGTCTATGAGTTGGCTCGGCAACTGGGCATCGAGAGCCGCGACCTGGTAGAGATTCTCCAGGAGCAGGAAATTGACGTTACCAGCCACGCCAGCACGATCACCCATGACCAGGCCAAAACGATCCGGGAACTGCTGATGGGTGGAACAGGGACTCTGGAGGACCTGGAGGCGGGGGCGCTACCTATCGAGTTGGAGGAGAACGTCTAGGCCGGTAGGCCAGGAGTGAGTACCGGGGGTGACACCCGGAGGTGTCTTTCTTTGGCGAGCACGAGGGTATTTCAACTAGCAACCAAACTGGGACTGCGCAGCGAGGCGCTGATCGCCGCCCTGGAACAAATGGGGGTGACGGGCGCTAACCCGGCCACCACGCTGGATGAGACCACGACCACCGCGGTCGTGCAGTTGCTGGCTGAGCAGGCGACGCGGGCCCGGGAGGAAGCCGAGGCCCGAGCCGCCGCTGAGCCGCCAGCAGAGGAACCTGCGGAGGTTGCTCTCGCTGGCGAGGCGGTGGAGGCCGAAGAAGAGATCAGATCCGTGCCCGGTGCTCGCCGGGGCCTGGAGCCCGTAGTCGGGCTAAATGAGTTGGAGCGGCACATCCACGAGCTGGAGCAGACCGAGGAGGCCGAGCGCCACAAGGCACCAGTCGCGGAAACCTTGCGCGAGGAAGCCCGCCGCCGGCGAGGACCACGACCAGCCACGGCCGTTGACGGCGCGCCCATCGTCACCATCCTGGGCCACGTAGACCACGGCAAGACCACCTTGCTCGACACCCTGCGCAATACGGCGGTGGCTGCCGGGGAACATGGTGGCATCACTCAGCACATCGGCGCCTCCGAGTTGGAGCGTGCCGGCAAACGCATTGTGTTCATTGACACTCCCGGCCACAAAGCTTTTACCGCCATGCGTGCGCGGGGCGCTGAGGTGACGGATATTGCCGTACTCATCGTCGCGGCCAATGACGGCGTCATGCCCCAGACCGTAGAGGCTATTCAGCACGCCCGGGCGGCGCATGTCCCCCTCATCGTGGCCATCAACAAGGTAGACCTGCCCAACGCCAACGTGGAGCGCGTCAAGCAGCAGCTCCTGGAGCATGAGGTCGTGCCCGAGGAATGGGGTGGCCAGGAGATCTTTGTGGAAATCTCCGCGCTCACCGGCCAGGGCTTGGACCAGCTTCTGGATACCATTCTGCTTGTGGCCGAGCTGGAGGAGCTCTGGGTGGATCCGGAGGCGGAGTTTACCGGTGTGGTCATCGAGTCCAGTCTGGATCCGACTCAGGGAGCGTTGGCTTCCATTCTGGTACGCAGTGGCTCCATCAAGGTCGGCGACGTGGTCGTGGCGGGCGGGGCCTATGGCCGTGTGCGGCGGCTACGCGACTGGCGCGGTAAGTCGGTCAAGGAGATGGGGCCCGGACGGCCCGTAGCTGTCATCGGCCTCTCCGACGTTCCGCGCGCGGGAGAGATCGTGCGGACCGCCAAAGACCCCAAGGCCGCGCGGCAGATGGCGGAGGAGTTCCAGGAAGCCGAGCGGCTCGGCGAGCTGCGCGGGGTGGCCGAGGTCCAGTTGCAGGAGCTCTATCGCGGCCTGCATCGTGGCGAAGTCAAGCCGCTCAACCTGGTCATCAAGGGTGACGTCTCGGGCACCATCCAGGCGTTGGAGACCTCGCTCATGCAACTCTCTGAAGAGCTGGAGGAAGTGGAGATCAACCTGGTCTCGACAGGCGTGGGCGATGTCACCGAGTCAGACATCATGCTGGCTTCGGCCTCGCAGGCCATCGTCATCGGCTACAACGTGGAGGCGGACGAGCAGGTCATGCGCGCCGCCGCCGATGAGCATATCGAAGTCCGGTTGTACAGCGTCATCTACGAGATTCTGGAGGACATCCAGAAGGCCGCCCTGGGTATGCTGGAGCCGATCTACGAGGAGCAGTTCATTGGCCGCGCGCAGGTGCTGCAACTCTTCAAGATCTCACGTTGGGGTGTGGTGGCCGGCTGTCGCATCACCGATGGCCGCCTGCAACGCGGCGCGAGGATTGAGGTCAAGCGCGACGGGGAAATCGTCTTTGACGGACAGCTTACCAGTCTGCGGCGTCTCAAAGACGAGGTGTCCACGGCGGAAGCGCCCAACGAATGCGGTGTGTACGCTGCCAATTTCCGGGGCTGGGCCGAGGGAGACGTAATCGAAGCTTACGCTCAGGTGGAGATAGAGCGCAAGCGCCCGACCACCGACTGGCGAGTCTCGACCCCGGAGGAATCCAGAACCTAGGAGTCAGAAGGTGGAAGCGTACTGGCGCAGTCTTTCGCGTCCTGGTCGCCTTTCCACTCCGGAATGCTAGTCTCTAGCTTCTTCCACAACCATGCCCGCTCACTGCGGCGTCATGACGATTGAGCTTCGCTTCCCCGAGGCGCAGACTCTCAAGGATAAGCGCCAGGTCCTCCACAGCCTGCTCGACCGGCTGGCCGCGCGCTTCAATCTCTCCGTAGCCGAAACGGACGGCAACGATCTGCACCAGCGGGCGGCGATTGCGCTGGCATGTGTGGCCAACTCCCCGGAGCACTGTCGGGAGGTGCTGGACAAGGCGCTGGCCCTGGTGGAGTCAGAGCCGCGGGCCATGGTCTTGAGCGTGGAGAAGGAAGTGGGTTGAGAGCTCTTCCCGGTGTCATGCGGAACACTGCTGGCGGGCCCGTATCGCTGACTGCAAGCCGCCATCCCAACCATGCCTACGCAACGCCAAATGCGCGTCAACTCTCTCCTGCAGCAGGAGATCAGCCTCATCGTGCAGCGCGAACTGCTCGACCCTGAGCTGACCCTCACCACCATTACCGGCGTCGAGGTGGCGCCGGACCTGCGTACTGCCAAAGTCTATGCCAGTGTGCTGGGCGAGGAGGCCGCGGTGGAGCTGGCGCTCTCAGCCCTCAAACGGCACCGCAAGCATGTGCAGGAATTGTTGGGCGACCGTCTGGACTTGCGGTATACCCCGCGGCTCACCTTCGTCGCGGACCACACCCCTGCCCAAGCTCAGCGCATAGAGATGATCCTCCATCACCTGGCCCAGGAGTCAACGGAAGCTGAGACCCCGGAGGACAGCGCGGATGATACCTCGTCCGACTCCCCTCCTCATCCCTCTTCGCCGGCCGGAGAGGAGGAGTAGAAGGCTCACCATGCCGTGTATCAGTCTGCGACGACTGGGCCAGCTCCTGCACGAGGCTCCTGCCATCTTGCTGGCGATTCACCAGCATCCCGATGCAGACGCCATCGGGAGCGCGCTGGGCCTGGCCGCGGGGTTGCGCCAGGCAGGGAAGGCCGTGACCCTCGGCTGTCCCGATCCCGTGCCGGAACGCTATCGCTTCCTGCCGGGCTGGCAGGAGGTGCGCCAGCAGGTCAAACCCGCGGCCCTGGCCTTGGTATTGGACCTCAATGATCCCCGCCGCCTGCATGCGGTGGAGCAGGCCGTGCAGGCCTCCGAGCAGGTGGCTGTGTTGGATCATCACCCGGGCGCGCCGGACTGGCCGGCCCTCATGCACATCCGGACCACCGCGGCGGCCACCGCCGTGCTGGTCTTCCAACTGCTGCGAGTCATGAAGCTGCCTCTGACCTCGGAAATGGCGACCTGCCTGTATTGTGGGCTGGGGGGCGACACCGGATTCTTCACCTTCCAAAACACCGGCGCTGAGGCGCTGGCAGTGGCGGCGCGACTCGTGGAGGCCGGGGCGGAGCCCTACGAGATCCACCGCCTGTCGGCGGCGGCGCTGCCCCTCTCCTCGCTCCGGCTGCGGGGGAGGGCGCTGATTTCTGCGCGCAGCGAGTATGACGGGCGGCTGGTGTACGCCATGCTGCGCCTGGAGGATTTTCGCGAGACTGGTGCCGGGCCTGAGGAGACCGAGGGAGTGGTAGATGAACTCAAGTCCGTGGCCGGCGGCGAGGTGTTTGTCCTCTTCAAGCAGGCGGCGGAGCACGACTGGCGGATCAGCCTGCGCTCTGATAGCCTGGACGTGGGGCAGGTGGCGCGCGATCTGGGTGGAGGTGGCCACGCCGTGGCCTCCGGCTGTTCGCTCCTCGGCGCTGAGGAGACCGTAATCCAGACGGTGCTGCACAGGCTGTGCGCCCTGTGGTCGTGAGAGCAGAAAGGCAGCAGACGGCGGCGAGACATGAACGGCCTTCTACTCACGCTCAAACCCCCGGGGATGACTTCACATGACGTGGTGGCTCTCGTACGGCGGGAGACCGGCGAGAAAGCCGGGCATGTCGGGACGCTGGACCCCGCGGCGGCGGGCCTCTTGGCCCTCGCGCTCGGCCCGGCTACGCGACTCTCACGCTATTTGACGGGGCACGACAAGAGTTATCGCGCCGAGATCACCTTTGGGCTCAGCACCGACACGGGCGATGCCGAGGGGGAGATCACCGCGCAGGCCGAGGCGGCGGGTCTCACGGCGCAGGCGGTCGCCGACGGTCTGGCCGCACTGACCGGCAAGCCGCGGCTCGCCGTGCCGGTGTACTCGGCGGTGAAGCAGGCAGGGCGCCCGCTGCACCGGCGACAGCGGGCGGGAGAGCAACTGGAGCCGCCGGAGCGGGAAATGCGGGTGGATGGCTGGCGCCTGCTGGAGTTCTGGCCCGGCCCCCGGCCCGTCGCGCTGACTGACCTGGACTGCGCCGCCGGGACCTACGTGCGCAGCCTGGTGACCGCTTTGGGCGAACACCTGGGTGTGCCGGCCTACCTCTCCTTCCTGGTGCGCACCCGGCTGGGCTCCTGGCGTCTGGAGCAGGCCCGCACGCTGGAGGAGATCGCCGCGGCCGGTATGCTCGATGCGGTGGGCGAGCTGCTGCTTACGCCGGCGGAGGCCCTGGCCGACCTGGCAGCCTTTACTCTCCCGGAGGCGGAGTTGAAGCGGGTCCGCCATGGCAATCCCGTGTTCGTGAAGACAGGCGAACCCCCGGGGGAGCAGGCATGTATTCTTGATAGCGCTGGCGAACTGGTGGTCGTGGCGCGAGTGACCTCCCAGGAGGGAGGCTATCTGCTGCAGCCGGAGACGGTTCTGAGTTGAACCCCCGACGCAGGCCAACGCGCGGAGTCCAGTTGTGATGGACTACATAGTGGGTCTCGCCAATCTGCCCCCGGACTTGGGGCCGCATGTGGTGACCGAGGGCGCCTTTGACGGCGTGCACTGCGGGCACCGCGCGCTGGTGCACACCGCGCAGCAACTCGCGGCGGAAGTCGGTGCCCGTACTGCGGTGCTGACCTTTGAGCCCACCCCGGCCGAGGTCTTCCGGCGGCTGCCGCGCGAGGATCTGCGTCTGACCGTGGCTGAGGAACGCCGCGAGGCTCTGGAGGCCCTGGGAATTGATCTGCTGGTCATGGCCGAGTTCAACGAGGCCTTGCGCAGCCTGGAGCCGGAGCAGTTCGTGCGCCAGGTCCTGGTGGGCGGGCTGAACGCGCGGGTGGTCATGGCGAGCGAGACGCACACCTTCGGCCACCGGCAGAGCGGGAATATCTATACTCTCACCCGTCTGGGTTGCGAGTTGGGCTTTGAGGTACGCGTCCTGCCCCTGACCGCAGACGATGAGCACTCCGTTTCCTCGACGCGCATTCGCGAATTGCTCTGGGCCGGGCAGGTGGCGGAGGCCAATCGGCTGCTCTGCCGGGAGTATACCTGCTTCGGAGAAGTGGTGTCCGGCGAGGGCCGGGGCCGCCACCTCGGCTATCCAACCGCGAATGTGCAGGTGCCGCTACCCAAGCTGCTGCCCGCCGAGGGGGTATACGCAGGCTGGGCCGCCGTGCGCGGCGACCAATCACAGCGCTGGCCGGCGGCGATTGCCCTGGGGAGCGCGCCCACTTTTGAACTTCCCCGCGATCCGCGGCGTCTGGAGGTTCACTTGATCGGCTTTGGTGGTCAGTTGCTCGGCCAGGAGTTGGTGGTGGGTTTCCAACGGCGCTTGCGTGAACAGCGGGTTTTTGCCAGCCGGGAGCAGTTGGTGGAGCAGATCGCTCGGGACGTGGCGGAAGCCCGGGAGGTCCCGGGATAGTCGGTGCAGGAAGAAGATCACCAATCTGCGGGTCCTGGCGTGTAATAAGTTATTGCGCCGCCCGTGTAACGTACGGGAAACTACTAAGAAAACATAGCAATTACTACCATGGGGGTCTTGACATTGTTTGGCCCTTGCGGTATGCTACACGCGATCGAGATCGTTGGCGCTCACTGGGGGGGGCGCAGGCAAGTTGACGCAGGCACTTGAGGGGCTTGTTGCCCGACCTAAAACTTTGTAGTACGGGGATGCACCGTGGCGATCTATGATTCACAGCTGATCGTCGGGAAACATCACTTCAGAGGCTCTGCTTAGCCATAGCTGGGACCGTACTCTGTCGGTCACGAGGGGAGAGCTATGAAAAATCTAGTAGCCGTTGCCGTCCTTCTGCTGGTGGTCAGCAGCTTTGCTGCGGCCGACGACATCAAGGCCATCCACTATGTGGCTCCCACCATCAATGGGGTCACTTCCACGTGGAGCGATACTTGGACCTTGCCCAAGTTTAACCCCGCCCTAGGCACACTGGACAGCATTGATTTCATCTTCAAGGGTGCCTTGGCCGGGACGGGATCCGTCACCAACAACCACAAGACGCGGGGGCTGGACCTGACCTTCAACTTCGCGGCGAATGTCACCCTGCAGAGACCGGACACTAGTACGGTGGCGACCCGAACGCCTTACGTCGAGTTTGGTACCGCCCCGGACTATTTATATGTTCCGGCGCAGACAACTTGGACCAGCCCGTTGCTGACGGCTGCCGACATGTCCATCACCAGCACGACGTTGGGTACTGACTTGACACTATTCACCGGGATCAACCCGGGGGATACCATCACCCTGCCGGTCATCTCCGTGGATACCTCGGACGACACATATCGGAACCCGAACCTAGGGGGCAATGTTTTCATCGAATCGAGTGGCAACACCGCGGACCTGACCATCGTCTACCGGTACCACGCGGCGAACTTCATCCCCGAGCCCGGCTCGCTGGCCCTGATGGGGCTGGGGCTGCCGATGCTGGGGCTGTGGTTCCGCCGGCGCCGGAAGTCGTAGATCGAAACTTCAGGCCAATGAGAACGGCAGGACCTCCCGGTCCTGCCGTTTTTGCTTGTCGCCATACTGGCTCGCACCAGGCCTCAGACCAAGTCGGATCCAGGAGACAGGCGGGACGCCTGAGCAGGGGACAGGCGAGACGCCTGTCCTACTTTCACGGGGCGATGACAGTCTGGTGGAACTCCAGACGATACGCCACCTCGCCGAGTCCCAGCTCCAGCAGGTGGCGGAGCACTTCCTCCCCGCGATAGCCGTCCACCATCTCGCGCGGGTTCGCGGTCTCCTGGTCCCCTCGCTGCAGGAGAACCGCTGCCGGAGCCGGCGACTCCCGCAGGACGATCTCGGCCGGGCCGCCCACGGCATAGCCGGAGCCGTGCGCCAGTAGATTGGCGCGTTGCAGGCATTCCCCTACTCCGAGCTCCTCCGCCCGCTCCCGCCAGCCGAGCGCTGCCATTTGCGTGGGGGTGAGGTTCGGCAGACCACGCAGCAGGTAGGCCGGAACATCGCGGTCCACCATGAAGGGCAGAAGAACTCCCTCCCGCGCTTCCTCCTGGCCCGCTGCGGATACCGCGGGCGAGGGTATGGGGTGGCAGCCCAGGTACATCTCCCCGGGCGAAGTCAACCCCTGGTGCAACTCGTTGCTGATGACTTCAAACTCCCCGAAGAGCGCGCGGGCGAAGAGCAAGCGCCGTTCGGCGGCGAACCTCTCCGCGTGCTGATGCGTGCGGTAGTACTTCTCGACCGCCTCGCCCAGGAGCACATCCAGCGCCCCCCAGGGGGTGTCAAAATGTCGAGCAGCCTCCATCAGGGCCGGGCTTTCGTCCCAGTACAGACCCCAGCCGAAGCGGTTGTCGGCCCGCAGTTCAGGAGCCGCGCCGTGCAGCACCAGCAGGTACGGCGGCAGGGAGGAATCCGGCGGGGAGGTATACAGGTTGGCGAAATGGTTGCTGCGAGCGAGGTCAAAGTCCAGCGGCACACCCTCGAGCGATCCGGGTTTCCGCTGCAAGCGCTCTACTCGCTCGGCAAGTACCTCCGGCGGCGGCACGCTTTCCACCCCGGCCACCAGCATCCCACAGACATTGGGCTTGACCTGCAAGACGATCAGCGGTTCAGGGCCGGTCCAGTCGAACTTGCCGCCGTAGGCGAATCCGGCCTCCCAGCGTGCCAGATTGCGGGTGACGGTCATGTCCGGGCCGCCGATGAAGAGGGCCTCCGCGGGCAGGCCCAGGGCCTCCTGGACGAAATGAGTCTTGGCCAGGCCAATGGTGGTGTTGGCCAAGCACAGGTCAGTTGCCAGGTCGGGGACCCCTAGCGAGAAGATATGGCGTGCCGCTCGTTCCAGCGCTGCTGAGGGCAAAGGAATCATCCCTTGTCACGTGAGTTCGGTCCTACAGGGACTACTATACCATATAGTACGCAATGTGGGTAGAGGCAGAGGCAGGCCGCCCGCCTCGAGGAGTTGAGTCATCCTGCGCCCACGTCCGGGCAGCGACTCCCCACTGCGCGCCCCCACTCCCACTGGTATGCGAGGACCGAATCTTGTAAACTACACGCATTACGATGCCTCAGAAAGGGGTGCCGGATAGTGCCCACCATAGATGACGATACCCTGTCACAAGTTCTGCTCAGGATGGGGCTGGTGAACGAGGAACAACTCGACGAGGCCCGGCAGGAGGCCGAGACCACGGGGGGAACCCTGGTACAAACCCTGCTGCGGCTAGGATATGTGAGCGCGCATGAGGTGGCCTCGGCGGTGGAGTCTGCGGCCCCCAGCTCTAGAGACATGCAGAGCCAGGTGGAGATTGGCGGGGGCGCGCCTCCCGCGCCGTCCAAGGCGGCGGGCGGCAGGCTCTCGCTGGCCAATCAGGAGATTGACCCTGCGGCCTTGCGGGCCATTCCTCGTGCCACGGCGGAGGAGCACCGGGTACTGCCCCTGAGCATCAACGATGAGAAGATCGTGCTAGCCATGGCCGACACCACCGATGTGATGGCGATTGACGCTGTGCGGTTGCACACCCGGCGGCGGGTGGAGCCGGTGGAAGTGGATCCGGGGGAGCTGGCCCGAGCCGTTGAGCAGCACTATACCGCCGCGGCCCGGGCCCGGGCCGCGGC
>JAAYIR010000139.1 GCA_012523355.1 candidate division WS1 bacterium
CACCCTTCAGCGGGGCGATCGCATCGCCCAGCTTGTCGTGGCGCCCTCGGCCCGGCCCACACTACAAGTCGTCTCGCAGCTCTCCCCGACTGAGCGCGGCGCCGGCGGCTTCGGCTCCACGGGCCGGCAATAGCTTCTCTAGGCCGGCCATCTTTTCTTGCGGCTCATGCGAACGCCGGGGGCCGCGCGAGCGTCATACCTAGGGCGTGGCGGCCTCCTGCCACGCCCAGCTATCCTATGTATCGTCCAGCCTTCCTGCTTCTGGTTCTGTTGGGCCTCCTGGCCGCCGGGTGTCCGCAGCCTAGCGCTGCTCCCCCGGCTGGCGCTTCCTCCGTGGGACCTTGTGGCGTCCCGGAGCTCAACCAGCCGGTGCCGGATTTCGCCTTCACCACCCTCAGCGGAGACACGCAGCAGCTCGCCGATTTGCGAGGCCAGGTGATCGTCGCCGACTTCTGGGCCATGCTCTGCCTGGGCTGCGTGGAAGGCCTCCAGGCCTACCAGGCGGACCCGGAGCTGAGCAGCAACCCACGCGTCACTCTCCTGGCCTTCTCCACGGACCGCTCCCAGGCGGCTATCCAGGGCTTCGTAAAGGAGAAGGGCTGGACCTTCCCCGTCGCGCTGGCCACGGACCCGGTCCGCGAGGCGTTGGCGGCCACCGGGCGTCTGGTCCTGCCGGAGGTGCGCATTCTGGATACAGCAGGCCGTCTGCGCTATCGGCTCGGCGCCGAACAGGCCACCCACCAGACCGTCAAGTGTCTGGTGGATCACCTCCTGGGGGAAGAACAGACCCCCTGACCGTGGGCAGGCGTCGCGCCTCCCGTCTGTGAACAGGACATGACTATCCGAACCTTGCGGCGTGTGGTTCAGCTCCTCTTCCTGGCCTTCTTCGTCTGGTTGCTCTACGAGTCCCGCCGGGTCCCGCCAGGCCGCCTCCACTGCAGCGAGTTGTTCCTGCGCACCGATCCCCTTTCCGCTGGAACCGCAGCTCTGGCCGGGCACTGGTCCGTGGTCTTCCTGATGATCCCCGCCTTGGTCCTCCTTGTACTGACGCTGTTTCTGGGACGCTTCTTCTGCGGTTGGGTGTGCCCGCTGGGGACCTGCCTGGACGCGACCGACAAGCTCTTCGCGCGCCGCCATGCGCACTACCAGCCGCGCCGGAGCTGGAAGTACTATCTGCTGGGGGCGATCCTGGTCGCGGCGCTCATGGGCGCGCAGCTCGGCTGGTGGCTCGACCCCTTGCCGCTGCTGGAGCGCACGCTGGTGGTCGTCTTTCATCCTCTGGCTCTCGCCGCTCGCGACTTCCTCGCCGTACACGCCCGCGGTCCGCTGCAGGCCCTGGGCCTGCGCCTGGACCCCGTGGGCCATCCCGGCTACGCCCTGGGGCTGCCCGTCGCCGTGGTCTTCCTCACCCTGGTCGGCCTGGGCGCCTGGGCCCCGCGCTTCTGGTGCCGCAGTTTCTGTCCCCTGGGCGCGTTGCTGGGGTTCCTCGGACGTTTCGCTCCCCTCCGCCGCCACGTCAACGATGAGTGCTCCTCCTGCGGACTGTGCGAGCGCACCTGCAAGATGGGCGCCATACCCGCCGAGACTCCCGAGCGTACCCTCACTGCCGAATGCATTCTGTGCTGGAACTGTGTCGCCTGTCCCACCCGCGCCAACTATATTGGCTTCCGCCGCGTGGGCAACCAGGTGGACCGCACCCTCGATACCCGCAAGCGCGCCTTCTTGCAGGCCCTGGGCGTGGGGGCGCTCACGGGTCTGGTGCTTGCCACCGGGCTGGGGCGCCGCCCGCGGGGCACCCGCCTGCTGCGTCCGCCCGGCGCCAACCGGCGCACCGCCTCCGGGAGCCTCACACGCATGTCGGAGGAGGAGTTCCGGGGCCGCTGCATCCGCTGCGGCGCCTGCATGCGTGCCTGCCCCACCGGTGGGTTGCAGCCCGTGATGGCCGAGGCCGGCTTCGATGGCGTCTTCACTCCCGTCCTGGTGCCCACCGTGGGCTGGTGCGAGAAGGAGTGCCAGGCCTGCGGCGAGGTCTGTCCCACCGGCGCCTTGCAGCCCTTCGCCATCGAGGAGAAGCCCGAGATCAAGCTGGGCCTGGCGACGATTCACCATGACCAGTGCCTCTCCTGGCGGCTGGGCGATCAATACCGCTCCTGCATGGTCTGCCAGGAGGTCTGCCAGTACAGTGCCGTGGAGGCGCGAGAGATCGAGGGGCAGATCCGGCCGGTGGTGATCACGGCCCGATGCACTGGCTGCGGCATCTGTGAGAACAAGTGCCCCATCAAGCCCGGCGCGGCTATCGAGGTCTTCCGCGCCGACTAAGCGCTCCGGCTGCCTCCACGGTCCCTGGACCTCTACCCCTGCTCCCCCAGGTACCTCTCCACATAGTTCTTCTGCCGGTACTCCTCCACCATCCCCTCATCCAGCGGGTAGACCCCAAACTCCCGTGCCGCCTCCAGCATCGCCCGGTACAATTCCGGCTTTACCGCCGGATGGATGCTGTTGCTCGAGGCCAGGATGTGCCCGCCGCCCACCGCGGCCTTCGCGAGCGTCTCCTTGACCGCCTCCACCACCTCCTCCGGCGTACCTCGCGTGAGCAGCACGCTGCAATCCACGTTCCCGCACAGCGCTACTCGGTCCCCGTATTGCGCCTTGACCTTCCCGATATCCATGGCCGCCAGCGGCTCCAGCGGGTCAATCGCGTCAATCCCCGCCTCGTCCACCATCATGTCCAGAATCGCCCAGATGTTCCCGTCGGTATGCTTGATGAACGGCGCCCCGTGGGCGTGGGCCACCTCCACCACCTCAGTCAGGTAGGGCAGCACGAACTCCCGGAAGTGAGCCGGCGACATCAGCGGCGCATGGCGGAAGGCATAATCATCTCCGGTCAGTGCCACGTCGCACCCGATCTCCAGCGCTCGCTTCATCGTCCCCACCTTGAAGTCCGTGACCATCCGCGCCAGCCGGTGGGCCAGCTCCGGGTTCACGGCATAGTCCATCAGCAGGTTGTCCATGCCCCGCAGCATCGCCGAGTACTCGAAAGCATCATGCCCCAGGAAAACAATCGCTCTCTCCCCCTTGAAGCGCCGCACGGCGTCCTCCACCACGGGCCAGCGGAAATCCGCGTCGGGATCCGGCGGAACCAGCCGGTCCAGGTCGGCTTCCGACTGGATGGGATGCCCGATGGGGTAGGGCACATCAATCTTCTCCCGCCGCCAGGTAATCCCCCACTCATCCACCCAGGTCTGGTCGTCCAGCATGGTGGGCGGCCAGTCGCTTTCCCGCACCGTAACCCCGTCCAGGTCCTCACGTTCACACAGATCGAGGTAGGAGATATCACCGTACATCTGCTCGATGACGGGTTGATTCACGATCAGCTCCCAGACCGGTACCCGATCCGGCTGCTCCCGACGAAGGGCGGTCATGAACCGTTCATGGCTGTTCATCGCTGGGACCTCCTCCTGCTTGACTTCCCTCACCGTGCCCGAAACTCCTGCCGTACCTGAGACTTCTGCCGTACCTGAGACTCCTGCCGTACCTGACACTGAACCCCACCTCGGTAGGACAGGCGTCTCGCCTGTCCGCCCCGCCCTCTTCCCCCCAGTTGATCTGCCCACGCCCCGTTACGGCGGAAAGCGCCCGCACTTGCCATTGACATCTCTTCTCTCTTCCCGCTATACTTATACTCTCCGAGGATGCTCTAATCTCCCTCGCGACACCGGAGGCTTGGGTCATGAGACCAATATCCATAGATGAGATGGCCGGGAAGCTGGGCAGCCGCTTCGATCTCGTGGTCGCCGCGGCCAAGCGTGCCGGGCAGATCAAGGACGGCGCACCACCCCTGATTGACACGCAGCTCCGCAATCCCCTCAGCATTGCCCTGGAGGAGATCGCGGCCGGCAAGGTCCTCCTCAAGCCGGCTGAGGAGCTACCCGAGGAGCCTGAACCCGTCGTGCAGGACTATCTGGCCCGCCGCGGGAGCCTTCAGGATCAAATCGCTGGCTACCTCCCCCTCGAGGAAGACGACGAAGAGGAACCCGAAGACGAGGAAGGCGAAGAGTTCGACGAGGACTTTGAGGAGGACGAAGACGACGAGGAAGAGCCACTGGAAGCCCCCTTCGATGAGGATGTTGAGGATGAGGACGAGGAGGAGTTGGAGGAGGAGGCGGGCTATTCCTTCGAACTGGGAGAAGAGCCTGACCAGGCTGACGTTACCGAACTCGAGGAGGCCGCCGAAGATGTGGAGGACGCTTACCTGGGGGAAAAAGAGGAGAAGTAGGCCTGTTCTCCCCCCGAGCGTCATGGGGTAGGGAGTTTTGCCGTGGCTGCTGATTACTACGAGATCTTGGGCGTGACCCGGGACGCGGCGCCGGAGGATATCAAGCGCGCCTATCGCCGTCTCGCCCGCCAGTACCACCCCGACGTAAACGGCCACCCCGACTCTGAAGAGACCTTCAAGCGCATCTCTGAGGCCTACGCGATACTCGCCGATCCACAGAAGCGCCGTCAGTACGACCAATATGGCCGGGTGGGCGAGGTAGTCTTCCCCGGCGGCATGTCTGATATCTGGGAGCTGTTCCAGTCCGCCTTTGGCGGCAACCCCTTCGGCAGCCCCTTCACCTCGCGCCGCGGCGCCAACGTCGAGGTCTCCGTCTCCCTGGAACTCCAGGACGTTCTCCAGGGCGCCGAGCGCCAAGTCAGCTACAGCCGTGTCGCCCTCTGCCCGCACTGCTCTGGCCAGGGAGTCGAGCCGGGCACTGGCCTTCACACCTGCCCCACCTGCCACGGGCAGGGGCAATTCCGCCAAACCGTCAACACCTTCCTGGGCGCCATGACCAGCGTGCAGGAATGTCCTGCCTGCGGCGGCGCTGGCCAGGTGCCCGATCAGGTTTGCAGCCAGTGTCGGGGGCAGGGCGCGGTGCGGCAGCGCGAAGCCCGCACCATCCAGATCCCGCCGGGCTTTGCCCACGGCGATGAACTGGTGCTCCGCGGCGCCGGCGACCAGCCCCCCGGCGCGGATGCCGGAGACCTGATTCTCCGCCTCAGCGTCAAAAAGCATCCCCGCTTCAGCCGTCGGGGCCGCGACCTGGAGATGACCCAGGAGATCAGCTACTTGCAGGCCATCCTGGGTGACACCCTCACCGTCCCCACCCTCACCGGCGAAGCCGAGGTCCCGTTGCCCCCGGGCAGTCAACCCGGAGATCGCCTCACACTCCCCGACGAGGGCCTGCCAGAGCGCGGCGGCGGCCATCGCGGGCAGCTTATCCTCACTCTGGAGGTCCGCTTGCCCGAGAAGCTCACGGAGGGCGAGCAGGATCTGCTGGAGCAGTTGGCGAGGGCCTCCGGCCTGGAGCTGCGCCCTCCCGCCAAGGGCCTGTTTGAGCGCCTTCGCGAATCCCTGGGAGGTTGAGCCGCTTGCCCAATGCGGACCGTGTCTGGTACGAGCTGCACTTCCTCGTCCCCCGCGAGTGGGAGGAGATTGTCTCCACTTGGCTGGTGGAGTATACCGCGCGTGGTGTCGCCTGCTTCCCTCAGGGGGCTCTGACTGAGGTGGTAGCCTACTGCGCGGCGGCCTCCGAAACCGACACCCTCCGCACCCTCATCTGTGGTCGCTGGGAGCAGTTCTGCGCCGCTGACGGGTTGCGCGTGCCCCTGCAGGTGCATGCTGACAGTGTCTCCGAGCAGGACTGGGCCGAGTCCTGGAAGGCCCACTTCCACGCCACACGGGTCGGGCGGCGTCTCGTGGTCAAGCCTTCCTGGGAGCAGTGGCCCCCTCCCGACCAGCCGGAGGTGGCCCGCCCTGACGACCTGCTGCTCGAGATTGACCCCCAGATGGCCTTTGGCACCGGTCTCCACGCCACCACACAACTCTGCCTGGAGGCCCTCGAGCGCCATCTGCGCCCGCAAGAACGCGTCGCCGACGTGGGCACCGGCTCTGGCATCCTGGCCATCGCCGCCGTCCGCCTGGGCGCCCGCGAGGTCGAGGCCTGGGAGATGGACCCCGTGGCGGTGCCCGTGGCCGCCGAGAACCTCCAGCGCAACGCCGTGAGCGAGGTCTGCATCCTCCGTGAAGGCGACGCCTTGGAAGGGCTGAGCGGCGTCTTTGATTTGCTCCTGGCCAACGTGCATACCGCTTTCCTGCTCCAGATCATTCCGCGTCTGCCGGGCCTGCTCACGCCGGAAGGCCGAGCCATTCTTAGTGGGACCACCGAGACCAGCGCCCAGACAGTGACCGAGGCCTTGGCCGCCGCGGGTCTTGAGTTGGTCGAGAAACGAAGTCGTGGCGAGTGGTTGGCCCTGATCGCTAGACGCTAGCCCCGGGAGCCCCGCCCCCCATCCTGGCTCATGCATCTCTTCCTCGATCACGACGTCCATGAGAACGAATCGGTCCTCTTCACCGGCGAGGAGGCCCATTACCTCGCGCATGTCCTGCGCCGCCGGCCCGGGGACGAGTTCACTGTGGTCACTCCGGCCGGCCAGCAGGCAGTGATTCGCCTCACCGTGGTGTCGCGCACGGCAGTGGAGGGCCAGGTGGTAGCCCTCGGCGAGGCCCCTCCATTGCCCGCGGCGCATGTGGCCTTGTATGCTGGTCTGCTCAAACAGAAGGGGTTCGAGCTGCTATTGCAGAAGACTACCGAGGTCGGCGCGGCGGAGATCTATCCGTTGCTCACCGAGCATACCGTGGTCCGGCCCCGCCCCGCGCGGCTACCGGCCCAGGTGGAGCGCTGGAACAAGATCGCCGAAGCCGCCGGGCGGCAATGCCAGTCGCCAACCGTGCCGGTTGTGCATATGCCGCGCGAGTTTGCCGAGGCCTTGCGCCACTGGCAGGCGCAGGACACGCCGGGCTTGATTTTCGAGCTCACGCTCCGGGACGAGCCGGCGGCCAACCTGCGCCGCGTTCTCGGGGAGCGCGGAAAGACGGACCGGCTAGCGGTCTTCATCGGCCCGGAGGGAGGCTTCTCTCCAGAGGAGTTGCAGACCGGCTTGGACGCCGGTCTTCTCCCTGCTAGCCTGGGGTCACGCATCCTGCGTGCCGAGACCGCCGCCGTGGTTGCCGTGGCCCTGTGCCTGTACGAGCTGTCGCACAATCCGAGATAAGGCCGTTTATCCCTCCCCCCTCTCCTGGCAGGAGGGGGGCCGGTGCCCGCATTGCGGGCGCCCGAGGGAGGAGGCCCTGTCGCGAAGGAGTCCTAGTATGAACAAACTCATTCTTGCCGCTCTCTCTATCCTTCTCCTGTTCTCTCTCGCTGGTTGTGTCCACCGCGTCGAGCAGGCTTCCACTTCCGAGGGCGCCTCGGTGGAGCTCATTCTCTACACCTGGACCGAGGTCACCGAGCAGGCCGCGAATCAGGAGCTTATCGCCGAGTTCGAGCGCGAGCATCCGGGGATCAAGGTGCGCCTGCAAAACGTCCCCGGCAGCAAGGAGGCCATGCAGAAGCTCCAGACCATGATGGCTGCCGGCACTCCGCCCGACGTGATGAGCCTGCACGGCGCCTATTACTACCCCTTCGCCTCCAAGGGGACGCTGGCCGACCTCGAACCCTTCATCCAGCAGGACCCCGACTTTGACCTGGCCGACTTCTATCCCGGCCTGGTCAAGGTCTCCCGCTGGGAGGGGACGCTGTTCTCTCTCCCGCGCTATACCTCCGTTTACACGCTCATCTACAACCAGGCTCTGTTTGATGCCGCGGGGCTTGCCTACCCGGATCCTCAGAAGCCCTGGACCTGGGATGAATACCTGGCTGCTGCCCGGAAGCTCACCCGCAACCCGGAGACTCCCACCGGCTCCTGGGGGGTGTACATTGATTTCTGGGGCTCGCGGGTCTTCCCCTGGCTGTGGCAGAACAACGCAGACCTGATGAACGAGGACCGCAGCCAGTGCGTGATTGACTCTCCGGAGGCCATCGAGGCCCTGGACTTTGTACGCGCTTTGCGCTGGGAGCACCGGGTAGCGCCCACCAGCAGCACCGCCGAGCGCAACGAGGGGCTAAACATGTTCATGCAGGGCAAGGTGGGGCTGTACATGACTGGCCCCTGGGACGTGCAGACCCTGCTGAAGCAAAGTGGCCTGCGCTGGGACACGGCCCCCCTGCCGATGAGGAAGAGTACGGCGACGCTACTGGGCACCGAGAACTACGCGATCAGCGCGGCCAGCCAGCACCCCCAGGAGGCCTGGGAGCTCTACAAGTTCCTGCTCTCGCCGCGCAGCCAGGAGTTCATGGCCGAAAAGCTCGAGAAGATGCCCTCGCGCCAGTCAGTGGCGGAGGGGCCGTACCTGCAGGCGCCCTCCAAGTACAACCGGCGGGTCTTCGTAGATGCGCTAGACTACGCGCGCCAGGCGGCGAACATACCGGAATGGGATCAGGTGGCGCACTATCTGCAAGACCAGTTGGATATCATCTGGGTAGGCTCCAAGAGCACCGAGGAGGGCCTGAAGGCCGCGGCGCGTGACATGAACGGGGCCCTGAAGAGAATCCGCGCCGAGAGAGACTGACTTGAGAGACCTTGCGCCGCACCACCCCGGGGAGGGCCCGAGGCCGTTCCCGCGACCCGAGCCAGGGGCAATCCCCCTGCATCTGCGAAAGGAAGTGCCGTTATGTCCC
>JAAYIR010000140.1 GCA_012523355.1 candidate division WS1 bacterium
GACGCAAGGGAGGTAGTAGGCAAGGTGGGTGGGCGGGCGGCAATTCGGCGCGGACGCCGAAAAGCCGCCCCTACGGGGAGGACAAGAGGCCAGCGCGGCAGCCACCGTCGGAGGCCTCACCCCCTCGGCGGCCACGAGGTGGCCGCTAGTCCCCCTCTCCCCGCGTCCTCGCTGCGCTCGTCCTGGGGAGAGGGGGATAGGAGGAAGGGGGACAGGCGAGACGCCTGTCCCACCGGAGAGGGCGCGGGCGGGAAGGCCACCCCGACAGCGACCGCCCCAAGAGGCCTCACCCCCTCGGCGGCCACGAGGTGGCCGCCGGTCCCCCTCCCCTGGCAGGGGAGGGGGATAGGATTGGCGGGGCTGGGCCGGCCTCCTGACGCGCAGGACGCGTCAGTCGTGCGGCCCCTCCAGGGGGGAGGAAGGCGGAAGGGCGGTAGTAGGCAAGGTGGGTCCGCGGGCGGCAATTCGGCGCGGACGCCGAAAAGCCGCCCCTACGGGAGCGGTCGGAGGCCATCGGAGCGGCCACCGCGCGGAGGCCCACCCCAGGTTAGGGGGAGGTGTCGGAGGGCGTCAGCCCACCCAGAGAGGAGCCGAGGTGAGGGTGCCGGCTGTAGAGATGGTGCGCGTGGAGGGTGGGTACAGCGGTAGGTCACAATATACGGAGTGGAAGCTGGAGCAGGAAGGGCCGGGCTCGCGGCGAAGAGTGAGCGCATGAAACCCCGCACCTGGATATTGGGTTGGATATGGCTGGCGTGGCTGGTCTACGTCATCCTGGAGAGCGCGGTGGCAAGCCGCGTGATGTGGGGGGCCGCCGCGTCCTCCGGCTTTCTGGGGCTGCTGCTGGCGGGGATGCTCGCCGCCCTGATTCCCCTGGCCGGTGCGGTGGGGCTGCTCAAGCGCCAGGCCTGGGGATGGTGGGTGCTGGTCATTTGCGCCGGCGTGACCATCCTGGCGTATGGCGTGGAGGTCCTGGTGGGCAGGGCGAGCGCCGGCCATGCAGGAGGGGAGTCTCCGGCTGATCCCCTGGCCCTGGTTGCCGCCGTGCTCAATGCGACGGTGTTCATCTTGCTGCTCACCGATCCGCCGCCTGGGTGGCGGAAGGCAGGCGCGCTTGAACCCGCGGGTGAGGTTGAAGTCGCGCCTCCGGGAGACAGCAGCGTTCCTCGAAACGACGCGAGACACTGAGACTGGTCTTCAAGAAAGCTGGGCGTCGTAGGGCGCGGCGACAAGCGAGACCGGCGGGGCACCTCCGCCCTCTTCAGCTAGAAGGCGATTACCACCACGGCCTCGTCAATCCAGTACAGCACGGAATCAGAAGGCTGGCCGGGGGCGATGTGGAAGGTGCCGTAGACGTCCACCTGCCAGGTGCTGGGCTCGATGTCCTGGCCCTCCGGCATGTTCACTTGGATGACCTCCGCAACTCCTGGCGGATCGCAGAAGTAGCAGCCGCGCGGTCGGGCCGAGACGAACCACTGGGAGCCTTTGGTGGCGGCGTGGAGAGGGAGCATGAAGCCGCGCACCCTGACCGGCTGGCCCTCGAATTCCGCCAGCCCCTCGGGCAGTTTGGGCTGGATGCCGTACTGCCAGCGGGTCTTCTGCAAAGTATCCCAGTCCAGGAATTGCCATTTGCCGGGGGGCGGAGTCTTGCTGTATCCGGGGGGCGTCGGCGCGAGAATGGCCTGCACCAGACTCTTGCTCTGCATCCCCACGAAGAGCAGCACCACGCCGACGATGATCAGAATGGTGCGTAGCCGCGCGCGTTTTTCCTTCTTGCTGAGTGCCACAGTAGCCGTCCTCCGGTAGAGCGGGCGTCCGGCCCGACAGGATATGCAGGTTGACAGGCGAGAGGCCCGCCCTACCCGGGCTGATTTGTGACAGGCGGGACGCCTGTCCTACTCCTCCTGCAGCGATTCTGCGACGCGTAACCGGCAAGCATTGTGCGCCGGCCAGAGGCCCGCAAGAATGCCCAGCACCCACACGCTGAAGCCGACGGTCAACTCGCCGGGCAAGAGCTGGAGCGCCTGCACGGAGAGGCCATAGCGTTCCAGGATGACGGGCGCAAGGGCCGCGGTCAGGCCATGACCGAAGAGCCAGCCGAGGACTACCCCCAGCCCTGAGATGAGGGCCGCCTCCAGGGTGATGAGGCGGAAGATGTCTCCGCGCGTGGCCCCCAGAGAGCGCAAGATGGCCAAGTCCCGCCGCCGTTGGTGGATGGTCAGGTACAGGCTGATGAGGATGGACATCACCGAGACCAGCACCACCAGATAGGCCACTATCAGGAGCACTCCACGCAGGGGCGCGATGAAGGTGGTGTCTAGCTTGCTGATCTCCTCCACCGGGCTCACAGCCAGGGCCTTCTCCTGCCGGTTGAGGCTGTCCACCAGGCCGAAGCGCGCCGCCGGCTGGCGCAGCGCCACCAGCAGGGCAGTGACCTCCGCGTAGGGGTCATGAGAAGCTTCTTCTTCGTGCTCGTGGTGAGGTCCTGCCGCGTGCTCATGTCCATGCTCGTGTGCGTGGTGGGCCTCGAGGCCGCCCTTGGGCTGATGCTGGTGAGGGTCGTGATCCGCGTGGATGATCCAGACGCTGCGATAGTCGGTGTAGACAGCGCGGTCCAGGCTGGTGCCGGTGCGAGCCAAGACGCCGACCACGGTGTAGGGGAACTGCGGGTGCAAGTCATCAGTCTGGCCCCAGCCGTGGGCTCCGATGATCTCCTGCCCGAGCTTCAGGCGTTGTCGGCGGGCCACCTCAGCGCCGACCACCGCCTCGAAGGGCTGAGTGAACATGGTTCCGGCAGCGAGAAGCGACTTGCCGCTGGGGGCCTCGCGGCCCGCGAAGAACTCCGGGACGGTGCCGATGATGGGGCTACCGAAAAAGTTGTCGCCCATGTTCAGCGGGAGGATTCGGGCGACAGCGGGATGGCGCTCCAGCCGACGCCAGACGTCCACGGAGATGTTTCCGGTGGGCGCGTCCATGTAGTACAGGCTGTTGAGCACAACCTGCAAGGGGCTGCCCTTGGCGCCGATGACCAGGTCCCAGGCGCCGACCTCGGAGGTGAGCAGGGCCTGGGTCTGGTGGGACATGAGCAGCACAATGATGGCCAGGCCCAGTCCGAGGGCCACGGAGATCACGGTCAGGGTGGTGATGAGCGTGCGTGCGCGAACATAGAGGGAGGCGAGCTTGAGGTCAGACATGGGCGGCCTCCTTGCTGATGGCGCTTATCCAGTCCACGGCGGGGAGGCTACGCTGGAAATGCGGGGCCAGCCCGGCGTTGTGGGTCACCATGAGCAGGGTGGCGCCCTGGCGGGCGACGAGACCCAGGAGGAGTTGGAGCACCGCCTGGGCATTGCGGGCATCCAGACTGGCGGTGGGCTCATCGGCCAGGACCACCGCGGGTTCGTTGATGAGGGCGCGAGCCACGGCGACACGCTGCTGCTCGCCGATGGAGAGCTGCGCGGCGCGATGGTGGCGGCGGCCCGCCAGCCCCACCTGCTCCAGGAGGGCTTCCGCTCTCTGGTGCGCTTCGGCGCGGTGCAGCCGCCGCCCGTAGCGGGCGCCGACCAGCAGGTTCTCTAGGACGGTCAGGGGCCGTAGGAGCTGGAAGGACTGGAACACCAGCCCCAGGTGGTCACCGCGGAAGCGGTCGGCCTGGGCGGTGGTGAGCTGATCCACCCGCACGCCTTCCACGAGGATTTCGCCGGAGTCCTCCTTCAGGAGTCCGGCCAGCAGATTGACGAGAGTGGTCTTGCCGCAGCCGCTGGGGCCGGAAACCATCACGGTCTCGCCGCGAGCGACGGTGAGCTCGGGCAGATACCAGCGCAGCAAGTTGTTGGGGTCGGCGGTGGGAAAGAGCTTGAGGACCCGCCGACACTCGATAGCGAGGCGGCGGCCGGAGTCTGGCGCCGCCAGGGGCGAGGCAGGATTCGTCGCATCCAGGGATGACATGGGCACCTCCTCCACGGAGTGGACAATCAGACGATGGGAGGCAGGACAGGCGTATTGCCTGTCACCTGCAGCGGAAGTGACGGGCCGGAAGCCCGTCCTAGCGGCCTGGAGGAGCGCGGGAAGATGCGACCGCGAGGCCAACTCGGGGCAGACGCGGAACAGCCGGGATAGCCAGCCCGGCGATCGCGCCAAGGACCAGAGCGAGAAGCACACCGGAAACGGGCAGCGGCAGCCCCTGCAGGAGGGCGCACAGGGCACACTCTGCCTGGCCTGAAGGCCCGGCCCCCCCGCCATGAAGCAGAGGGTGGAGCAGCAACACGAGGCAGCAGGTGAGGGCCAGCGCAAGCGGCAAGAGGCGCCGCCCCGGAAGACGCATACCGGTGATGGTGAACTTCTGAGTCCGCATTTATTGGGGGTTAATACGCCGGGGCAAAGGGGGAGAGTTCCCGTAAAGCCAGGCCACCAGGCGCCAGCACTGGGCGGGAGGAGGTTACCGCGTGCCGGAGGTAGGTGAGCATGGCCAAGGTGGGGAGGTCGCGGAAGATGCGCTTGATGCGCCCGCTGTGGTCCTGGACGACCTGATAGCTCTTCGTCTCTTCCAGCACCTGCCACTCGAAGGCGAGGCAGAGGGGTGAGTCAACCCAGCCCAGATCCAGGCTGAGGGGCGGCACAGAGTCGGGCGGGTCGAAGCCGAACAGATTCCGCTCCTGCCAGTCTGCGGGCAGCCCCTGAAGTCCGCCAGTAGAGGCGTGAAGGATCACGGGCCCGGGAGTGGGGCGTATTCGGCAAGCAGTCGCTGGAGATTCTCCCCCAGGATCTTGCGCTTGTCGGCTTCCGGGAGGCGGGCATACATGATCTGCCCCATCCCCCAGGCAATGGGCAGGTCCAGCAGATCTGAGCCGAAGAGCAAGCGATCCGCGCCGTAGAGCTCGACGAATTCCTCGGCCTGGTTGTAGTTGTGCAGGGGGCAAGTACAGATGTACAGGTTGGGGTGGCGCTGGGCGACCTCCACGTACTCGGTGGTGGAGTGGCCGGTGATGAAACAGGCGCGCGGATACGTCGCGCACAGGCGCTCCATCTGCTTGGCCGAGCCCCAACTGTGGTTGAGAAGGAAGAGCCCGTGCTCGTCGGCATAGCGGCAGGGGACATCCACCAGGGGGCCTTCTTCCGGGTAACCCTGGTAGTGGGGGATGAGCTTGATGCCGCGCATGCCCCGCTCCCGGCCGCGTTCCAGCTCCTCCAGCATCATGCGCTCGCCGCGGTGGGGGTTCACCAGGGTGAAGCCCACGAAACGGTCGGGATACTGGGCGACCAGCTCCGCGATCCGGTCATTGCCATAGACCTCGTCACCACCCACGCCCTCGAGGGTGAAGACACAGACCTGACGCACGCCGAACTTGTCCAGCTCGCGCACGACGTCAGCGGGGGTGTCCTTGATGACGTGGCGCGGGGTAGCGCCACCGAAATGTCCGTGACAGTCGTAGAACTCCAGCTCGCGCAGGGACTGGCGCGCACGGGTCGCCTCATGGAGGCGATCCAGGGCCGGGGGAAAGTTGACGGGCGGGGCGGGAGTTACGTTCTCGTTCCAGGAGAGCAGCCGGCGCAGGTTCCCCCCGGCGATGAGGGCGAGCTGGTCCGGGGTGAGGTCCGAGTAGTTCAGTTGCATGAGTGGGGAGCCGGGGCAGCGGACGGGAAGTTGAGAGCTCCAGACGATCCGCTCAGCGCCGAACTCCTGGACCAGAAACTCCAGGCTCTTGTGTAGCCACCAGGAGGTGAGGTCGAGGTGCAGATTCGGGCAGAGACTCATGGCCGAATAGGCGGCGCGCAGCCCGCCGTAGACGCGGTACTCGGTGGCAACGACCGGCAATCTGGGAAAGCGCCGGCACAGGCGCACCACGTCGCCCCACGGCGTCTCGTCATCTCGCCAGACGCCGAGGGCGCGATTGGGGCAGAGGAAGACCGGCACACTGGCTTCCTCCAGCGGCTCCAGCAGAGACTCCAGCGCCCAGTCCTCCAGGGGCAGGCTGTACTGCTGGTAGAAGAGATACAGCGCGCCGACGCCCGCCTCGCGCATACGGGCGACCAGCTCTTCCGGCGGCAGCAGCTCATGGCTGGTGGGCAGCAGGCCGACCCAGGCCGGATGCAGGCGCGGGTGGGGCCGGGTGAACTCGAGGAGACGCTGGTTGCCGGCCCGGGGGTTGACCTCCACGGCCAAGGCGTCCAGGACCAGGGCTTCGTGGATGCCATAGTGGTCCATCTCAGCCAGCAGCGCCTCGGGAGTTACCGGCATGCCCTCCCGCATACGCCCATGGCGGCCCAGATAGGCGCAGGAGTCGAAGTAGGTGATCATGGATACCCTCCCTATCAGCTCTCAACTGGAGGGGCCGCACGAGCGACGCGCGTAGCGCGGAGCGAGTCCGGCCCACGTCGTAAGTGAGAACCACCAGGTCCTTGCTGCGGCTGCAGTGCTGGGGCCGGCCTCACGGCGCAGACGCCGTTTGTGCGGCCCCTCCGGCACAGCACCGGCGAGACGCCGGTGCCACCGGTACAAGCCCCCGCGTTACAGCACGCTGGCGGCGACGCGATTGATCTTCTCCGCCAGGGCCAGACATTCGGCCTCAGTCCAGTGTTCAGAGATGCCCAGGTGGACCGACCGCGAGAGATAATCCAGGGTGCGGGGGCACATGTCCGGGCTGTACTGGGGGAGCGGCCCCTCGTAGAAAGGACAGCTCCAGGGGCAGCCCTCGGGGGAGACGCTCTTCTGCTGCAGGACATGCTCCCAGTGGGTGTAGCAGTGCCAGTCGCGGACGGTCTGGTCGAACTGGCCACCGGCGCTGACGCCCTCGGCCTGCAAAGCCTCGCTGAGGACGCGTGCTCCCTCGGCGGAGGGGGCAAACATGATGAGCGCGATGGCGGTGTCACCCTCGGGGTCGGGCTGGCGGCGGAGGGTGAGGCCCGCGGGCAGCGCCAGGTTGTCGCGGAGGAGCTTCTTATTGCGGCGCAGCGCGGTCAGGTACGCGTCCAGCTTGCGCATCTGGACCAGCGCCATGGCGCCCTGGAGCTCGCTCAGGCGGTAGTTCTCGCCGCAGAAGAGCTCGCCCGCGAAGCGCTCCTGGGCGAAGCGGTCGGGGCGCCAGCAGGCCGCGGTGTCATGCCAGCTCTGGGCGCGGTTGTAGAGGAACTCGTCGTCGGTGGTGACGAAGCCGCCCTCGCCGCACTGGGTGATCTTGTAGAAGTCGAAGCTGAAGCAGCCGCAGTCTCCGAAGGTGCCCAGAGCTTTGCCGTGGTAGGTACCGCCGGCGGCCTGGGCCACGTCCTCGATGACCGCCAGGTGGTGGCGACGGGCGACCTCCAGGATAGGGTCCATGTCGGCGCACAGGCCGCGCATGTGAACCACGATGACGGCGCGGGTGCGGGGGGTGATCTTCTTCTCCATGTCCTCGGGGTCAAGATTCAGTGAGTCGTTGATCTCGCAGATCACCGGGATGGCACGGGAGGCGACGACCACGGAGGCAGAGGCAAAGAAGGTATAGCCGGGCACCAGGACCTCCATGCCCGGGCCGACGCCGTTGGCGGCGAGGGCGGACATCAGGGCGGAGGTGCCGGAGTTGACGGCCAGGGCGTACTTGCAGCCGAGGGTCTCGGCCCAGAGCTGCTCGGCCTGGGCGACCTTGCCGGGAGAGGCTCCGTAATAGCGGAACAGATGCGGTGGCGGGGGCTGCTCCGCCTCGAGCAAGGCCTGGATTTGGGCCTGAGTCTCCTGGGAGTAGTTCCAGAGGTCAATGATCTCCATCAGTTCGCGGGCATCCGCTTGCATGGTGAGTCCCCTCCTCGGGGGTATTCAGTGATAGGCGTCGGACGGGCGATAGCGCAGAGTCAGTTCGCCAAGTGGGGGGTAGTTTACTGCAAGAGGCCAGTAGGATACATGGCCGGGGCTGCTGAAAACATGTATCATACTGCACAGCACGGGTGGAGGGAGAAGCCATGCCCATGGGAACCAGCAGTTACACCTGGCGGACGCCTACTGAGCCGGAGGCGACGGTGTTCCATGCGGCGGAACTGAAGCACCGGCGCGTGCATCCCAGCGGGGAGCTGCGGCACCGGCTGTGGGTACTGGACTACAACTACACGCCGGGGGAGCGGGTGCGGGTGCACTCGGTGAGCGCGCCCTGGGTGGAGCGTCCGGCGCGGGTGGCACACCTGTATGCGCCAGGGGTCCCGTACTGGGAGGATATGGCACGGAATGCCCGACCAGTGCTTATCCACTGTGCCTTTCTGCAGTTTGAAGATCCCGGATTTTTTCGCCTGAGAGACTTGCTCTCGGTGCCGGGTGGCTACGCCCGTTTCTTCGATGAGGAAGGGCTCGTAGGAGAGCTGTTGGCGGAGATCGTGAGGATCGCGGTATTTGAACAGGAGGCGGGGTACTGGGCGGCGTATGCGCGCTTCTTTGAGGTGCTCAACTGCCTGCACCAGGCCGAGCGACTGGGCGCGGGGGAGTACCGCCTCCGTGCCAGCCAGCCCGACACGCCACCCGTGATGGTGGCACAGGTGCAGCGCTATATCCATGCCCACCTGGCGGAACGGATCACCGTCGCCGACCTGGCGCGGGAGGCGGGGATGAGCCTCTCGGCGCTGGCGCACCGCTACCGGGAACTCACGGACGAGACGCCGATGACTACCGTGCGGCGGGCCCGGATGGATCTGGCCAAGGGACTGCTGGCCAAGGGCTACCGGCTGAAGGAGATAGCCCGGCAGGCGGGGTTCGCGGACGAGTTCCATCTCTCCAAGACCTTCAAGCAGGTGGAGGGGATGTCGCCGCGGGCGTACCGGCAGAGGGCGCTGGCGGAGGGGGAGGGCACCCCACCCGGCGGCGCGGACGCCGCCGACCTCCCCTAGGTTAGGGGAGGTGAAGAGGGCCTCACCCCCTGGGCGGCTGCGAGGCAGCCGCCGGTCCCCCTCTCCCCGCGTCCTCGCTCCGCTCGTCCTGGGGAGAGGGGGA
>JAAYIR010000141.1 GCA_012523355.1 candidate division WS1 bacterium
CGGCTGGTCAACAGCCTGGAGCCTAAAGACCGCGACATCGCCATGGTCTTCCAGAACTACGCCCTGTATCCGCACATGACCGTCGAGGACAATATCGCCTTCGGCATGCGTTTGCGCAAGATGGAGCCTGAGGAGATTTCCCGGCGCGTGGGTGAGGCCGGCGCCATGCTGGGTATCGAGAACCTGCTCAAACGCCGCCCGGCCGAGCTCTCCGGCGGACAGCGTCAGCGTGTCGCCCTGGCTCGCGCTATCGTCCGCGAACCGGCGGCCTTCCTCATGGACGAGCCCCTCTCCAATCTGGATGCCAAGTTGCGTCTGCAAACCCGTGCGGAACTCATCAAACTCCACCGCCGCCTGGGCATCACCACGCTGTACGTCACTCATGACCAGGTCGAGGCCATGACCATGGGGGAGCGTATTGCGGTGATGAAGAGCGGGCAGATTCAGCAGGTGGACACACCCCTGGGCCTGTACAACTTCCCGGCCAACAAGTTCGTCGCCGGCTTCATCGGCAGCCCAGGGATGAACTTTGTGGAGGCTGAGATCCTGGCGCATAACGACAGTCTGTTCGCCGACGCCGGCACCTTCCATCTCGCGGTCGCCCCCGAGAAGCGTGACGCCCTGCAGTCCTACGTTGGCGTGCCGGTGACATTGGGCATTCGCCCCACGGACATCTTCGATCCGCGGGTCACTGCTCCCGTGGCGCCCTCAGCGGACAACACCATCGAGGGTTCGGTGGAGGTTGTCGAACCGCTGGGCGCAGAGAGCATCGTGCATCTTCGTGTCAACAGCGACACGCTGGTAGTGAAAGTGGATGGCGCCTCCTCCGTGCAGCCCGAGGCTGAGATGAAGGTGGTCGTGGACCTGGCCCGTGTCCATTACTTTGATCCCGATGGCGAGCAACGCATAGCGTAGGCCCCTCCGGATGGCTAGTGCCTCCTCAAAAGCCTCTCTCCTCCTTCACGCCTGTTGCGGCCCCTGCGCGACCGTGGCTCTGGAGCGTCTCCTGCCTCGTTTCGCGGTCACCCTGCTCTGGTACAACCCCAACCTCGAACCCGCCGCGGAGCACGCCCGCCGCCTCGCTGCCGTTCGTGAGGTCGCGGCTCATTTCAATGTGGAGTTGTTGACCCCGCAGCCCGACCCCGAGGCCTGGCTGAGTGCGGTTGCCGACCTCGCCCAGGAACCTGAGGGCGGTCGCCGGTGTGAGGTCTGTTTCCTCTTCCGTCTTCGTCGCACGGCGCAGAGGGCCGCCGGCGGTGGGTACCAGTACTTCGCCACGACGCTGACCACCGGGCCGCAGAAGCGCCTCGAACAAATTCGCCAGGCAGGTCACATCGCAGCAGCCGAGTACGGCGTGCAATTCCTTGACGAAAGCTTCCGTTCCCGGGCCGGATTTCAGCGCAGTGTGGAGCTGAGCAAGGAATTGAGCCTGTATCGGCAGAACTACTGTGGTTGCCGCTATAGCATGAGATAGCTGCGCCGATTTGTCTCGTGCCTGGGCGGAAGAACAGATGTAGTTAGGAGAATTGTCCATGAAACGAGCCCTGATGGTTTGGGGTGGCTGGGAAGGCCATGAGCCCAAGCAGTGTGTAGAGGTTTTCGAGCCCTTCTTGCGGGCGTGCGGTTTTGAGGTCCGTGTCGAGAACACTCTTGACGTATACCTGGAGACCGACTATCTGTCCACGCTCAGTCTGATTGTGCCAGTCTGGACGATGGGGGAGATCTCGCCTGATCAGTGTAAAGGTCTGCTGGACGCGGTGCGGGCCGGGGTGGGCATTGCTGGCTGGCATGGGGGCATGGGAGATGCCTTCCGTCAGAACACGGAGTATCAGTTCATGGTCGGGGGCCAGTGGGTCGCACATCCTGGAGGCGTCATAGACTATACCGTCCATCTCGTGAACCGGGAGGACTTCGTGACTACCGGACTGCAGGATTTCGTCATGCATTCCGAGCAGTACTACATGCATGTGGACCCCAGCAACGAGGTTCTCGCCACCACCACTTTCGGCGATAACCCGGAGGCCCCGTGGATCGCCGGTACCGTCATGCCCGTTGTCTGGAGACGGCGCTGGGGTCAGGGGCGCGTCTTTTATTGCTCCCTGGGCCATGTCGCCGCCGACTTCGAGGTCCCGGAAGCGCTTGCACTCGTTCAGCGCGGCATGCTCTGGGCTGCCCGCGAGCCAGTCGCGTAGGCTCAGCTGCAGAGCTGCGTCCTGGCCCGTAGTCAGAAATTACTAGTCGTCGAATAGACTCGTGCGCTCCCCTCGCCCGACGCCCGCGTTGCGTGGGACGAGGGAGAGGGGTGGCATCCTGCGGAGCGGCAGCGAAGTAGGATGACGGGGTGAGAACCTGGCTTGCGAACCGATCACACGAAAAGGATGATTCACCATGCTCAAACGCCTTCCCTTGCTCCTGCTTCTTCTGCTGGCCGCGCCCGCTCTCGCGCAGCTCCAGATCCCACGCCTCGCCCAGCCCCTGGTCCTCGACGCCCAGTTCACCGAATGGTCGAGCGGCCTCTCGCTGTTTCTCGCCACCAGCGCTGACGTGAACCATGTCCGCCTCGGGGCGGTGCACCACTGGAAGGGTCCCCAGGACATGAGCTTGGAGGGACATTTCGCCTGGACGCGCGAGGGCCTGGCCGTGGCTTTTCGCGTCGCCGATGACGAAGTCCTCAACGACAAGCCGGTGGACAACGCCTGGCAGATGGACTGCGTGGACCTCTTCCTCGACGGCCGCTCCGGCGGGCAGGGGGTGGGCCTCTGGCAGCTTCTCTGCAAGCCGCCTGTCGGCGGCCTGCCTGCGGAGATCGGCAGCGCTGGCCAAGACGTATCCGGGCTGGGAATCCGTATCGCCGGTCGCGCCACTCCCACCGGCTGGGATGCCGAGGTGCTCATCCCCTGGGCCGCTCTCCCCGGCGTCCGGCCCCAGGCGGGGTCCTTTCTCGGCGTCCAGTTCGGCCTCGACGACTACGACCGGCGCGATGGCGACGCCGTTCAGCCTCGGATGATGACCGTCGGGGGCGCGGCCGGTCTGGCCTCACGCCCCGACCGTTTCCTGCGCGCCCGCCTAATCGATCAGTTGCAGTTTGGTGCTGATCAGCCCCTGGACAGCCTCGCCTGGCTCCGTGCCGACAACGACCTCGCCGGAGGCGACGGCGGCGTGGCTCTCAGCGCCACCGTCGGCTCGCTCCTTGCGGCCCGTGCCGCCACCGTGAAGCTCGTCGTGCAGGACCCGGCCGGCCGCTCCTCCTACAGTCAAACGCTGCCTCTGTCGCCTTCACCCGCGCCCTGGGCCGGCCTTCTTAGCGCCTCCGCCACCTGGAAGCCCTCCGCCCTGGGGGATGGCTCCTACCGGGTGCTCGCCACGGTCTTGGACCGCTCCGGGCGGCCCCTGGGCGTTCTGGAGAAGCCCCTGGTCGTCATCGTCAACCTGGTGCGCAACCTGCGCGCCAGCGTCCGCGCCGTGGACCTGCCCGCCCTCTCTCGTGAGGACCCCTTCCGCGCCCAGGGGTACCTGGCCCTGTTCCCTCGTTTGGAGCGCCTCGAGATGGCGCTGGCGCGGAGCGATCAGGCCACGGCTACCCGGATGGCTCTGGAGATGCAGGCTCGTCTCGAGGTCCTCGAGAAGGGCCGCGTCATCTCCGGCGCGGGTGGGCTGCTCGACGTGCTCAACCTCACCGCCGTTCCCGAGTCCCAGATCAGTGTCGAGTTCGGTTCTTCCACCAGCGCCGCCCTCACCCTCTGGTGGGGCGGTATCCCCCTGGCCTTTGCTCGGGTGAGCGCGGCCGACAGCCCGGAGTCCGCTCGTGCGGCCCTCGACCACTCGTCTGCGCCGTTCCTCAAGCTCACGCCCGAGCGCCTGACTGTCTCCGGACGCCCCGCCGCGCTGGAGGCCGGTGGACCGTCCTGGGGCGGGATGGAACTCGGGGAGTATGACCCGGCTCGCGAAGGCCTTCTCCTGCGTTCCGACCGTCGCTGGATCGCGGGCTTCAGTCTCGACTCCCTGGCCGATCTAGGCCAGCTCGAGGGGGTCGTGTACCTCCCCGGCTGCGCTCCCGAGGTGAAGACTCGTCTTGAGACTTGGCGCGGTACTCGCGTACCCGTGCTCTCCCTGGACGAGGCCTCCCGCAAGACTGTCCTCTTGGCCGGCCCGGTGGGAGACCTGCTCGCGCGTCCGGACCTTGAAGGCATTCGCGTGCGGAAGTTGAGCCTCCGCAAGTTCGGTGCCTCCCTCCGTGTAGCCTCGGACAAGTGGCTGATTACCACCCAGGGCCCCAGCCGCGAGATGGCTGTGCGCTTCGGCGAGCTCTTGGCCGCGGGCCAGCCGATTGCCCTGGCTCAGGCCGATGAGATCCGCGACCTGGTGGTCCGCGCCGTCACGCCTGCCGGTGTCGCCCCCCTGACTTTGGAGGGCTATCGCCTGTACTGTGGCGACGTGCACAAGCACACCTACTTCTCCGACGGAGACTGCTCTCCCGCTGCCCAGATTCTCGAGTCCATCTACTGCGCGGAGGACTTCTCCGTCATTTCAGATCACAACACCATCGCCGGCGCCCAACTCGTCCAGAAGCTCCTCCCCGCGGCCGGCTTCCACTATCCGGTCATCGTGGGGGAAGAGGTCACTTTCGAAGAACACATGAACGCCTATCCCTTGCGTGAGGTGATCTCCGAGCAGCTGCCCTGGCAGGAGATAGTGAAGTCGGCGCATGTGCAGGGCGCGGTCATCCAGTGGAATCACCCGGCCTGGTCGAACAATCCCTTCTGGCTGGCGCACTTGACCTCGGGGTTGGCGGGTACCGGCCTTGACGCCTGGGAGCACTGCCCCGCTCGCTACGAGGAGTGGAAAGCCGCCGGCCGCCTGCCGCTCATCGTGGGCAGCACCGACAATCACCATTGCGATCCCGGCTCCAATCCCGAGCGCACCATCGTCCTTGCGCCCTCGCCCGCCGGCGACGACGTCGCCGAGGCGATTCGCTGGAAGTACGCGCTCGCGGTCGACCCTCAGTCACCGCACTTCTTCCTCGGCTCCGACGTCATGATTGCCACGGTCTGCCATGCGCTGGCGGAGGGGCGGTCGCTGAAGACGCAAAAGGCCTTGGCCCTCCGCGCCTACCTGGAGAAGGCGAACCTGGCGCGCCTGCTGGACACCAGCAGCCCCGTCCGCCCGTAGGGGCCCTGTCGGTGCATGTGCGCCCGTTCCCGCCTGTGCCAATCCGAAGGAGGAACTTCCATGGACGTAGCCCCGGTGAAAGTCGGTCTGGTCGGTTGCGGCAACATCGCCCCCGCCTATCTGCGCCAGTGTCCGCTGTTTGAGATTCTGCAGGTGGACGCCGTCTCGGATCTGGACAACGAGCGGGCCGCCGCGCGGGCCGAAGAGTTCGAGGTACCGCGGGTCCTCTCACCCGAAGAGCTTGTACAGGACCCCGAGATTGAGCTGGTGGTCAACCTCACTATCCCCCAGGCGCACTTCGAGGTCAGCTTGGCGGCGCTGGAGGCGGGCAAGTCCGTCTGGAGCGAGAAGCCCCTGTCCCTGACCCGGCGCGAGGGCCAGAAGCTGCTCGACACGGCGTTGGCGCGTGATGTGCTCCTCGGCTGCGCGCCCGACACTTTTCTTGGCGGGGGGCACCAGACCTGCATCAAGCTCATTGCCGACGGTGTCATTGGTGAGCCAGTTGGCGCCACTGGCTTCATGCTCAGCCACGGTCCCGAATCGTGGCATCCGAACCCGGACATCTTCTACCAGCAGGGCGCTGGTCCCCTGTTTGACATGGGACCATACTACCTGACTGCCCTGATTGCCATGCTGGGGCCGGTGTGGCGGGCTACCGGCGCCACTCGCATGACTCTCCCCGAGCGTGTCATCACTGCCGAGAAGCGCCGAGGGGAGAAGATACCAGTCGAAGTTCCCACGCACGTAGCCGGGATTATGGACTTTGCCTGTGGCGCTGTGGCCACCCTGGTGACCAGCTTTGACGTCTGGGCGGGAAAGCACCCCCATATCGAGGTGTATGGCACTGAGGGCTCTCTGATTGTGCCCGATCCCAACGGGCCAGGCGGCACGCCTCTGCTATGGCTCAATGACGGCAAGGAATGGCGCGAAGTCCCGCTCACGCATGGGTATACTGAAACCAGCCGCAGCACGGGGGTAGCCGACATGGCCTACGCTCTCCGCTATGGCCGTGAGCACCGGGCCAGTGGCTTGCTGGCCTTCCACGTCCTGGACCTGATGCTGGCCTTCCACGAGGCCTCCGAGGAGGGGCGGCATATCGAGATCGGCAGCTCTTGCGTCCAGCCTGCGCCGCTTCCGGTGGGCCTGAAGACCGGAACCCTGGACCAGTAAGGTCACTGCGGCCGGCGGCGCCGCAACGCGCAGCCTGGGCACGCCAAACCTTGACGAATCGCGGCCTGGCCGTTACAATCTCTTCAGCGGTGCGAACCGGGGCGTAGCGCAGTCCGGCTAGCGCGTCGGCTTTGGGAGCCGAAGGTCGCCGGTTCGAATCCGGCCGCCCCGACCATTAGACGGCAGCACAACCGCAGCTCAACAACAGGCAGAACACCAGCCTCAGATAAGGCTCGGAGGCTGTCGTTTAGCTGCTGTTGGGCTGGAGTCGCGCTGGTGTTCAAGCTGGCGTCAATCAGAGCGGGAGTAGCTCATCTGGCAGAGCGTCAGCCTTCCAAGCTGAATGTAGCGGGTTCGAGCCCCGTCTCCCGCTCCATTTGACGGCAGCAAGACCACAGCTTGAACGCCGGCACAGAGGCAGCACAACGACAGCCTCGGAGCCGTCTCCCCAGCTGCCGTTGCGCTGTAGTTGCGCTGGTGTCAAAGCGCCCGTAGCTCAGAGGATAGAGCAACGGCCTTCTAAGCCGTCGGTCGCCCGTTCGAATCGGGCCGGGCGCGCCAGCCCAACCGCAGCCTCTGAGCCGTTCCGCTGCTGTCGTTTCGCCGGCTGTTGCGCTGATGAGGCGCTGGTGTTAGAATGGTGGCTGTAGCTCAATGGCAGAGCACCGGACTGTGGCTCCGGTGGTTGTGGGTTCGAGTCCCATCAGCCACCCCATTTGAAGACCGCGGAACGACATCACGGAAGCAGCACGACGACTGCCCTGCAAGCGGTTCTGAGGCTGTCATGGGGCTGTTGTTGAGCTGTTGTTCGAGCTGGTCTCGGGCTGTCGCTAAGCGCGCCTGTAGCTCAGAGGATTAGAGCATCGGACTTCGGATCCGAGTGTCGGGGGTTCGAGTCCCTCCAGGCGCGCCAATTGACACCAGCACCACGGCAGCTTGTACGGCAGCACAGAGGCAGCCCTTTCGGAGGCTGTCGTTGCGCTGTAATGGTGCTGGTGTACAAACTGGCGTAAGACAAGGTGGGTCGTTAGCTCAGCTGGTAGAGCAGGGGACTCTTAATCCTCAGGTCACAGGTTCGATCCCTGTACGGCCCACCAGACAACTCTTGTCTAACGGCAGCCCGGAGACGGCTATGCGGCAGGAGGTCGGGTAGTTTTTGCTGCCGTTTCGCTGCTCTTGCGCTGTCATTCCGCTGTCGTCAGAGGGCGCGTGATGGAATTGGCAGACATGCATGACTTAGGATCATGTGGGTAATACCCTTGGGAGTTCGAGTCTCCCCGCGCCCACCATTGATGACAACTCAGCGACGGCTGCCAAGCGTCTATCCGCTGCAGCGAGCAGAGACGGCGGTTTGCGCAAGACGACAGCAGGACGCTGTCGTTCAGTCGTTTATGGGCCGCTGCTTTGCCCTCGCCAGGCGTGGTGGCTCTCTGTCCAGTGCAGACCACGGACGGGCAACCGTGAATCGCTTCTAGGAGACCCTTATGTCCCTCAACCTCACCACCGAACGGCTTCCAGGCAGCAAACTGGAGATCCGCGTAGAGGCCGATGCTGCCGAGATCGAGAAGGCTTACGACCGTGTTTTCTCCCTCCTGGCAGAACAGGCTCAGGTCCCGGGCTTCCGGCCGGGTCGCGCCCCGCGCGCCATCCTGGAGCGCCGCTTCCCGGCTGAAGACCTCCGCCGCATGGCCTGGCGCGAGTTCCTCGAGAACTCCTTTGCCCCGGCCCTGGAGGAGCTGAAGATTCGCCCCCTGGGCGAGCCTGAGCTCCCGGACCTGGAAGACGTGGAGGCGTTTCAGCGCGGGCAGGAATTCGAGCTGGTCACAACCGTGGCCGTGCATCCCGAGCCCTCGTTGCCTGACTACCATGCGCTCAAGCTTGTCGCCCCGTCCGCCGAAGTAACCTCGGAAGACGTTGATGAGCAGTTGGAGCGTTTGCGGCTGGCTCATGCACGTCGTGAGGTCGCCGACCGCGACGAGGTCGCCGAGGGGGATAGCGTGTCAGTTTGTGTGCACGTGACCGATGCCCAGACCGGCGAGGAGCTTGACCACAGTGACTCGGAAGTGACGGCCGGCGCCGAAGGCGACTCCGAACTGGCCAGACGGCTGGTAGGGGCCAAGAAGGGAGAAGACCTCGAGTTCGAGATGCCCTTGTCTGAGCCCCAGCCCGACCCGGAACTGGTTGGCAAGCAGGCCCGCCTCAAGGCCCAAGTGGAGCAGATTCATGAGGTCATCCTCCCCGACCTTGATGAGGAGTTTGCCAAGTCCGTAGACGAGACTCTCGAGACCGTGGAGGACCTCCGCGAGTACGTCAAGGGGCGGCTGCAGGAGCAGTTCGATAGGCAGCGGCAGCGTGCTTTGCGAGATCTGGCCATTGCCCTGGTGGACGCGGGCACCCGCATGGAGTTGCCGGAGAGCCTCGTGCAGTCCATGACCAACGCCGAAACCCGCAAACTCCACGAGCACTTGGTTGGAGAGGGGCTGAGCCAGGAAGCCGCGCTGGAAATGCTTCAGGACCGGGAGACCGGACTCCTGGAGCAGGCAGCGATGGATGCGATGCAGAACCTCCGCCTGCACTATATCTTCCAGGCTCTGGCCGAGGCCGAAGGTCTGGAGCCGGGCGAGGAGGATGTTGATCGGGCCCTTGTAGACTATGCCCGGGAGTACGGACTGGAAGCAGGCCACCTGCGGCAAATGGTGGACATGCAGCCGGAGAGTGAGCACCAGTTCCATGACCAGGCGCTGCGGCGCTTGGTGGTTGACCGACTGCTCGAGAGTGCCGAGGTGCAGGAGGTGGCACGGGACGCGTATCCGCTGATGGCTCGCCGGCTCCTGGAGGAGGCGCACGAGCAGGCCCAGAAGGGCGCCGTACCTGTCGCTCCTGAAACTCCGGACCTGCCTGAGTCGTCTGACCAGGAGAAACGGGAACCGGAAGCTCCAGTCGAGGAAGCTCCGGAGCCCGAGCAGACAGAGGAGAGCTAGCCAACTATGCTGATCCCATTCGTCGTCGAGCAAACCCCGCGAGGCGAGCGGTCCTACGACATCTATTCTCGCCTGCTGAAGGAGCGCATCATCTTCATCGGCACCCCGATAGATGACGACGTCTCCAACCTGGTAGTTGCGCAGATGCTGTTCCTGCAGGGCGAGGACCCGCTGGAGCCCATTTCCCTATACATCAATAGCCCCGGGGGATCGGTCACCGCCGGGCTGGCCATCTACGATACGATGCAATACATCAAGCCCGAAGTCCGCACCTGGTGCGTAGGCCAGGCCGCCAGCATGGCCGCCGTGCTTCTGGCGGCAGGCGCTGCCGGCCACCGCTATGCGCTGCCCTACTCCCGCATCCTCATCCATCAGATTCTTGGTGGGGTGCAGGGGCAGGCCACGGACATCGCCATCGGAGCTCAAGAAGTGTTGCGCCTGCGCAACTGGATCAATGAGATACTGGCGCATCACACCGGCCAGGACATGAAGAAGATCGAGACCGACACCGAGCGCGACTACTACATGACCGCCAGCGACGCCGTCACCTATGGTATCGTGGACCATGTGGCTGAGAGCGCGACCGGCGCCACGCCCACGGAGGAGAAGTAAGGAGCTTCGCGAATTTCATCCCGGTGAGAAGATGGGGCCGGCAGGTAACTCCCGTCCTCGCCGTCGCACAGGAGCCCAGGAATCAGTATGGAGCCTAGCCGAACTGAAGGTGGACGGAACCTGCGCTGCAGTTTCTGCAACCGTGAGAAGCCGACGCAGATCAAGGAGTTGATCGCCGGTCCCGGCGTGTACATTTGCCCGGACTGCGTAACGCTCTGTAACGAAATCATTCGCAGCCGCGCCCAGGAACGCGATGACAAGGGCGTGGCCTCGGTGCCCACGCCGGAGCAGATCAAGGCCCATCTGGATCAGTTCGTCATCGGTCAGGAGCGTGCCAAGCGCACCCTCTCTGTCGCTGTCTACAACCATTACAAGCGCGTGCGTCTGGGCCGTCTGGATGACGATGTGGAGTTGGAGAAGACCAACATCCTACTCATCGGCCCTACCGGGTGCGGCAAGACGCTGCTGGCCCAGACGCTCGCCAAGTTCCTGGACGTTCCCTTCTCCATCTCTGATGCTACCTCCCTTACCGAAGCCGGGTACGTCGGCGAGGACGTGGAGAACATCCTGCTCCAGTTGTTCATCGCCTCCGACGGCGACGTGGAGCGCGCCGAGCAGGGCATTATCTACCTCGACGAGATAGACAAGATCGCCCGCAAACAAGACAACCCCTCCATAACTCGAGACGTCTCCGGGGAGGGCGTCCAGCAGGCGCTGCTCAAGATTCTGGAGGGCACCGTCGCTAACGTGCCTCCTCAGGGCGGGCGCAAGCACCCCCAGCAGGAATACCTCGCCATGAACACCCGGGGCGTGCTCTTCATCTGCGGAGGGGTGTTTGACGGCCTGACCGACATCATTCGGGAGCGCACTCATCATCGCAACATGGGTTTCGGAGCCTCCGCGGAGGGTGCCGAGGAGATCAGCGACGACGAGCTCCTGGCCCTGGTCCTGCCCGAGGACCTGATCCGGTTCGGCATGATCCCCGAGTTCATCGGTCGTCTGCCCAACCTCGCGTCGCTCCACTCGCTGGACGCTGCTGCCCTGCGGCGCATTCTCACTGAGCCGAAGAACGCGGTGGTGCGCCAGTACCAGAAGACCCTGCGACTCCTGGATGACGTGGAGCTGGTGATTACTGAAGGGGCGTTGGGGGCTATCGCGGAGGAGGCCATCCGCCGCAAGACCGGCGCCCGCGCCTTGCGCAGCATCCTGGAAGAGATCATGCTTGACGTGATGTTCGAGATTCCTTCGCGGCCGGAGGTCGTGCGTTGTGAGATCACTGAGGAGACAGTCCGCGATCGCGTTCCGCCGCTGCTGACTTGTGAGGAGCCGGCCGCTGCCGAGGAGGAGCCGCCTCTCGAGCAGACCGCCTAGAGGTTCACTCGGTGGGCTACAGTC
>JAAYIR010000142.1 GCA_012523355.1 candidate division WS1 bacterium
CCAAGAGCGCAAGTATCACGGTGACCGTGGAGAGCACGGGCATAACGGTAGCGCTGACCGTGAACAAGAGCACCCCCAAGGTGGGGGAGACCGTCACCTGCACGGCGACGGCGAGCGCGCCAGCCGGGATCCAGCGGGTGGTCTTCTACGTGAACGGCGCCAATCCGTTTGTCGACAGCGCCTCGCCCTACGTCTTTCAATGGAGCACGGCCGGACTGACGCCGGGCGCCTATGTCATCAAGGCCCTGGCCTATGACAAATCCACCCCGGCGCTGGTGGACGGGGCGGTAAGAACGGTCCAGCTCCAGCCCGCTGATACGCAGCCGCCGACGGTCGAGATCACCTCTCCGGCCAACGGTGGTGTGGCGGTGGGGACTTGCGAAGTGCGCTTCACGGCCACGGCACAAGCCGGCGCCACTATCACCAAGGTTGACGTCACCTTCGGCACTGCCACCCAGACCGTCATGGGGGGATCGCAGACCTTGACGGGGTCCACCACCTTTAACACCATAGCCATGGACGATGTCAGTTATCCGGTGACGGCGCAGGCCACGGACAGCAACGGACGTCTGGGGTCGGCGACCATCACGGTGAACGTGATGAATTCGGTCGCCCCGCCGCCTCCGCCTGTCTTCTGATGCGGCGGGGGGCAGAGAGTGCGGTGTCCGCGGCAGGCTGGTCGTGGTCGGCCGGTAACCGCCGCAGGTTGAGAATGGCTGGGTCCGGGGCGTCGAGAGGCTGAAAATCGGTCTATACCAGCCGGACGCATTCTCTGTCCGTGGCTGCCCATTTGCAGGCAATCTCCCGTCGCGCCAATGCCTTTTGCCCCTGTCTCCTCGATTCTGCTATAATGCGGTGCTCGACTGGGACACTCAAGAAACGGAGATATCGATTTCATGTACAAGATAGCAGTTCTTCCCTGTGACGGTATTGGACCCGAGGTCATTCGTGAAGGTCTGAAAGTTCTAGCCGTGGCCGCCGAGAAGTATGGCATCAAGTATGAGACCACGGATTATGATATCGGTGGCGATCGTTACCTGCGCACGGGCGAGATTCTCCCCGAATCGGTCATGGCTGAGCTGGCGGAGATGGATGCCATCTACCTGGGCTCGGTGGGGCATCCCGACGTCACTCCGGGGATCCTGGAGAAGGGGATTCTGCTCAAGATTCGCTTCGAGTTCGACCAGTATGTGAACCTACGGCCCATCAAGCTGTATCCCGGAGTCTGGACCCCGATCAAGGACAAGGGCCCCGAGGACATTGACTTCATGGTGGTGCGCGAGAACACCGAGGACATGTACGTGGGCATCGGCGGGACCATGAAGCAGGATACCCCCGATGAGGTCGCGCTGCAGACCGCGGTCTACACCCGCAAAGGGACCGAGCGCATCATCCGCTACGCCTTCGAGCTGTGTCGCAAGCGCGCGCGCAAGCATACGCTGCACATGGTGGACAAGGCTAACGTGCTCACGTACGGGCATGGGTTGTGGACACGCACTTACGCCGAAGTGGGCAAGGAATACCCCGACATCAAGCAGGAGCACGCTTTTGTGGATGCGTGCTGCATGTGGTTCGTGAAGAATCCCGAGTGGTTTGACACGGTCGTGACCACCAATATGTTCGGGGACATCATCACCGATCTGGGAGCGATGATTCAAGGCGGCATGGGAGTCGCCGCCTCCGGAAATGTCAATCCGGAGGGCGTCTCCATGTTTGAGCCGATTCACGGTTCGGCACCGAAGTATACGGGCCAGAACGTAATCTGCCCGATCGCCACCATCGCGGCGGCCTCCATGATGCTGGATCATCTGGGCGAGACCGAAGCCGCTGCAGCGATTGAGCGGGCCATTAGTGAGGCGCTCTCCTCGGGCAAGCTGGGCGATCTCTCGACCAAAAGCGGCATCAGTACCACGGAGCAGGGAGACCTCGTCGCCAGCCTGGTGCGTTAGTCACACCACCTGCGCCGGATTCGGTGAGACAAGTTGATCCCGACGCGCATTGCCCCGGTAGTCATAGCGGTGCTGCTGGCAGCCTTGTTCGCGGTGGCTGAGCGGGCCCGGCTCAGGCAGGACAAGCGGGAGGCCGCGCGTCTGGACGCGTCGGGGCTGCTGGTCCTGTGGCCGCTGATCTTTGGCGTGTTCTTCGGTATCTCCTGCGCCGAGGGCTTGCCGGTCTTCTTTCTGCTGATGGGAGGAGTTGTCGTCTGGCTCCTCACTACGCTCTGTGATTTCCTCAACTGGCGTCTGCTGACCGCGCTGCCGGGTCTGATTCTGGGGGCTGTGGTGGCCGTCCAGGGCGGAGTGGGCATCAGTTCGGTCAAACTCCCCTTCATGACCGATTTCGTTGCGTTGGGCTGGGCAGGGCCTCTGGTGACGGTAGTCTGGCTAGCGACGTGCGCCATGGTTTTCGGCTGGAACGCTGGTCTGCTCGAAATCCCCCTGGGAGTGGCTGGCCTGGCAGGGCTCACGATGTACGGGATTTCGCTGCTACAGCCGGAGATGGTAGGGCCGGGCGCACAGTACTTGGCCGGTATGCTCGGCGTGTTGGGGCTGGTGCTGGTCCCCTTCGCACGCTATCTCTCGCGGCACACGGCCCGTGCGGGTGCAGTGACCGTGGGGTTTGTGTTAGGGGGCCTGTCGGTCCTCGGCGCGCTCAAGCACACCGCCTTCCTGGTCGCGCTGCTCCCACTGCTGGTGATTGGCGTACCCATCTTTTCCGTGGGTTATGCCTACATCCAGAACCTGCGCCATGGTGGGCGGTCCCTGACCATGGGGGAGCGTCGACAAAACGTGGATATGCTGCTCCTGACGCAGGGCTATACGCGCCGGCAGGTGGTGGTTCTGGCTCTGGCGGGCACCGCGTACCTCTGTGCCTTAGCGTTGTTGCTGGTGTGGCTAATTGAGGTGTCTTTCTTGGTGAAGGCCCTCCTCCTGGCCGCCGCCTTGGTCCTGGGCCTGGCGACGTCCTATGTGATCTTGCGCCTGTTGCCGCGGCCCCTGCGAGTGGAAAGATCCGGGGACCGGGCGATAAGCTTGCTGGGGGTGCGGGTGCACACGGTAGGCTGGGAAGCAGCCCTGGCGCAGGTGGAGGAATTCCTAGGCGAGGACCACCCGCATATGATCGTGACCTCCGACTCCTCCACCGTCATGCGGGCGCAGGAGGACCAGGAACTGCGGGAGATCATGAACCAGGCAGACCTGGTGACGGCCGACGGTGCAGGGGTCGTGCTGGCGGCGCGGCTGCTGAATCTGCCGCTGGAGGAGCGGGTGTCTGGCTGTGACCTGGTGGGCAGACTGTGCGAGGCGGCGGCCCGTCAACACCGCAGCGTATACCTGCTGGGTGGAGAGCCGGGCGTGGCGCAGGAGGCGGCCGCCGTCCTGCAGCGACAGGTACCGGGGCTGTGTGTCGCGGGCACACACCACGGCTACTTCAACCTGGAGGAGGAAGCATTGCTCGTCAGGGAGATCGCCGCAGCGGGGCCCGGCGTATTGTTCGTAGCGCTAGGTATCCCCCGGCAGGAGAAGTGGATCAAGCAGCATCTCGAGGAGTTGGGTACCCCGGTGTGCATCGGTGTCGGCGGGAGCTTTGATGTCATCTCCGGACGGAAGAAGCGCGCGCCGGTGTGGATGCAGCGCTGTGGCCTGGAATGGGCCTACCGTACCTGGAAGGAGCCCTGGCGTCTGCCGCGGCTGGCGGCGCTGCCGCGGATTGTGTGGCTGACTTTCCGCGAACTCCTGAGGAGATAGGTAGATGACTATTGACGCGGACTTTCCGGGCGGGAACATCATATTCCAGAGTCAGGAGGGCGATGCGGTATATCTGCGGCAAGACCCGCGGGATACTGAGGGCTGGTGGTTCTATTGGTATTTTCGGGTGCGTGGTGCGGAGGGTCGGGAACTTCGTTTCCAATTTACCGACGGTAACGTCGTGGGGGCACGGGGGCCAGCCGTTAGCCTGGATAAGGGGCTCACGTGGGAGTGGCTGGGCCTCGAGGATGACACGCATGACGCGTTCACCTATGCCTTCCCCCCGGAAGGCGAGGAAGTGCGATTCTGCCTGGGCATGGCCTATCTGCAGCAGGAGCTGGACAAGTTCCTGGCCGCTCATGAGAATGACCCGGCGCTGCGCCGAGACGTGCTCTGCAAGAGCAGGAAGGGCCGGGAGGTGGAGCTGCTTCGCCTCGGGCGGATGGACGGTGGGGAGGAGTATCGTTGGCTGCTGGTAGCGCGGCACCACGCCTGTGAGATGATGGCCAACTACGTGCTGGAAGGGATAATGGAGAGCGCGCTGGCGCAGGACGAGCTGGGGGCATGGCTGCGAGAGAAGGTGTATTGTCTGGTGGTGCCTTTCATGGACAAGGACGGAGTGGAGGAAGGCGACCAGGGGAAGAACCGGCGCCCCTGGGATCACAATCGGGACTACGGCGGGCGCAGCCTCTACCCCGAGGTGCGTGCCGTCAAACGGAGGTTCATGGCGCGGGGGGTGCAGCGTCCCGATGTGCTGCTCGACTTCCACTGTCCCTGGATCTACGGACCGCAAGACGAGGCCATTTTCTGGGTGGCCAACGATACCAACCAGGAGAAGATTGATCGCCTTTCGGCAATCTTGCAGCGTGTGCGCACGGGCCCGCTTCCCTTTGACCCTAACGATAATGTGCCCTTTGGAGAGAAGGGCAACGGCTGGAACTGCTGGGAAGGCTACGGCGGCAAGGAGACTTTCGCGCTCGCGCCCTCTCACTGGCGGAATGTCAAGCTGGTGGGGTCTCTGGAGGTTGCCTATGCCAATGCGCATGGGGTGCCGGTCACGGCGGAGAGTGCACGAGCGCTGGGCCGGGACCTGGCTCTGACTCTACGGGAGTTCCTGGAGAGTGGATGACGCTCCGGTGGCGAGCTTGCCGTCCACTGAGGGGTGGGGTATAATACCTGCTAGCCTGAACATGCGGGCCCGTAGCTCAGCGGCAGAGCGGTCGGCTCATAACCGATTGGTCGCTGGTTCGAACCCAGCCGGGCCCACCAGAAACAACTGCAGCACGTAGACAGAACAGAGGCAGCACAACAGCAGCTTCAGAAACGGCGCGGAAGCGGCAGGAGACACTCTAGTTTCGTCTCTCGCTCGTCGCTTCTCGTCTCCAAGGAAGTACCATGCTCGGTGTAGTGGCAGATTATCTAAAGGCGGGACGTCATCGGCGTGGGCGTCACGTATTCTTCCTCGGCAGCGGTGCCAAGCTCCCTCCGCAAGAGAAGACCCTCGCAAGCTTTCTTCAGGACGTCGCCGCGAAAACGGTCAAAGATAGCTTCGAGCGGCTCCCGGCGGAGCGGAGGCCTGTGGCCCAACTGGAGGAGTACGCGCGCCTCGTCCCCGACCACGGCGAACGTTGCCGGAGCTTGCGCGCCTTGCTGAGCGCCAGCCGCCCGGCAGAGGGGCATGTGCGCCTGGCCACTCTCATCAAGGACGGGTACTTCCCCTCCGTCTTCACCATGGAGCCCCATGCGCTGCTGGAACAGGCCCTGCGCAACAACTTCATGGAGCCGGGCTCGGACTACAACCTGCTCGTACTGGGCGTGGACGAGCCGGAGGCGGTGGTCTCTGCGCTGCATCACTCCACCCGGGTTACGGTAGTCAAGTGTGGGGGCGATCTGGAACGCCGGTCCCTTCCCCTGACGGAGGCCGAACTGACCGAGATGTTGCAGCCCTATGCCAAGGTCATCGGGGAGGCCTTCCGTCTGGTGTCGCTGTTCATCGGGTATACGGATCGGGACCTGCCTTTCCTGCGGCTGGTGCCGCACGAGGGGGGGAAAGTCTTCTGGATCAACCCGACGATCCCCCTCAGCGATCAGAGCGCCTTCCATGAGCTGCGCACTGACGAGCCGGAGGTCGCGGAGTATCACAAGCTGCAGTTGGAGGTCACCTCTCTCCTGGAGAGCCGGCAGTCGCAGCGCCATATCGTGGCCCGGGAGGCGGGCAGCTTCAACGAGTTCTTCTCGGCCCTGGGTACGCAGCTCAAGCACCATTCACGACGGCGGGGGCTGCGGCGCAGGGAGCTCAGCGTGCTTCGGGGCGGCCCGTATCGCTTTCTGGACTACTTCGACGTGGAGGACTCCGAGTTCTTCTTCGGACGCGAACCGGATGTCGAGAGGCTGCTCAAGCTGACGGCAGAGAACCAGCTCGCGGTGTTGTTCGGCCGTCCCGCCATCGGCAAGACCTCCGTGCTGCGGGCCGGGCTCATGGCCACCTTGCGCCGACGAGATGAGGAGTACAGGGAGGGCCAGGGCGAGCGGCCACTCCTGCCGGTGTTCACCGCCTGCGGGGAGGACACGGATGCCGCGCTGCGCCGCGCGATCCTCGCCCGGGCGGAGACGGAGGGGTTCCCCCTGCCGCCGGAAGCGGAGCAGGCCGGCTGGGTGGAGATGGCGCTGGCGCTGGCGGAGGTTACCGGGCGAAGGCTGTTGATCATCCTCGACCAGTTCGCCAACATCTTCGTCAAGGTCGGCGCGCCCGTGCGGAAGCAGTTTCTCGAACAGATCCGGCGGATGGTGGAGGATGAGCGGGTGCACGTCCTGATTTCCATCCGTGAGGACTACCTGGGGGAGCTGCTGGAACAGCGTGAGCACTTGCCGGGTATCATGGACCATTTTCACCGGTTGCATCGCCTCACCTGGGAGCAGGCCGAGGCCGCGACCACTAAGCCAGCGGCCAATTTCAGCCTCACCATCGAGCGGGACCTCGTCCAGCGTCTGCTGGAGGACCTCTCCCGGGAGGGGGTCGAGCCCGCGCAGTTACAGATTGTGCTCTACCGGCTGTATGAGGCGTTGGAGCCTCCCTCGCGCGTTATCTCGCAGCGGATGTACGACCAGCAAGGCGGGGCGCTCAAGATACTCGCCACGTACATGGACCAGGCGCTGGCCCAGCTGCCGCTGGCGGAGCGTCCCATGGCGCGGCTGATCCTCAAGCAGATGGTGGCCTCTAGCGAGCTGCGCGGGCGGCGCATTCTGGACCGGATCGTTCAGGAGGTGGCTCCAGAGCGCGAAACCGTGGAGCGGGTACTGGCCCACCTGGTGGATCACCGCCTGGTGCGCATGAATGAGGAAGAGCATGCTCGCAGCTATGAGTTGGTGCATGAGTACCTGGCCGAGGAGATCAAGGACTGGCTGGGTGAGGAAGGCAGTCAGCGGCGAGACGTTCAGGACTTGCTGACGCGGGAATACACCAACTACGAGAAGTTTGGCCTACTAATTGACGTAAGCATCATGCGTACGCTCACCGAGTACGCACGGGAGCTGAGCATCTCCGCAGGTGAATTGGAGCTCATTCTGAAGAGTGCCGCGGTGACCGGAGTGGGGGTGGAGTACTGGTTCGGACGGCTCAACGAGCTGGGGGGGGGAAGAAATCGGACCTTGCTCTCTCTCCTGCAGGACGAACGGGCGGAGATCCGCGCGGCGGCGGCACAGCACTTGCCAGCGGACCTGCCGGGCAGCTTCTTGCCCGCACTCGCCGAGGGGCTGGAAGACGAGGTAGAGGAAGTGCGCGCAAACGTTGCCCGCGCCTTGCGCGGCCTCGAACGGGAGATCGTGGCTTTGCTGAAGTCAGATCGGCCTGAGCACAAGCGGCTGGCAGCGACGGCCATAGGGCGTCTAGGATTGCGGCGGCACGCGGCGAAGATCACTGAGGCCCTGACCGATGAAGACCCCGAATTCGCGGCAGTGGCGGCGGAAACACTCCACTCGCTGGGGCCGGGCAGGCTGACGCGCCATCTGCTGCGGCGGGTGATTGGCAATGAGGTCCCCTGGGCCTATGCGGAGGTGCTAGGACGGCTGTCGCACACCGAGCGCGGCCTGGCTCAGCTCAAGCGCGCCGTGGAGCAGCACCCGAAGCACCTGAAGCTAGCCTACGCCTTGAGCCAGGCGGAGATACAGGCGCGACATTACGACGAAGCAACGCGGGTGCTACGGGAAGCCTATGACTAGGCTGCCGAGCCGGCGGTGCGGGAACTCCTCGAGTCCCGTCTGGCCGCGGTTGAGGCGGCGGGGCTGAGGGCAGTAGCCGGAGCTAGCCAGTGGCCCTCCTTCGGCGGTAACGCGCGCCACGAGAGTTATTCACCCACCGCGCTGGGCCCGGGCCTGCGGCAGGTTTGGGCCGTGCGTACCAACGGACCGGTAGTGGCCTCGCCGGTGGTGGGAAAGGCGACAGTTTATGTGGGCAGCCGCGACGGAATCTTCTATGCGGTGGACAGCGCGCGGGGCGAGGTCCGCTGGACCTTTCATACCGGAGCACGGATAGAAGGCACCGCCGCGCTGGCCGATGATAGCGTGCTCTTTGGCTCCACCGACAAACATCTTTACAGCCTGGAGGCGCTACGCGGACGTGAGCAGTGGCGACTGCTGCTGCCGGGGCCGGTACGTTCGCCCTGTACCATCGCGGGTGATCTGGTGGTGGTAGGGGATGTGGCCGGAAATCTGACCGCGGTGGAAGTCCACACAGGGAAGATGCGGTGGCGTTTCGCCACGGAAGGCGAGATTCTCTCGGCCCCGGCATACGCTAAGGGCCGCCTGTATTTCGGTTCCTGGGACGCGCATTTGTATGCTCTCGATGCCGAGAGCGGCGAGCAGATCTGGCGCACCTCCACCGGAGGACCGATCGCGGCCTCCCCAACCATTGGCGAGCATCTCATGTGGTGCGGCTCCGAGGATGGGGACCTTTACGCGCTGGATCTGGAGGATGGCGAGATGGCCTGGATCGCCGACTTGGGCGGGCGCATTCGGGGCTTCCCCGCCATCGTTGGCGACATGCTTCTCCTGGGCTCCGGCACGGGGAAGGTGCACGCACTGAAGCAACTGACCGGGGAGCGCTGCTGGCAGACCCGGACCGGGGACGAGGTGCTGGCCTCCGCCGCGGTGGCCGGGCCGGTTGCCTATCTGGGCTCCAAGGACGGCTCTCTGTATGCCTTTGACTGCCAGACCGGTGAGGTGCTGTGGAAGCACTCGACGGTCTACGGTATCTATTCCTCGCCCGCTTTGGCCGAGGAGGCCTTGTTCATTGGAGTGTCTTACTACTATGTGGCGGCTTTTCGGCCGTTGGACTAGCTCCCGGACAGCTTTGGTCCTGCTCCCGCTGGCGCTCCTGACGAGCGCCGGTTGCGGTCTCGCGCCCCAGCTTGACCGGCTGCGCAAGGACTACGTCGCTCAGGCGCAGATCGGTCAGGCCAAGGCACAGGTCGCGGCCGGGGGCGACTTTCAGCGGGCCCACAAGCTAGCGGAGCGGGCGCTGCAACTGACGCCTGACAGCTTGCCCGTGATCAGGACCGCGGCGGCGGTGTTCCTGCGAACGGGAGCCTGGGAGCAGGGTCTGCAGACACTGGAGGAGTACGAGTCCCGGGCGGGGGCGGTGAGCCTCTACGAGAAGGGGATGGCATGCCTGTATACCGGACGGGAGGCGGAGGGGACGCGTTTATTGGAGAGCTATCTTGCCGATCAACGATCGCTGCGTGCGGTAGGCCAGATTGACGATGAGAGCCTGGCCTGGACTCTAAACAACGTGGGTTACGTTTATGCCGACGCCGGCGTGCACCTGACGCGGGCTCTTGAGCTTACCCGGGCGGCCCTCCGGCTGCGTTGGGGTAGCCCGGCCATCGCCGACAGCGTGGCCTGGGCGTACTACCGGCTGGCACGCTACGACGAGGCCGCCTTCCATGTGGAGCAGGCGGTGCGGCTGATGCGCCCCCCGGACGCAGTCCTTCTCTACCATGCAGGGGCCGTGCATGCCAGGCAGGGCCGACTCATTCTGGCGGAGAATGAACTGAGACGGGCGCTGAAATTGCAGCGGCACTTCCCGGAGGCCCGCTACGAATTGGAGCGGCTGCACTGGCAGTTGCCGCCGCCTCAGAGAGTCTAGCCCGCAATGTGGTGACCGATAACTCGCTTGGTGGAGGTACAGGTATGAAAATATCTCAACGCGCGCGGGAGCTTACTCCCTCGCCGACGCTGGCCATGGATAGCCGGGCCAAGGCACTGGCAGCCGAAGGAGTGGACATTATCTCCTTCGCCGTAGGTGAGCCAGACTTCCCGACACCACCGAACGTGGTGGAGGCGGCCTGCACAGCGATTCATGCCGGACAGACCAAGTATACGCCTGCCTCCGGCATTCCTCAGCTCAAGCAGGCCATTGTGGCAGCGACCGAGCGGGATCTGGGGTTGCAGTACGACCCCGCGCAGGTCTGCGTCTGCAACGGTGGCAAGCACGCGCTAATGAACATCTGGCAGAGCCTCGTGGATCCGGGCGATGAGGTCATCGTCTTTGCGCCCTACTGGGTAAGCTATCCACCCCAGATTGAACTCTGCGGAGGCCGGGTAGTAGTCATCGCCACCGGTGCCGAGAGTGACTTCCAGCCGGATCTGGAGGGGGTGCGTGCCGCAGTCACCGACCGGACCATCGCCATCCTGATCAATAGCCCCTCCAATCCGGCAGGGGCCATCTTCACTCGCGCCACGTTGCGGGGGCTGGTGGACCTGGCGGAGGAGCGGAACTTGCTGATCATCTCTGACGAGATCTACAAGCACATCCTCTTTGACGGGCGAGAACACCTGAGCCCGGCGCAACTGGGTGCGGACGCACAGGCGCGCACCATCCTGGCCGATGGCGTGGCCAAGACCTACGCCATGACCGGCTGGCGGATCGGGTGGCTCATCGCGCCGCCGGAGATCGCCAAGCGGGCCGGAGACATCCAGAGTCAAGAGACCTCCAATCCCTGCACGCCCGCCCAGTACGCCGCGTTGGAGGCGCTCAGCGGACCGCAGGAGTCGGTAGAGGAGATGCGGGCGGAGTTTGAGCGGCGGCGTGACTATCTCGTCCCTGCGCTGAACGAAATCCCGGGTGTGACGTGTAATACTCCTGGTGGGGCTTTCTATGTGTATCCGGATATCACCGCACACCTGGGCCGCAAGCTAGATGGCGAAGTGATCGGCGGCTCCCTCGAGCTCTGTGAGTACCTGCTCGATACGGCGCACATCAGCACTGTCCCGGGCTCTGCCTTCGGCACCGAGGGCTATCTGCGCATCAGCTTCGCTACCTCTATGGAGAAGCTGCAGGAGGGTGTGAGGAGGCTTACCGAGGCCCTGAAGTAAAGGTGACTTGTCATCACTCCACTCTAGAACCCTCGCCACCACAGGCCGTAAGTCAGCGGAGGTTCGCCGGTGGGCCCGTAGGGCCAGAAGCCCCAGTGAGCGCCGGCGAAGGCCTTGAGGACGAGCAGAACAATCAGGAGGGCCACCCAGCCGGCGAATTCCCCGGCATTGTTCTCCGCGGCGCGTTGCCGGGTGAAGCGGGTGCTGTCACCAGGCATGCAGCGGCCGCGCCAGGGAATCAGGCGGGGCGTTCGACGGCAGTACTCCACATAGTCGTCACCAAACTCCTGGGTGAGCACGGTTTCCTCGTAGCGCACGGTCAACGGATAGACGATAATCAGGGCGGCAACGGCCACCACGGTGAGCGGGAAACTGTTGGCGATCACACAGAGTCCAACGAGGACAAACACACTGCCCGCATACAGCGGATTGCGGGTGTAGGCGTAAGGCCCGGCGGTGCAGAGGGTCCGGTCCTTGAGGAGATAGCCTGAAGCCCACGTGCGAATGGCCAACCCGACTAACACCAGCGGAACGCCGGCCAGGAGGTAGGGCCAGCGAGGCGCCGCCACGAGCAGGGACAGGATATAGGCGCTCGTGTGTAGGGTGACGCGGTGGCGGGCCCAGAAGCTGCGGTTATGCTCTGTTGTTGTATCTGTGCCGGGCCTGGCTGTGGCTGGTGGTTGTGAGTCCAAAATCCTACCTCATCGCAAGGTCGGCGATCGTCAACAGTCAATTGCCAGAGGGCTGCCCTGGCGCTGAGATCACGCTCCACTTTAGACCGCAAGTGGGGACCTGTCAACTATCTCGAGGAGTGATTCTGAATGCATCGAGTTACCTTCATCCCCGGCGATGGGACCGGGCCGGAAGTGGCCTGGGCCATGCGCCGCTGCGTCGAGGCCACCGGAGTTGAGATTGAATGGGAGGAGCAGCATGCCGGTCTCGACGTCATGGAGGAGAAAGGCACGCCCTTGCCTCCGGAAGTGCTGGAGTCCATTCGCCGCAACCGTGTCGCCATCAAGGGGCCGATCACCACACCGGTGGGCAGCGGCTTCCGCAGTGTCAATGTCGCCCTGCGCAAGGAGCTGGATCTGTACGCCTGCCTGCGTCCCTGCAAGTATTATCCGGGGGTCCGTAGCCACTATGACAATGTGGACCTGGTTATCGTGCGTGAGAATACCGAGGACCTCTATGCGGGTATTGAGTTCGAGCGCGGCACCCCGGAATGTGCGGAGGTTACGGAGATCATCGAGAGGCTGGGCGGCAAGCGGGTCTGGCCGGGATCCTCGCTGAGCCTCAAGCCGATTTCCGAGTTCGCCACCGAGCGGATCGTGCGCTTTGCCTTTGAGTACGCGGTGGCGCATGGGCGGCGCAAAGTGACGGCGGTCCATAAGGCCAACATCATGAAGTTCACCGACGGGCTGTTCCTGGAGGTGGCACGAGCGGTCGCCAAGAACTATGCTAATATCGAGTTTGAGGACCGCATCGTGGACAACATGTGCATGCAGCTAGTGCAGAAGCCGGAGCTATATGATGTGCTGGTGCTGCCCAATCTATATGGCGATATCCTGAGCGACCTGGCCTGTGGTCTGGTCGGGGGCCTGGGGGTGGCGCCGGGAGCCAATCTTGGCGAGGGCCTGGCAGTTTTCGAGCCTACCCACGGCTCGGCCCCCAAGTACGCCGGGCAGAACAAGGTCAACCCCATCGCCACCATCCTGTCGGGCATGCTCATGCTGGACCATTTGGGTGAAGACAAGGCGGCACGCAAGCTCGAGAACGCGGTGGCGGCGGTGATCCGCGAGGGTCGGGACGTCACTTACGACATGAAGCCTCAGCGGGAGGATCCCACTGCGGTGGGCACGAGCGAGGTCGCGGACGCGATTGTCCGGGCTCTGCAGGCCTGACGACGGGGTGTTGTTCGAGGTGGGGGTCAGCAGGCCTGTGCCGACCGCTAGCCGCGCGCGGCGCGGATTAAGGCCGCGGGCAGGAAGGTTAGCGCCGTGACCAGTCCCGTGGTCACCAGGGCGATTCCCAGCAGCCGGGCCAGAGCCGTAAGCCCCTGGTAGGCATTGGTCAGGACCACGACCCGGAAGGGGGCCTCGGGATCGAGTTGGTAGGTGGCCAGCAAGAACAGCGTGGTGGCCAGGCCCAGTGCCAGCAGCGCCGGAATGCCCAGCGCCAGGTCCGTGCGGCTGGGCGCCAGTTCCGCGCCGATAGTGAAAGCCAGGTACAGGAACAGCCACGTGCGCCAGGAGCTGTAATCCAGCAGCAGCAGGCTGCCGTAGATGCTATGCAGAACCGAACGGCCGGGTTCGCGCAACGACAAATGTGCTTCCAGCGGTACGTCCAGCAGGTGGGCCACGGCGTACAGCGCGACAGCCCCGGTGAAGAGCGGAGCCAGGGCGGCCAGTCCCGTAGCCAGCCAGGGGACCGCGATCGGCGACCAGGGACGGCCCGGCTGGCAGACCCCGGCTCCGGATCGATCCCACAGACAGGGCACCACGCGTTTGACGGTGTAGCCGGTTACCAGGAAGGCCAGGGCATGGCTCAGCTCGTGCACGAGGTTTCCAGGGAGACGGATGAGCTGCAAGAGCCATCCCCCGCGGCGGCGTGAGTTGCGGCTGGCAAAGGCCTGGAGTACCCACCCGAATAGGGCGCGGGAGAGCACGAACAGGAGCAGGCCTTCGGCGGCGACCAGAGCGACTTGGAGGAGCATCTGCGGTGGCGACATCGGAGCGATTATAGCAGATTAGGCGACGGTTGGGAGCACGGAATTCAGAGTGGGAGGTTACTGATGAAAGTCACTGTGGTTGGTGCCGGAAATGTGGGGGCTACCTGCGCCCAGCGGCTGGTGGAGGGCAATCTTGCGGATGTGTATCTGGTCGACGTGGTGGAGGGCCTGGCGCAGGGCAAAGCCCTGGACCTTGCCCAGGCTGCACCGCTGGCACGACATGCCCGGACCATCGAAGGCGGCGTGAGCTACGAGGGCGCCCAGGGCTCGGACGTGGTCGTCATTACCGCGGGGGTAGCGCGCAAGCCTGGCATGTCTCGAGACGACTTGCTGAAGATCAACGGCGGTATCGTCACTGAGGTCTGCGAGAACCTTAAGGCGGTCGCCCCGGAGGCCATGGTGATCATGGTCTCCAACCCCCTGGACGTAACCACCCACCTGGCCGCGCAGGTCCTGCAGGCGCCACGGGAGCGCGTCATGGGGATGGCGGGCGCGCTGGACACCGCGCGCTATCAGACTTTCATCGCCTGGGAGGTGGGCTGCGCCCCCTATGAGATCGAGGCTATGGTACTGGGCGGGCATGGGGACAGCATGGTGCCCCTCCCGCGCCTGACGGCGGTCAACGGTGTGCCACTCAACGAGCTACTGCCACCCGAGAGAATTGAGGCCATCGTGGAGCGGACTCGTCAGGGCGGCGCGGAGATTGTTGGCTACCTCAAGACGGGCAGCGCCTTCTATGCGCCGGCCGCAGCGGTGGCGGACATGGTGGCGGCCATCGCGTGTGACCAGCACCGAATTATCCCCTGCTCGGTACGCCTGGAGGGAGAATACGGTCTGCGAGACGTATTCCTGGGTGTGCCTTGTCGGCTGGGGAGTGGTGGGGTAGAGGAGATCGTCGAGATCTATCTGACCGAGGAAGAGAGCGCGGCCGTGCACGCCGCAGCTGAGCATGTAGCGCGGACCGTGGCGGAGTGGGAAAAGCTCGCAGGCTAGGCTCAGATAAACAAAGGTCCGCGGCACAACGTCAGAGAGGCCAGGACAGTCGTGAGGGAGGATTGTGAATGGCTACTATCAAGTACTGGGGACATGCCTGCTTCGCTATCACCAGTCTCGACGGGCCCCGGATTCTGGTGGACCCCTATCTGCCTGGCGGCCTCAGAGGCGCCTTCAAATATGAGCCCATCACGGATGAGGTAGAGGTGGTGCTGGTCACTCACGAGCACAGCGACCACAACTCCGTGGAGGGACTGTCGGGTCAGCCCCTGGTGCTGCGGACCAGCGGCGTCGTCCAGGGGGTGAGCTTTGTGGCCATCCCGGCCAAGCACGACCCTCTGGAGGGGCGCGAGCGCGGTGACATTAACCTCTTCGTCTGGGAGACTGACGGGTTGCGCTTCTGCCACCTGGGGGACCTGGGACACCCGCTGACGCCCGAGCAGGCAGAGCTAGTCGGATCGCCCGATGTGCTCTTCATCCCGACCGGCGGGCACTTCACGATTGACCCGCCCACCGCACGACGGGTCGTGACCCAGCTTCAGGCTCGTGTTACCATCCCCATGCACTATCTCACGCCGCGCCTGAAGTTTCCTCCCCAGTACCGGCTCGCCCCCGTAGAGGCCTTTACCGAGGGGCTTACCCGTGTCGTGCGGGTGGGGGGACCGGTGTGGGAGGTCAGCCCACATACCTTGCCTGCCGAACCCACGGTCGTGGTCCTGGAGGCCGTCGAGTAGAGAGAAGTTGCGCGGCTAGCCCCCCTCCGCCGTAGGCAGGGTGGACCACATCAGCCCACACTCACGTAGTGAGGCGATGAATCCCTGCGCGGCTTCCAGATACGTCCCCTCAAATTGACCAGCGGTGAGGGCCAGGCCACGTTCCCGGAGCGTTGCCAACTCCGCCTCCGACAGCCCGAGAAGCTGTGCGGACTCTACCCGCCAGGTCGGCATCCCAGCCTGACGGAGGGCGTCTTGCCGGACTTGGAGCTCCTCCGCCGAGACGATCATCTGCGCGAAGGTCTCCTCCGGCGTGAGCGCAATCAGGGCCTCCATCCGATCTGCCAGCACGAGCATGGCTTGCCCGACCTGGCGCTTCAGGTTAATGAGCGCCGCAGCCTGGCGTTCGATCCCGGGTTCGTCGTTTGCCAGGTATGCGCCACCCAGTCGATCGCGCGTGATTTGCGCGGCTCGCAGCTTGCTCCACAGGTCCGTACTCGCCGCGAGCATCGAGTTGTAGGCCTGAAGCTTCTCGGGCGGCAAGCCGGCTCCCTCGGGCAAGGGCTCGTAGACAACGGGCTGCGGCGTCGCCACCTGGTCGAAGTCCGGACGCGGCGGGTCACCCCCGAGAGCCTGGCTGATGTCCCCGGCCATCGAGAAGATGCCGTCGGTGATCCCGCCCAGCAGATGGCCCCGCGGGTCGGCCACTCCCCCGATCTGACCTGCGATCCACATCGCCGGCCCGCCGGTGAGCAGGTCACAGAAGCTTGTGAACTTGGAGAACATGTCCATCGCCTTCTTGCTGCGTTCCAGGACCTCCTTGCTGGCATGATTCTCCTGATGATTGGGAGTGGATTCGTTGCGTTTGGGACGGGGTCGAGGCTTGAACCATGGAAGCCCACGGCCTGAGGGGGAGAGTCGCTGGCGCCCGGTACTCCCCGGCGTCGCGACACCCCTGGAGGGGCGGTAGGGGCGCAGCTCGCGTCTACCGTACACCGCCATCGGTACCGTGGAAATCGCGCCTGGCATGCCGTTTCCGAAGAAGCCGAGGCAGAGTCTGAAGGGGGAGGTCGGCGCGGAACTGCGCAGCCCCTCGCCGGGAGCGGTGGCCTCGATCTCTCCTTGCGCGTATTGAATCAGCAAGGCTTGCCAGGCCTCGTAGGCAGGATTGGCCAGCAGAAGATCAACCTGGTCGTTCTCTTCCGCGGCAGCGGAGAGTACTTGCCACAGGGCTTGGGCATAGTTGCCCAGGTCCGACAACTGTCCCAGCGTGGCCTTATGCACGGGTTCGGGAACTTGCGCGGGGGCTGAGGCGGCCGCCGTCTTGAGGAGCTGCTCCACCTCCGCGCGGTGGGCTACGGCCCAGGCGTAGCGGTCGGGTAGGTTGACTGCGGCGCTGCTGAGCACAGGCGTGCCCCTACCTGAGGGCAGGCCCAGAAGCGTGTAACCCGTGTTTGCGGCGTCGAAAGTACTAACCCCAGCGGGATGCAGGCGATCCGTAGCCGAGAGATGGATGGCGCGGAAAGGGCAGATCTGTACTCCGTCGTCGCCGGGTACTGTGGTCGAAATCCCTCCGGCGTACTCGGTAGTAATCCTCTCGCCGCGCGGCCCGGTAATGGACGTGAGGCGTCCGAGTTGGTCGCGCTCAACGATTAGCCCGCCGGGTTGCGACACCTGCAGTGCGGTCTCCGGGTAGCTCACCGGCACGTAGGCCACAAAATAGCCTGCGGGGTCAAAGGACCAGCGCCCCTCAGGGATCTCACGGTCCTCCTTGGAGGGGGGAGGGTCTCCGGTCTGAACTGCCACCCCCGCGATTTCCGTGTAGTCGGTGATCTTGTTGGTAAACATCGTGCGCAGGTCATTCTCGATCTCCAGTGCCCGCTGCACGGGCTCAGGAAGATCGGCGAAAGACACGTTGACGAGGTCGGTCGGGATAATGGCGGCGGCGCCGCGCTGAAGTTGACGCAGGTCCTCTCTGCTTAGCAGGGCCTGGGCGGCTTCCTGCAGCGAGGGGGCCATCTTATCTACCGGAGTGCGAGCCAACAAAGCCCAGATCAGCAACTGCACCTCCTGCTGGGGGATCTCGGGATGGGCCACGGAGTTCTGCAGCAGGTTATCCAGAATCTGGGCCCCGGGACCCTTGAGCGGCGCGAGAACATACCCGTTGCCGTGTGCGCCGGGAGCATACGCACCGGCATGCAGGCAGTAACTCTGGCAGAAGAAGTCATAGGCGCCGGGCGCCAGCAGGAACTCTCCGGTTGGACTGCAGGGCATCTCGCCCAGCGGGGTCAGAACCCGCGGGTCATAGTGGTCGAGGAAGGGCACCTCAGTCAGCACATCAGCCAGACTGGTGGTAATCCAGGGACCCTCGCTCCGCAGGCGGTCTAGCCCGGGAATGGGCACCTGGATGGTCGGTTTCGGAATCGGGGGCTTGGGTACCGGAATCGGTAGATCAAGAGCAGAGGCAGCCACACACGCCAGCGCGAGACAGACGGCCAGGAGCATTCGGTACATAGCCACTCCTCCTTGTCGTGGATTGAGCGCTACTGCTTAATTCGCCGCCGCAGAGGTAATACCCTGCGAAAATTGGGTCTTGACCTGCCGGAAGAAATCTGGTACGGTACTCGCACACAACTGAATACGGTTCGCTTGCGCAGGGCGCGAGAGTCTAACGCGCCAAGGAAGACGGTGAGAATCCGTCACTGCCCCGCAACTGTGAGCGGCGACGAAATCCGCATCAGGCCACCCTCCGGGGGAAGGCGCGGAGAGTAGGATGACCCGCAAGTCAGGAGACTGCTGCGCAGGTGTGCCTTGATCCTTTCGATGGGCGAAGGATGGGGCTGTCTCTGTTAAAAGACCGCTGCTTCCCCTCGAAGCGGCGGTTTTTTGTGTTCCGCGCCGGCGAACCGCAGACTAATCTTACAGGAGGCAGGAAATGTATTCTCGCTCGTACAACTCACGCCGGGGCTTCACCCTCATTGAGCTGTTGGTGGTGATCGCGATAATCGCGATTCTGGCCGCTATCCTGTTCCCGGTCTTCGCCCGGGCCCGGGAGAAGGCGACGCAAACTAGCTGCCTGGCCAATGTCAAGCAGCTTGGCCTGGCTATGCTGATGTACGCCCACGACTACGACGACATGCTACCGCCCGGGGACTACTACACGGGCGCGGCCTGGGATCAGGAATGGGCCTGGGACTTCTTCGTGGATTACTCCGTGTACCCGGCCACCTGGAAGCTGGGGTTCATCGGCCCCTACACCCAGAACGAGCAACTGGCGGTTTGCCCGTCGCTGATTGGCGCGAACGCCTTCGGGCGTCCCAGCTCGGGCTATGCCTACAACGCCTATCTGGCGGGAATGGGTAAGGATGCGGGGGGCGCTTATACCCCACCCACCTGCATGCTCGACCGCATCAACCATCCGGCCGAAACGGTCCTGCTGGCAGACAGCGCCGCCTGGTCAAGCTGGACCAGTGAGTTGATCCAGAACAACATCCTCCGCGCCCCCAACGATCCCATGCGGGCGGCCTGGGGCACTGGGCCCAACGTGCATTTCCGTCACAACGGCAGCGCCAACATCTGTTACACTGATGGACACGCCAAGGCGATAGCCACGAAGTTCAACGTCAGTCCGAACGATCCGCTGCTCGCCGATCTTTCCGCGGACGATTCGGCGTACCATCCGGACGCCTGACCGAGATTTGAGGCAGGGGGTCGCGGTGCGACGCATGCAGTTCATAATCGGTGTGATCCTGGCTCTGCTCCTGCTGGCAGGAGCGGTGCTAATGTGGAGTCCGCGCGTTATGCCCCCGCCCGGACCCCGGGCCACCGCGCCCGGGCCCCCTGCCTCTGCCTTTCCTCTGAGTTTCACTGACGCGTTGGGCCGCGAGATCACACTGGCCCGGCCTGCGAACAGGATCATAACCCTCTCACCGAATCTCGCTGAGACCGTCTGCGCGGTGGGCGCTGCCGACCAGCTGGTGGGCGTGGATGAGTATACCCGTTATCCCCCCGCGGCCGCTGCCAAGACGAAAGTCGGAGGCATCATCAATCCCGACCTGGAGAAGATTCTGGCCCTGCAGCCGGACCTGATCCTGGTGGCTCGCGGACTGGACAAGCAGCTCATCACCCGCCTGCAGGAACTCGCCTGTCCGGTGGCGGCCTTCGACCCGCAATCCGTGGAAGAAGTCCTGGAGCTTGTCGAGGATGTCGGCCAGCTCAGCGGGCGGCAGGAGCAGGCACGGAAGCTGGTATCCGGCCTGCGTGCGCGGCTAGACCGGGTGCGGGCCGCGGCTCAGGCTGGCAGCCACAGCCCACGTGTGCTGCTGATCATCACCTGGGACGGTTTGTTTGTGGGCGGGGTCGGTGGCTATGCCCATGACCTGATTGCCACCGCGGGTGGGCTGAACGCGGTGACGTTGATGAAAGGCATATCGCCGCACCAGCCTTGGCCCACTGTAACACGTGAGCTGGTGGTAGCGAGCGACCCGGAGGTCATCGTGTTCGCCGGCGGCATGGGCGTGGTACCCGGAGGCCAGACACCAGCGGAGACGCTGGCCGTGCTGCGCAAGGACCCTGCCTGGGCACGTCTGAGCGCGGTCCGTACGGGACGGGTGGTGCGGATTGAGGACGACGTGCTGACCATCCCTGGCCCACGGCTCTTCGACGGGCTGGAAGCTCTGCAGAAGGCGCTGGGCTGCTGCCCGCCAGGAGGAAGTCATGCCGAAACCGGGTGAAGCGGCGCTGGAGCTACGCCACGCGATATGCGCGTATGACCGCCAGCCGGCGCTTAGCGGCGTGGACCTGCGCATTGAGCCCGGAGAGTTCCTGGGCGTGATTGGCCCCAACGGGGCGGGCAAGAGCACCTTGCTGCGTGCCATGAGCGGGACCCTGCCCCTGAGTGGGGGAGAGGCGCGACTCTACGGACGCAGGCTGGGCGAGTACCGGCGGCGGGAAATCGCTCGCCTGCTCGCCGTAGTGCCGGCGCCGGGTATGCCAGTGTTTGCCTTCACGGCCCGGGAGCATGTGGCCATGGGGCGCACGCCCTATCTCGGGCACCTGCAGCCCGATCGTCCACAGGATGCGGAGGCTGTGGAACGTGCGCTAGCAGCGATGGATGCCACCCACCTCGCCGAGCGGATGGTCACCGAACTTTCTGCTGGAGAGTGGCAACGAGTGAGCATTGCGCAATCCCTGGCGCAGGAAGCCCATATCCTGCTTCTGGATGAACCTACGGCCTTCCTGGACTTGCGCCATCAGCGGGAGATCTCCGAGCTTCTGGCGCGTCTCAATGCGGAGCAGGATCTGACCCTGGTCTGGGTCTCGCACGACCTGAACTTGGCCGCGGAGTACTGCGCCCGTCTGGTGGTGCTGGCTGAAGGTCGCGTACGCGCCACAGGGCCGCCCGAGGCCGTGCTGACCGAACCGCTGATTGCGGAGGTCTATGGCGCTCCCGTTCAGGTAGACCAGGGGCCCGGGGGCAGGCCACGGGTCACGCTTCTCTCAGAGCGAGCACTGGAGGCGCAGTCGTGAGCCGCTGGCGGAAGATGGCCGTGATGCTGGCGCTCCTGGCGCTGCTGATTGAGGCAACCGCGCTTTCGCTGGCCACCGGACCTGCTCCTCTCCCCGCCGGACGTGCTCTCCGGATTTTGCTCTCCCCGCTGCCCGGCCTGCAAGATCTGGGGGCCGACGCCTCGCCGACGGATCGCGACATTGTCCTCCAGGTGCGTCTACCGCGGCTGCTGTTGGGGTTTCTGGTGGGCGCTGCCCTGGCGGTCGCGGGCGTGTTGATGCAGGCGCTGTTTCAGAACCCCATGGCGGAGCCCTCTATCATTGGGGTGTCCTCTGGGGCGGCGCTGGGGGCCACCATAGCGCTGGTACTGGGGCAGACCTACCAGGCGGTGAGTGGTGTGCCGCTGCCGCTATTTGCCTTCACCGGGGCGTTGGGGGTGAGCGGGCTTGTGTACCTGCTGTCAAGACGGGGCGGGCGCACGCCCGTCGGTCTGCTCCTGCTCACCGGCATTGCGGTGGGCTCACTCTGTTCTGCGCTGGCTTCGCTCATCCTGGTGCGCGGCAATAACGGGCAGGTGACCGACGTGGTGTTCTGGATGATGGGCAGCGTCGCCTATCAGGGCTGGGGCCACGTGCGCATGCTGTTGCCATATGCGTTAGCTGGAGCCTGCGTGGCGTTCGCCTACTCAAGGGACCTCAATGCGCTGCTCCTGGGGGATGAGCAGGCCGCACACCTGGGAATTGCCGTCGAGCGGGTCAAGCTACTGCTGCTGGCGTGTGGGGCCTTGCTGGCGGGGGCTGCGGTCGCGGTGGCCGGGATTGTGGGCTTCGTGGGGTTGGTGGTCCCTCACGTGATGCGGCTGTTGTTGGGACCGGACCATCGCCTACTCACCCCGGCCAGCTTCCTCGGCGGCGGGCTGGTGGTGATTGTCGCCGCCCTGGTAGCCACGATGCTGGGAGCGGTCCCGCTGGGGATCATTACCTCGCTCTTGGGCGCGCCTTTCTTCCTCTACCTGCTGCACCGGCAGGGCAAGTACCGCTTCTGACCGCTCCTGCGAACCACGGGCCACTCCCGTCACGGACTATTCGTCCTTGACTCCGCCCTGTTCCGGGGTCTTTCCGGCGTTGTCAGAGGCGGCGGATGCGGCCTTTTTGGATCGGCCTCGCCCGCGACTCCCTCGACGACGCTTTTTCTTCGGGGGGCTATCTGCCGGTGTCTCAGCGGAAGTTTCTGCCGCCTTAGGTTGCGAAGTAGGAGGAGGCTCCGTCGGCACTTCTGCCTCGGTCTTCTTTCTCCTTGTGAGAGTGAGCAAGCGCTTCAGCGGAGAGACCGGTTGGGGTTTCCCCTGGGATTCGGTCGCGGGTTTGTCCGGGGAAGCCGTGGTGGGCTGAGCTTCTGCAGAGGAGTCTCTGCCCTCCTGCTGGGCGGTGCTCTTGCTGCTGCGGCGTCGGCGTCTCTTGGCAGGGGCCTTGGTCCCGGCCTCTGCGGCGGAAGAAGTCTCATGCCCCAGCGGGGTGCCGCGCAGGTAGGAGTTGCTGACCTTGGTGAGCCGCACCTGAACCGGCTCTGAGACGGACGAGGACAGCTCGGGCACCTCCAAGACACAGCCCTCCACCAGCGCACGCAGGTCCGGGTGCTGCTGTCCGCGCAAGATCTGCTCTGGCGTGACCTCCAGCACGGCCTCGGCTCGGAAGGACATGAAGCGCTTGCGGAACTCCTCCTGTGGTCCCTGCTCAATCTCGTACGATTCCGGGTGGATTGCACGTGTGGCCCGAACGTACACCGGGACGCCCACTTCGTTCTCCAGCGCCTCGGCTTCCTCACCCTGGGGCCCAATCAGTGCCAGGGCACACAGGGGGTCCAGGAGGACATGTATGGCTTGTTTGGGCTTTTCCAGGGCGTACTGACGAATCTCGTTGAGCGCGCGCCGGGCTACCGTCTCGGCGTCGAGAATCTTTCCGCTGCCCGCGCAGCATGGGCACGGAGTAAGCAGCCGCTCCGTAAGACTGACTCCGGTGCGCTTGCGAGTCATCTCCACCAGCCCCAGCCGGGTGATGTGCATGATCCGCGTCCGCATCCGATCCTCAGCAAAGGCCTGGCGCAGGGCGGTCATCACTTGCTTCCGGTGGGTGGCGTTGTCCATGTCAATGAAGTCAATCACGATGATGCCGCCGATGTCGCGGAGCCGAAGCTGCCGAGCGATCTCCTGACAGGCGTCCAGGTTGGTGACCAGAACAGTCTTCTCGAGGCTGGAGGTGCCCGTGAACTTGCCGGTGTTGACATCAATGGTGGTCAAGGCGGTGGTGCCCTCGATGTTCAGGTGCCCACCGTGGGGGAGCATGATCTTGGAGCGCAGTGCGCGGGCAATCTCCTCATCCACCCCGAAATGCGCGAAGATAGGCTCCGGTTCGCGGTAGAGCTTGATCTTGCCGCGCAGCGGGGGGGCCGTGTTCCCCACCAGGTTGAGAGCCTGGTCATAGGTGACCTTGTCGTCTATGTAGAAGTTGTCTATGTCTTCGGAGAAGATGTCGCGGACGACTTCGAAGACCAGGCTAAGGTCGGCGTGGATCAAGGCCGGGGCCTTGCTCTGTGCGGCCTTGCTTTCGATGGAGCGCCAGACCTTGGTGAGGAATCTGATGTCGCGCTCGAAGTCCTCGGCACGGGCCTCCTCAGCACGGGTGCGGACAATCAGGCCGAAGCCCTCGGGTCGCAGCTTCGCCGCCAGATCACGCAGGCGCTTGCGTTCGGCGTCATCCTCAATTTTCTTGGAGACGCCAACCTTGTTGTCCTGGGTGGTCAGCACCAGGTAACGGCCCGGGAGGGAGATGTGGCGGGTGGCGCGGGCGCCCTTGGTCTCCAGTGGCCCCTTGGTCACTTGAACCAGGAAGACATCCCCCTTCTTCACCACGTCCTGAATGCGGGGGAGGTTTCCGCTGTGGCGTGCACCGCGTGGCGGCTCTTCGGGGAGCGCATCAGAGACATGCATGAAGGCGTTGCGCTCAATGCCGGCATCTACGAAACAAGCATCCAACCCCGCAACTGCGTCCGTGACCCTCGCCAGGTAGATGTTTCCGACTACGTCCTCTTCTCCCTCATACTTCAGTTCCAGCAGCTTCCCGTCCTGCATGATCGCGATTCGCGTTTGCAGACGGTCAACGTTGGCAATGATGTCCAGCGACATTTGTCAAACCTCTCTGGTCGGGGGACAGGCACAGAAGCACAGACTCCCGTAACCATCCAGACGACCCAAAAATGTGAAGCGTCAGCGCAGGTATGCGCGCGCGGTGCGACCCACAGGGAGGCGGGGCCAGCCGGCAAGATCCGCCAGCGCCTGCGCCACCTCCTCGGGTTTCGCGAGCGTCTCCGGCGCCAGGGACAATTCCATCACCACACGCGGAGGGTCGGCTCGCAGCTCCAGTTCCAGCAGGCCGGGTCGCAGGTCCACCTCGGAAACCTTCGTCTTTGTCGGCCGCGCGATTTTCCATTCGCGCGCAGCCCAATACTGTTCCATGGCCGCGACGAGATCAGAAAGCTGGCCCGTAGCGGTCAACTCCATCTCATAGCCTGCGACCAGTAAATCAGCGAGTGGCGAACGGCGCCCTCGCGTACTAAGCTCAACAGACACCAGCTCCATGCCCGGGGGCAGATGCCGGCCCACAGCACGGGCTATCTCGGCCGCAGAAATCGGACGCGCCAGCTCTATCAGACACGGTTCCCGCCAGCCCTCCATGCCGAGAGGCAGAGGGGACGCGAAACTGAGCCGGGCGTGCGGGTGAAAGCCTTCAGAGTACAGGACCGGGAGCTTGGCCCGACGCACTAGCCGGTCCATGGCTCGCACCAGGTCCAGATGCGACAAGAAGCGCAAAGGCCCACGCTTGGCAAAATACATTATAGCACATTGACGACGCTGCCCGGGGAATTGCCTAGACATCTTGCTCCCCTCCCGGGAGACAAGGCGTAAGCCGTTCCAGCCCACATGCGTGGCAGACTCCCTCCCGGCAGTCTGGTGTGGCTATGCCCTCAGCAGCCAGCTCCCATTCGCGGCGGAGGAAATTCTGGGTGACACCCCAGTCCAGGTGCGTCCAGGGCAGGCGCTGGCCGGGCTGCCACGGCCGGCTACTCTCCCCCTGCAGGTCCACGCCGACGGCCGCGCAGGCCTCCTCCCAACGCGCCAGGGAGAAGTGCTCCGACCATGCCTCCAGGTAGCCGCCCTGCCGGTAGACCTTCTCCAGGACCGTGCCCAAGCGCCGATCGCCCCGTGCGAGCAGCTGTTCCACCACCGCGGTCTCGGCGCTATGCAGGGAGAGCTTGATCCCCTTGCGGGGCATCTCGGCCCGCAGCAGCTCCTGGCGGCGCTGTAACTCCGCCATGGGTGGGGGGGTAAACCACTGAAAGGGAGTGTGCGGCTTGGGGATGAAGGTGGCCACGCTGACCGCCAGCTCCATGTGCAGTTCTCGTCTCAGGCGCGCGCACAGGTCCGCGATACCCACCAGGTCCTCGTCCTGCTCGAAGGGCAGGCCCAGCATGAAATAGAGCTTGAGACGGCGCCAGCCCGCGGAAGCTGCGGCCCCCGCCGCCGCGAACAGGTCCTCTTCGGTTACGCCCTTGTTAATGATGCGGCGTAAGCGTTCCGTCCCGGCTTCCGGCGCAAAGGTCAGCCCGGTCTTGCGCACGCGCTGCAGCTTCTGCGCCAGGCCGACGCTGAAGGTATCCGTACGCAGTGACGCCAGCCCTATAGCCACCGACTCCGCCGAGAAGTCTGCGTGCAGCGCGTCCAGGAGCTCCTCGATCCGTAGGTAGTCGGGGCAGTTCAGCGCGGTGAGGCTGATCTCGTCCCACCCGGTGGCGTCAATGATGGCGCGGGCCTGGCGGCGCAAGGTCTCTAGGGAGCGCTCACGCACCGGGCGGTACAGCATCCCCGCCGAGCAGAAGCGGCAACCTCGTGTGCAGCCTCGCGCTATCTCCAGTTGTGCACGATCATGAACCGTCTCCACCCAGGGGACGACCGGGGCCAGCGGGTAGGGCGCGGAGTCAAGATCAGCCAGCACCCGCCTGCGGACGGACGAGGGCGCCTCTCCGCGTGGGGTGGGGCAGAGCAGCCCCTCGGGGGTTTCCTCGACTGCGTACAGGCAGGGGACGTATACCCCCTCCATCTGAGCCAGCCGCCGCAGAAGCGCCGCCCGGTCACTCTCGCTGCGGGTATCGTGCCAGGGCGAACCGGCGATGGCCTCCAAGATCTCCGGGAGTGCCTCCTCGCCGTCCCCCAGAACAAAGGCCTCGAAGAACTCAGCCAACGGCTCCGGGTTGGCGGTGCCAGGGCCGCCGGCGATTACCAGCGGCGCTTCGCCACCACGCTGGGAGTACCGCAGCGGGACTCCCCCCAAGTCCAGCATGGCCAGGATGGTGGTGTAGTTGAGCTCATGCTGCAGGGTAAAGCCAACCACGTCAAAGGCGGAGAGCGGCAGGCCGCTTTCCAGTGAGGTCAGGGGGAGTTCCCGGCACCGGAGCTCCTCGAGAGCATCTGGCCAGGGGCAGTAGATGCGCTCACACGCGAACCCGGGTCTCGAGTTCACGACGTGATAGAGTATCTGGGAGCCGACATGCGACATCCCCACGTCGTAGATATCCGGGAAGCACAACGCCAGACGGATGCGTATCTCGCCAGGAGAGCGTGAGACGGCGTTCAACTCTCCGCCCAGGTAGCGCGCCGGCTTCTGAACTGCCAGTAGGGCCTCTTCGGGTAGCATCAACTGGTGTGACTCATCCCCACAGGTTGGGCAGTTTCTCGCCAATCCGCTCGATGGCGCCCTGGATGGCTCCAAGCTTGTCCGGGTCCTTGAGAGTCAGCGACATGCGGAACCAGCCCTCGCCGTTTTCACCGTAGGCAGTGCCGGGGATGACCAGTACATGACACTGATCCAGCAGCGCCGCGGCAAACTCAGCGCTGGTCTCATAGCCCGGCGGCACCGGGGCCCAAACGTAAAAAGTCGCCCGGGGCTTCTGCAGGTTCCAGCCCAGCGAGTTGAGTCCCTCCACCAGGGCGTCACGACGCGCCTGGTACTCGGCACGCATTGTCGGCGCGAAGTCTTCGTAGTGACCCAGCGCTACGGCGCCGGCCCGCTGGATGGCCATGAAGGTCCCCGAATCCACGTTGGCCTTCACCTTGGACAGCGCGCTCACATGGGCCGCGCCACCCCAGGCCCAGGCTACGCGCCAGCCGGTCATGTTGAAGGTCTTGGAGAAGGAATGCATCTCGATGGCGTATTCTCTCGCGCCCTCGACCTGCAACAAGCTGGGCGGCGCAAAGCCGTCAAAGGCCACCTCATTATAAGCGGCATCCTGGACGATCAGGAGATTATGCTGCTGCGCAAACTCCAGGACCTCGCGGTAGAACTCAAGCGTAGCCACGCCGCCGGTGGGGTTGTTCGGGTAGTTGAGGAACAGGACCTTGGCGGCCTTGGCAACGGCGGGAGGAATGCTCTCCAAATCCGGCAGGAAGCCATTTTGTGGGTCCAGCGGCATGGGGAAGGCCGCTCCGCCCGCCCAGGCGGCCTGCACCTTGTAGACCGAGTACGCCGGGTCGGGGACCAAAACCACGTCCGAAGGGTCTATGTAGGCCCACAGGATATGTACCAGGGCTTCCTTCGAGCCCAAACAGGACTGGATTTCCCCCTCGACCTGCAGGTCGAGGCCGTAGCGTCGGCGTCCAAACTCCGCGATGGCCGTCAAGTATTCGGGAATCCCAAACCCTGTCTCGTCATACGGATGGGTCGCCGGATCCTGCGCGGCCTTGTACAAGGCTTCAATCACGAATTTTGGAGTGGGCATATCAGGGTCCCCGATGCCGAAGTCAGTCGGCTGAATGCCCTGCGCCTGCAGCTCGCGCTTGATGCGCGCGATCTCGCGGAAGGGATACGGGGGGATGCGCTGCAGTCTCTGTGCAATCGGTAACTCCACGGAATGAACCTCCACTATTCAGACCCCAGACGGGCTGGGGCGACGATCTCGGGTAGCACCTGGGCGGTGTAGACCTCGGTGGCGGGCCCAGTGACGAACACATGGTCGTCCTCGGCCCACTCGATCTCGAGGTCGCCGCCTCGCAGGTGCACGGTCGCGCGCCGCTCGGAGCGGCCGGTGAGAGCGCCGGCGACTACTGTGGCCGCAGCCCCGGTGCCGCAGGCCAGCGTTTCTCCGGACCCGCGCTCCCAGACGCGCATCTCCAAGTGGCGCCGATCAAGGACCCGGACGAACTCCACATTCGTCCGCGCGGGGAAGAGCTCATGACACTCAATCTTCGGCCCGATCTCCGCGACTGGAAACTCTGCCACCTCGGGCACGAAGATGACACAATGCGGGTTCCCCATCGAGACGGCCGCGAAGCTGAAATCCTGCCCCTCGATGGTCAGCGGTTGCTCGATAACCTGCGCCTCCCCCGGCTCGCCAGTCATGGGAATCTCGTGCCGACGCAGGCGGGGCTGTCCCATGTTCACCCGCGCGGAAATCATCTTGCCTTGCGCGACACTCAAGCGCAGAGTAATCAACCCCGCGCCGGTCTCCACCGCGAGTTCAGTCTTATCGGTGAGGCCATGATCATACACGTACTTGGCGAAGGCCCGCACGCCATTGCCGCACATCTCCGCCTCCGAGCCGTCGGCATTGAAGATGCGCATGCGAAAATCCGCGCTCTCGGAGGGCTGCACTAAAATGATGCCATCCGCCCCGGCGCCGAAATGGCGGTCGGAAAGCACACGCGCGAGCGTGGGGAGGTCGTACCCGGTAAGGTCTTCCGCCAGCGTGTTGAAATGAAGATAATCGTTTCCCAGTCCGTGTAGCTTGGTGAATTCCATTAACCGCTCCCCAGGAGCTCACGCCCCACGCAGCAGAGGTACCGCGCAAACCGCTCAAACTCCGCTTCGGTGGTCCAGGTCATCCAGCCGAAACCGTACTCACGCCGAAACCAAGTGAGTTGGCGCTTGGCGAAGCGTTGCGTCTCTCGACGGATAGACTCCTGGGCCTCAGCCAGCGTCCGACGCCGCTCCAGTACGGCGAACAACTCTCCATATCCCAAGGCGCGGAGCGCCGGCAAGCCGGGCGTGAGTCCTCTCTCTTTCAGGCAGCGCACTTCCTCTATCCACTCCGAGGCGAGCATCTGCTCGAGCCGCGCCTCAATGCGCTGCCCCAGTGCCTTTCGCGGGCAAGTCAGCACATAATTCGCGTTATTATACCGAACTGCGGGCTTATGGTCAACGCCGGCCAGTTCTGACAGGGGCTTCCCGGTAAGCTCCCACACCTCCAGCGCCCGCACCAGCCGTCGGGCATCGGTGGGGGAGAGGCGGTGTGCCGAGACGGGGTCCACACGCTGGAGACGCTCGTGCAAGACCTCAGGCCCCTGGCTGGCGGCCTCGGCACGTAGACGCCGTCGCAGAGCCAGACCTTCCGGGCCGGGAGGCGGCGGGAACTTGTACTGACGGAGCAGCGCCCGGAAGTACAGCCCGGTGCCTCCGCAAAGGATGGGTAGCCGCCCGCGCGAAGCGATGTCGGCGATCGCCGCCTCCGCGAGCCCCTTGAAATTGGCCACGGTAAACGGCTCGGAGGGCGAAATCTCGCCCACCAAGTGCAGCGGCACGCCCTCGCGCTCCTCCTCGGTAGGCTGGGCGGTGCCGATAGCCAGTCCCCGATAGATCTGAAAAGCATCCGCGGAGATGACCTCCCCACCGACCTGCCGGGCGACCTGAAAGGCCATTCGAGTCTTGCCGCTTGCGGTGGGGCCGGCGATCGCTAGGAGGGGGAGCCGAGGCGCACTCATCGCCTGAACCGCCGGTCGAGCTGTGTCGCGGGGAAGGACAGGATGATGGGGTCGCCATGCGGGCACACCTCCGGGGCCTGCGTGGCCAGCAGATCCCGCACGAGGGTCTGCATTTCCACTGTGCTCAGATGCTGGCCGGCCTTGATGGCGGCGTGACAGGAGATGGTGGCCAGCAACTCCTGAGTTTCCTGGTGGCCTGCACCGTGCTCTGCTAGGTCAGCGGCGAGGTCGCGCAGCGTGTCCAGCGGATTGCCGTGAAGAATCCCCGCCGGCACCCCGCGCACCAGGAAGCTCGTTCCGCCAAACTCTTCCAACAGAAAGCCCAGCGCCGTCAGTGGTTCCTGATTCTCCTGCAGAGCAGCAAACTCCGGCCCGGTCAATTCCAGCGGCTGCGGAATCGCCAGCAACTGGGACGCCACCTGCCGTTCCGTTGCCTGGAGGCGCTCGAAGAGGACGCGCTCGGCGGCCCGGTGCTGATCCACCAGCAGGAGATGTGCTTCCGCGCCAACAATCAGATACCGCGCCCAGAGCTGACCGTGAACCGTGGGTTCTCCGTACGCAGGGCCTTCTTCGGAGGGACGCCGTTGCTGCGCCTCCGTGACCGAATCGCTGACCAGCGGAGTCTCGTGAACCTCCAGTCCCACATCCCGCTCATCAACTTCTTCGAAGAAAGGGTTCACCCGCAAGCGCTCGATGCGCCCGTGATGCTCGAAATCCGGCGTCTTCAGCTTCCCCGCCGGGAGAAAGGCCGGACGACTGTCCGCCCCCGAGGGCTCCGACGAGACCCCGCTGCCCGCGCGGAATTGATGTCCGGTCTGACTCAGGGAGCGGTAGCCCGCTGCTGCCAGGGCCTCGGTAACCGCGCGTTCGGTTAGGGCGTGCATCTCTCCGGGCCGCTGAAAGCGCACCTCAATCTTGGTGGGGTGCACATTGGGGTCCACCTCCAGCGGAGACAGATCATACGAGAGCACGCACAAGGGCTGACGGCCCACGGGCAGGAGCATGCCGTACGCCTCGGTGAGGGCATGCCCCAGACTGCGGGAGCGCACGTAGCGGCGATTGACGAAGAAGAACTGCTGAGCCCGCGTCGCGCGTAACAAACGTGGGGTGGAGGTAAAGCCTTGCAGGCGGAAGCCCGGCACCTCGAGATGCACGGGCAGAAGCTCGCGCACCGTGTTGCTCCCGAAAGCCGCGGCCAAGACCTCACTCAACTCCCCCGTGCCGCGCGTACTGAGGACCTCCGCCTCGTTGTGGAGAACGCGGAAGGAGACTTCAGGGTGCGCCAGGGCCAGCCGCACTACCCAGTCCACGCAATGCCCGCGTTCCGTCGCGCTGGTAGCCAGGAACTTCAGGCGCGCGGGTGTATTGTAGAACAGATTGGCGACGGTGACGGTTGTCCCGGGAGCGGCGCCCGTCTCCACCAGATTAGTGATCTCCCCGCCCTCGACCAGAACCGAGGTTGCCGTCTCCTGCTCCGGTGGCCGGGAGGTGATCTTCAGATGCGCGACCGCGCCGATGCTGGGCAGTGCCTCTCCCCGAAAGCCGAGCGTGGCGATGGCGTGCAGGCTGTCGGCGTCGCTCAACTTGGAGGTGGCAAAGCGCTGTACCGCGAGGACCAGATCCTCCGCGCTCATCCCCTGGCCGTCGTCGGTGACCTGAATTAACCGCCTCCCTCCGTCCTGCAGACGCACCTCAATGCGCCGCGCCTCCGCGTCCAGGGCATTCTCCACCAGCTCCTTGACGATGCTGGCGGGACGCTCCACCACCTCGCCGGCGGCGATGCGATTGGCCAGATTCTCCGGCAAAACATGGATCTTGGGCATAGGCCACTAGCCTGCGAGGGCCTCCTGGATGAAGCCACGCAGCGCCGCTCCCTCTTCGGGGAGAATCACCTCCGGTGGGTCCTGGCTTTCCCACTCCAGTGAAATGGCGATGTCTGCCGGCTCCTGCGCCATGAGCCGAATCGCCTCGCGGTGAGGCACCATACCGGTGCCCATCCGGGCAAAGGAGATGGCGTGGACGTTATCCTCCGGCCAGATCAGATCATGGACATGTGAGTGCAGAATGTGCCCCTGGATATGGCCGTAGGACTCCTCCAGACTCTCGCCCACCCGGAAGCTATGCGCGAAGTCCCAGTTCACGCCCAGTCGTGGATGGTTGACCTGTCGCACGACTTCGGCCGCCAGCCGGGCCTGACAGAAGGCGTCATGGGTCTCCAGGCACAGGTTCACTTTGCAGTCCTCCGCCGCCTGAGTGCAACGCGCCAGCGCCTTCGCGACGGTATCCACCCCTTGCTCCGGCGTCATGCCTTCGGGGAGAGTGCCGCCAAAGACGCGGAGGTTCGGGCTGCCCAGGTCGGAGGCGAGCTGCAGATAGCGTTTCGTCTCCTCGATCCGTTCCTCAGCCTGCGTGGGGTCCGCGTAGGTGAGCGAGGTCGCCAGGCAGGACATGCGCACACCACAGTCAGAGAAGGCGGCCTTCACCTCGGCGCGCTGGGCCTTGGTTAGCCCCAGTTCTACGCCGTGCCTGTGCCCAATGGCAGTTCGCGGCTCCACGCCGTCATACCCGTAGCGAATGGCAGCAGTCAGGATCTGAGACAAGGTCCAGTCCGGCGTGGCAAAAGTCATGAAACACAAATGCATGTCGTAGTCCTCCAGAGTCAATCGCGGAGACGGCGGGACAGAAACGGGTTAGCGGCGAGGACGAAGCGTAGCGGGGCCTGCGCCCCCTGGTGCGAACCCAGACCAATGCGGCGGCCTGCCGCAACCTCACCGTCTCTCCTTGCGTCCGAGGCGACCCACAGAGGGGGTCGGGTAGCGTCCCCCCGATTGTGTGTCAGGTCTATCCCCAGCGCCCCAGTCAGTTTCGCGGGGCCGGAGCACAAGTCCTTCAGAAGTGTACGTCCGCGCCGCCTGCGCATCAACTCCAGACCCGCAAGCGGCTCCAGCGCCCGGATCAACACAGCCTCGGGCACTCCTTCTGGCTGAGTGACCAGGTTCAGGCAATAGTGCACGCCATAGATCTGATAGACATAGATGCTTCCTGGCTCGCCAAACATGGGGTCGTTACGCGGCGTCCGTCCCCGGTACGCGTGGCAGCCCGGGTCGTTTGCCAGGTAGGCCTCCGTCTCCACGATAAGCCCTGCGGTGAGGCCCAATGGCTGGTGGTGAATCAGAACCCTCCCGAGTAGCTCACGCGCCACCGCTACCGTTGGCTGTAGGTAGAACTTACGGGGGAGAGGCGGAAGATTCCCCCAGTCCCTTTCGGTGTGGAAAATAGTCTCTCTCGGAGGTTTAGTCTTGCTCATTGGCGGGTATAAGTCTACTACGCAAGGGTGAGTGTTTGGAGCAGGTCACAACGAGCGATCCCCTAATCCCTCAAGTGCCCCCCTGCGCTACGACCAGCTCCGGAACTCACCCTTGCATTGCGTTCAGTGGAAGTACTTCTCTTCGCACTACGTAGTGCCCCTCCCACCGCAAGCCACCGGTCTTGCCGGTCGTGAAGGGTGCGGTTGACACAGACTCCTCCACATGGCATAATAATGCCTGCTGCCGGGTGGTGTAACGGTAACACGACTGACTCTGGATCAGTTGACTCTAGGTTCGATTCCTAGCCCGGCAGCCAGCCTATGAGCCCGAAGCCGCCTC
>JAAYIR010000143.1 GCA_012523355.1 candidate division WS1 bacterium
CGCAGGCCTGGCGGGACAGCCCGCTGGGCGCTGATCCGAAGGCGTGGCAGTATGCCAAGCGGGCCACAGACATGGCATATGAGCTCTCTCACCTGGTCGGGCAGGGGCGGATGGGGCAGGCCATGGATCGGGTCGGGGAAACGCGGCAATTGGCGCTCCACGCGTACTGGGCCGCCTTCCCTTCGCGGGTGCCGGAGATCCGGGGGGTGTGGGGCTATCCCACGGCCACACCGAACTGGGACACGGCGATGGAGAAGTTGGCAAGGGCGAACTTCAACGTGGTCTTTCCCTACGTGTGCAGCGGGGGCGTGGCGTACTACCGGAGCGGGGTTCTACCGTTCAGCTCGCGGGCCGACCGGGACCTGCTGGCGGAGGCAGCGGCGGCAGCTCAGAGGCACGGTGTGCAGCTTCACCCGCGCATCCTGGCCCTGGAGGCACTGTTCGCTGACCAGCAGGTGAAGACGGAGCTGAGGAAGGCCGGACGACTGATGGTGAGCAGCAAGGGGCAGTCCGGCGACTGGCTGTGTCCGAATGACCCGCGCAACCGGGAGCAACTGCTCAAGACCGTCAGGGAGATACTGCAGCGTTATCCGGTGCAAGGGGTGCAGCTTGACTATTACCGCTTCGATAGCACCGATACGTGCTTATGCGGACGGTGTCGGGCGGCTTTCCAGAAGTCGCTGGGCCGGACGGTGACCCGTTGGCCGGAGGAGGTCCTGAAGGGGCCCCTGCGGGAGCAGTTCCTGGGGTGGCGGCAGGAAGTGCTGACCGAGCTGCTGCGGGAGGTACGGGCGGAGGTGCAGGCGGTGAAACCGGGCGCGCTCTTGTCCGTGGCCTGCTTCCCGGACTGGGATCGGCACCCGCGGGGCTTCGGACAGGACCCGGTACGCTGGGCGGAGGAGGGGCTGGTGGACTTCCTGTGCCCCATGAACTACACCTCGGACCAGAACAAGTTCAAGGCCCTGGTGGGAACGCAGGTGCAGAGGTTGAAAGGGAAGACGGCGCTGGCAGCGGGGATAGGGGCCTTTGCGGATGGGTGCCGTCTGGAGACGCCGCAGGAGCTGGCCGACCAGATCACCACAGCGCGGGCTCAGGGCGCCGCGGGCTACGTGGTGTTCACGTACAATCAGCGGTTTGCCGACGAGTTTCTGCCCTGGATCAGACTGGGGCTGACCAGCCAGGAGTCGCCCCTGGAATGGCGGAGATAGTGGTGAGTGGGGAGCCGGGCGCTCGTCCCGGGCCTGAAGAGCCTCCGCCCCCCTCTCGGCAGCTGGATTCGCTCGCTGCCACTCTCCCCCGCAAGCGGGGGAGAGTATGGAGCCATCCCCGGAGGGCTAGATGTCCGGTATGTAGCTCTCGGGGATCGGCTCGCGTCCGGTCTTGAGCTCGACGACCTTCCCCCCGGCGGTCTTGAACTCGTCAAGCAGGTGCTTCCCCGCGCCGGTGGTCCAGAATTCCCGTGGCTTGAAGGCTCCCGCGAAGCTGGCGATGTCCAGCACCAGAGTCTCGGCGCGGCGGGAGGACCCGGCAAACAGAAAGGCCCGCAGGTAGTCCACGGGCCAGGAGATCTTGCTGTCCACGACGGTCATGCGCTCCCCATACTGCTTGCGCTGCTCGGCGACGGTCTGTGCGTCCCAGGTCACCAGAACGACCGGGTGGAGGCGGCTGGCTGCTGGGGGCGCCCAGGTGAAGGGCGTGCGCTCGGGGATCTCAGGGTAGGGAGCCTCTGAGATGGATGGGAAGGTCAGGTGCATCTCGCCGCCGGAAGCGAGGCTGGCCGTTTGGGCTCCCGTGGGAACAGGCAAGGCGATGGTTACGTTCAGTGGCTGGCCATCGGGGTCCTGCTCTCGAGTGAGCTTCAGTTCAGTGGCGGATAGCTCCAGCTTCATGCGGCAGCGGCCGGCGAGCAGGGGGGAGACAGTCAGACTCCGGGTGCCCGGGGGTAGCCAGGGCCTCAGCTTGAGGGCCCGGTTGGGCAGATCCACCTCCAGACCGGTGAGGGCGAAGAGCACGGCCTCAGAGTTGATGCCGCCTTCCCAGGGGCGGAAGCGGTGATGGCCCCAGATGCCATCGCTGGGACGGTCGTTGGGCTGGTTCATCTCCGCGAAGCCGCCGCTGGCCTCGGCGGCGTTGAGCAGGCCCTCCAGCATCTGAGCACGGGCCGGGTCCCGCAAGGCCGAGGCGGCATGGAGCAGGAAGCCGAGCTGGAGAGTCACATAATACCCTACTTGGGGCGTGCTCATCACCGTGCCGCTGGGCTTGAGGAGATAGCGTAGAGTCTGGCGATAGTTCTCCTCCATCCGGGCGGGGTCCCCCTCGTAACCTAACCACCAGGCGGAGAGGTTAATGGCCGCGAAAGGATTCTGCTGCTTATCCTCGCTGATATCGGAGAGGGCCGGAGCCAGGATTCCCGAGGCCTGGGAGAAGTACTGTTCAGTGGCGCGCTGGACGCGGTCGGCGGCAGCGCGATACTCGGCGACTTCCTCAGGATGCCCGGCGGCGGGGGCCATCTCGGCGAGGGCCCGGGCAGCGACGGTGTACTCCATTCCCGCATCGAGCGATCGCGTGAGCATGTGTACCCAATCGGGAGCGGGCTTGCCAGCGGCGAAGAGCTCATAGCCGGGAAAGCGGTAAGTCTCATCACCAAAGAAGGGAAGGGTGCCCCGAGCGTCCACCTTCTGACCGAGAAGACAGCGGCGGAGCATGGGCCACTGCTGACGAATCAGGGCGGTGTCCGCCGTGTGCCGCCAGTACCAGTAGCGCTGGAGAATCATGAAGCTGGCAATTTCCGCGCCGGGGACAGGGGCCCGGGTCCAGTCCACCTCCGGCGCGCTCTCCGGGAGCTTGAGGGCCAGCGGCAGATTGTTGGTGACCTTGCCTTGCTGGGCATAGCCGCGGAACTGGTAGTCCAGGTACCTGCGCACAGCCTCGTAATCACCGCAGGCGAGGAGATAGCGGACTGGGCCATTGCTGTCGCGGATCCAGCAGTAAGAATAGCGGTCCATGGGGGAGAAGCCGCCGGCGGCAGCCTGCTGGACCTGGCAGAGGTACTTGCCGATGTCGAGGAACTGAGCCAGGCGGGCGTTGTCAGACTGGACGCGGGTGGTGGCGGCGGCGCGGTCCTCCCAGCGACGGAAGGACAGGTTGAGCCCCTGGGGGTCGCGGAGGGTCTCAAGCGTTCGCTCGCCGTCGTCGCTGGTGCTGGTAAAGACCAAGTAGAACAGTTTGGAGACCCGTTGCCCCGGGGCAAGGCCGCCGAGGGGGCAAATCAGGGCACGACTCTGCTCGATCAGCCTGGCAGCGCTGGTGCCGGGGGCAGTGGGCGAGAAGGGGAGCGGCGGGTGATCCCGGGTGAGAGTACGACTGTCGAGGTAACCACAGCGGAGGCCCCCCGCCCCGCCGCCGAAGCGGGCCTCACCGTTGAGAAAGCTGTTGGGCGCGCGCGCAAAGGCGTGGCTCAAGGCCACCCCACTGACGGGCGGGTGGTCCTCAGGGTTCTCGACGACCAGGAAACGCAGGAGGGCAGGCGCGTCGGGGGCGGGGAAATCATAGATTGTGAGGGTGAGGCCGGAGGCGGTCCTGGAGACGGTGCGCACTACGCCTGGCGCTTCGAGCCAGCAGGTCTCCTGGGTCGCCCAGTGCGCCACCCGACCGCCGACCTCGAGGGCGGGGACGATCTGGCCGTAGCCAGCGGTGCCCTTCTCATAGGTAGGCCCGAAGAGATTCTCTAACGTGCCCAGGGGGTAGCTCATGCCGGTGGCCGCAAGAACGTAGCCGTTGCCGATAGGGAAGCCCGCCAAAGCGGAATAGCCGGGGAGCGGCTGGGAATAGTCTACGGACAGGACCCACTGGTCCAGTGGTTTCGAGGTTGCCAGGTCAGAGAGTGCCTCCAACTTGGCTGTATCCTGGGCACGATTGTGACGAGCCATGCGCCACTCGCTGCAGCCGGCCAGGAGCGCGACGAGCAGTAGCAGCGCAGGTAATCGGCAGACACGTGAGCCGAGCATGGGATCACCTCTGGAAGCTGCAAATCATCAGTCGTAAGGAAGAAAACGCTTTCGGGACAGGCAAGGTCTCCCAAACGGGGCCGCATCGCCGATCCTTGCAGCATGGCGGGCAGTGCGCCTCGATGCGTGTCGCCCGGCCCAGTACCTGCGTGCTAGAGCCGGCAGGGGAGAGGCAACGGGCTCAATCGGCAGACATCGCCTCGTGGAGTGAGGCGGGAGGGCCCCCAGGTTCAGGCTGAGTGGGGCTCGGGGAGGCGGGCTGCGGACCGTTGGGCGTGGCGGGAGCGATCTGAGGTTTAGGAACTACGATCAGCGCGTTGGAAACCAACCGGGGACCGCTGCGGACGCGGTTAATGGTGCGACCGTCCTGTACCACCGTGGTGGAGCCACCGCCGTCTAGGTTGATAGCCTGCCGGGCGCCGAGCTTGCGCATGATTCCAGCCAACTCCTGCAAGGTCACGCCGCCGCGCTCAGTACCGGGGCTCTCTACAGCCACCAGGAGGAGGTCGCCGGACTTGGTGATCCCCGCCGCAGAACGGGAAGCGCAACTGCTGGAGACGTCGGCGCGGAAGCCCTCCTCTGAAGAAGTGATCCTGACCTCCCCGTCAACCAGCAAGCGGGGGCCCCCTTCCAGAGCCCACCACAACTCAGGCCAGGCGGGGTTGGTGCCCAATTCGAGGCGGACAGTCTCGCCCAGTTGTATGCGTTCGAGGGCCTGGGCCTGGCGGCCACGCGCACACATGACGTAGCCCCCCTCGGGAATTTCGACGGGGCGTCCGTAAGTCTCCTTGATGACCACCATGCCCTGTTGCGACACCGCCAGACGGGTGGACCGAGAATCGCCGGGTAAACTTGAGGCCCAGCGGCGGGTGTAGATGACGACCTCATCCGGTTGAGTGTGATTGCGGTTGACCGCGCTGACCTGGAGGAAGCCACGTCCCTCGAAATGCGCCCGCCCGCTGAAGGTCCAGCGTCCCAGACGCACCTGTCCAGAGGCGGAAGCGGCGAGGATGGTGCGGTTGAGCAAAGGCGAGGAGATCCATTCGCCGTCCACGACGAGGAGGCCAACCGGCGGCCCCTGAGCGGCGAAGAAGCCACCGTTGAGGCCGGCCACGGCACCGGCCTGGCGGCATATATAGGCGACGCTGTGCCGGACATGAAGGGTGTCGGCGGCCAGAGCGGGGCGCACGCGCCAGTGCGGATCGGAGGGTGAGATCTGGAGGACATAGACATCGAGAGGACCACGGGGGGTCGAGAAGTTGCGCTTCTGCCAGGTGGGGCCGGCACGGGCAGGCGCAGGAGTGGGCCGGGTCGTCGGAGGGGCAGGGGAGGCAGTGGTTGCGGGTGTGGGCGGCGTCGCAGGCTTGGCGGTCAGGGCGAGGTCCAGCACCAGGCGTGGCGGGTTGGAGAGGGCACTGATCAGAGGCTTGCCGGTGTCTTGTACCCCGATCTGTACCCGGGTGAACCCCTCGGCCAGAGAGCGGGAAACCTCGCGGAGATGGGGATTGCGAAAGCCCTCAAGTACGACCCCGTGCTGCTGCGAGGCTCCCTCCGGCAGGGGCAGAGAGATCTCGAGGTGGTCACCCGAGCTGTGCCACTGGTAGGCGCTCTCGGCGCTGAGCAGGATAGTCAGGCGCAGGCGGTCGGGCTGCTCCTCGAGATGTAGATTGCGGACCTCGCCTCCACTCGCCTCGATATGCACCAAGGCGTTGCCGGAGGAGTCCATGGTGAGGCTGAGCGGGAGGCCGAGGCCCTCTTCCAGGAGCTCTGCGGGGACGTACAGCGTATCCCGGATGGCAAAGGGGGCAGCGGGGAGGCTCCAGGGGCCCGTAGCGCTATGCATCTCCGGCTGCTCGAGGGTGAACCGAACCCAGCGGTCAAAGAAGCGGAGCTCTCGCTGGGTGGGGTTGGAGGTCGGCAAGACACTGCCGCCCAGGACGTGTTGCACGAACTCGAGGGGCACGAACAGGCGGCCCTCGCGAACCAGAGCGGGAGGGGTGACGGAGACGAGAGTGCCGCGCACCTCGGCCCGGTACAAGTAGTCGTCGGCGTGGAGTGGCAGGGGGAGAATCCACAGCGCCAGTGAGGCCAGCAGGAGGGTGAACAGTGGTGTAGAGCGCGGCCTGAAGAACAGACGCCGCGTGAGCGGTTCCGGGTCTTTCATACGGCACGGCCAAGGGGATAGGGAGTTAGGCGGAGAGGCCGGTGGGCAGTTGCTGCGGTGACTGGGGTTCAACACGGTGGGCTCACGTGCGTTTCTGGCTGGCAGCGTAGCGGAGGTACTCGAGGGCGACTACGGAGTCAGGCATTTCAATCCAATCGGCGACCTTATCCAACAAACGGTTGAGGTACTTCTCGTGCGTAGCTTCCGCCTCCGGTTCAAGTTCCCGGGCCTTCTCCTCGGCCTGGGCAATGAGAGGGAAGCTGCGGGAGAGCAAACGGGCGCGGGCCGTGGCGTAGGTGCGGCTGCGCATGCTGCCCATCATGTCGGCGAGGTCCGAGGTGGCTTGTTCCCAGACGGCTTGCGCGCCCTGGTAGGCGGCTCGGGTACGGGCGAGGCGTTCCGTCTCGCTCTCCACCTGGCGCTCGCGAGCCTTGGTTCGTTCCCAGTCCTCCGGGCCGGTGCCAGGGATGACCCGCAGGTCCAATCTGCGTCCGGTGCGGGCGTGGAGAATCTGGCGCAGACGGCTGCGGTTGATATCGGTAGTTAGGTAGGAGGCGTGGCGCATATTTTCAGGGGAAAGCGCGAGTACGAGGAGGTCACCCTCCAGGGTGAGGGGCTGGGCGGCCTCGGCAGCATCCCATAAGGCGCGATTAACAGCGCCCTCGCGGAGGACACGATTGAGATCCTCCCAGATCGCTTGAAGGTCGAGCTGCTCGTGAGTAGTCTCGTCAGGCATGTTGGAGTCTCACCAGGCCAGTGGAGCGCGCCAGGAACCGCCGGAGCGGCTCTCTGGCGGAAAGTTTGACAGGGTCTGCGGCCTCTAGTATTCTCGCAGCCGCGAACACTGTTGATGCGCAAATTATAGCATAGGGAGGAGACGGCTGCAAAGGCAGCCGTCAGGACCATGCCGAAGGAGAACCTCACCAAGATCATCTGTACCCTGGGCCCGGCCTCTGATGACCCCGAGGTGGTGGCCGGAATGCTGGAGGCCGGGGCAGATGTGATTCGGCTCAACTTCTCCCACGGCAGTCCCGAGCAGTTCAGCCCCCGGATCAAGTGTGTGCGGGAAATGAGTGAGCGGGTAGGACGGCACACGGCCCTCCTGGGGGACCTGCAAGGACCCAAGATCCGCACCGGGGAGCTGGAGAGGCACCAGCCGGTGGAGTTGGCCAGGGGGCAGGAGCTGGTAATCACCACGCAACCGGTACCAGGCACCGCTGAGCGCATCTGCACTACCTACGCGGCGCTGCCACAGGATGTTGAGGCAGGAGACTGTATCCTGCTCGACGATGGAGTGATTGCGCTGCGCGTGCTGAGCACCAGCGAGACGGAGGTTAGAACGGAGGTCGAAGCGGGCGGCAGGCTGGGCGAACGCAAGGGGATCAATCTGCCGGGTGTGCACATCAGTTCGCCCTCGATGACCGAAAAGGACCGGCGGGATGTGGAGTTCATTGTGGAGAGTGGACTGGATTATGTGGCGCTGAGCTTCGTACGCGGGGCGCAGGAGGTCAGGGAGTTGCAGGAGCTCCTGAGCCGATGGGAGCGGCGGCCGGCAGTGATTGCCAAGATTGAAAAGCCGGAGGCGCTCGCGGAGATTGAGGCGATCGTGGAGGCGGCGGATGGGATCATGGTGGCGCGCGGCGACCTGGGGGTGGAGATGCCGCCGGAGGAAGTGCCGATCTTGCAGAAACAACTGGTGCGGCTGTGTGGCAGGGTGCGTAAGCCGGTGATTGTGGCCACGCAGATGCTGGACTCCATGCGGGTGAACCCGCGGCCCACCCGGGCCGAGGCCTCGGACGTGGCAGGCGCCATCTTCGAGGGCGCAGATGCGGTGATGCTTTCCGGGGAGACGGCCGTGGGGCGCTTCCCGGTGCAATCGGTAGAGATGATGCGGCGCATCTCGTCGGCGGCAGAACGGGAGATCATGGCGCGGCCGCACCTGCGGGTGGAGCCGGAGGAGGCGCCCTTCATCAGTTTTGCGGATGCGCTGGCCCGGTCCGTGGCAGAGGTGGCGGAGGCAGTGCAGGCGGCGGCGATTGTGGCCTTCACCGAGACCGGTTCCACGGCACGATTGATCTCGATGTGCCGTCCTGCAGTACCGGTCTTCGCGGCCACGCCACGGGTGGCTACCGCGCGGCGTTGCAGTCTGTACTGGGGCGTGCGGCCCGTGCTGATTTCCCCGGTGGAGACCACGGATGAGATGATCGCCAACGTGAGTCACACGATGAAGGCGATGGGGGCCGTAAAGACGGGCGATGTGATAGCTATCACCGCAGGCACCGTGGGCCAGGCGGGAACTACCGATATGGTGAAGCTGGAGGTCACTCGGTAGCAGCCGGAACCCAGAAACCGGAGGCAAGAAAGGCCGGAGAGTGTGGAGACGCTATTCTCAGAAAAGGTCGTAACGTATACCGGTACGGAGTTGCGGACGGGCTGGCTCGCGCAGACCTTCGGGGTGGGGCCGGAGGCGCTGGTGGCGTGGCTGGGTCCCTGCCACGTGGCGACGGCGGACCTGGTGGACCTGGAGGACCAGCGCGCCGGGGCGGAGATACATGCCGCCATGATGCTGCATTTCATCGCCGAGCATCCGGGACGCGACTTGTTGCTCACGGTACTGCGCCAGCGGCTCCTGGTGGCAGGGGCGCTGCAGGTTCTGCACCGGGACCCGCAGGCGGTGCCGGGCGGGGCTTGGGGACAATGCCTGTCTCAGCTCCAGCGCCAGGGGGATGACCTGTACCTGAGCGAGCGAAAGCTGTCCGTGTCCATTGCGACGCTGTCCCCGACTTCGGGCTTGATTCACTTCGCGCTGAACGTAGACCCGAGCGGCGCGCCAGTGCCGGCGATTGGCCTGGCGGAGCTGGGGGTGGATCCGAGGCTGTTTGCACACCGGCTGCTGAAACAGTATGGTGAAGAGATGGAATCGGCCGTGGCGGCCTGCCGGAAGGTCAGGGAGGTCGTATGAAGGCGGAGGTTGCTGCGCCGCTGGCGGAGGTGTTTGTCTCCCTCCAGGGCGAGGGCCTGTGGGTCGGCGTGTCACAGATTTTCGTGCGCGTGCGGGGCGGCGAGCTGACTTGCCTGTACTGCGATACGGCGTGGGCGAAGCAGGCAACCGGAGAGCGCGTGACTCTCGGTGACCTCCTGGTCACCGTCGAGGCCAGGGTGGCTCAGACTCCACGGCTGCACTCGCTGGCGCTGACCGGCGGGGAGCCGCTGCTGTATCCGGAGTTCGCTCGGGGTCTAGGCGAGGCCCTAGAGGAGTGGGGTTTGCCGCTATACCTGGAGACTGCCGGACATCTCCCGGAGGCCCTGGCGCAGGTGATACCTGTCACGCGCTACGTGGCTCTCGACTACAAGCTGCCCTCTACACTGGCCAAGCCCGTGGCGATGGAACGGTTCCTGGAATCGGTGGCGGTGGCCAGTGAGCGGGCGCTGTGTGTTAAGATTGTGGTCACGGATCATACGCCGGAGCGGGAACTGGGGGAGGCGGCGTGCCGGCTTGCGGAGGTCAATCCGCGCGCACCGGTGGTTCTCCAGCCGGTGACCGGGCGCTCGGCGGCAGGGGGGCCGCCCTCGCTGGAACAGCTCCTGGTCTGGCAGGCGCTGTTCGCAGAGCGAGTGGAGGAGGTGCGGGTCATCCCGCAGTGCCATAAGAGGATGGGGGTAAGGTAGGGGGAGTACCCAGGCTCCAACCATGTCCAGCATAGGGCTGACGACAACCGTGCCCGTGGAGGTGATTCTGGCTGCCGGTGAGAGGCCGGTGGACCTGAACAACGTCTTCATCTCCCACTCTGACCCGTATGCGCTCATCCGGCGGGCAGAGCAGGACGGGTATCCGCGCAACGTCTGCGGCTGGATCAAAGGCATTTATGCCGTAGCGCTGGAGACGGGGGTTGAGAAGCTGGTGGCGGTGACTCAGGGTGACTGCAGTCAGACCCACGCCATGATGGAGACCTTGCAGGCGCAGGGAGTGAAGATCATTCCCTTTGCCTATACTTACGATCGCGATCGAGACCTGCTGGAAAAGCAGATTGAGCGCTTCCGGGCTCACTTCGGGGTGAGCGCGGAGCAGGTGGAAGCGACGCGGGAGGCGCTGCGGCCGATGCGGGAGAAGGTGGCGGAACTGGATCGCCTGACCTGGCAGGAAGGGAAAGTCACGGGCGCGGAGAATCATAACTGGCAGGTGGCGTGCAGTGACTTTGAGGGAAGCCCTGCTGCCTTCGGGGGGAGGCTGGCCGCCTTTCTGGAGCAGGCTAGGGCGCGAGCGGTGCAGACGGCAGAGATTCGGCTGGGGTTTCTGGGAGTGCCGCCGATTATCCGGGGCCTGCACGACTTCATCGAGAGTCGCGGAGCGCAGATCGTGTTCAATGAGGTTCCGCGGCAGTTCAGCATGGTGCCCGGCCTGGACGCGGACCTGGTGACGCAGTACCAGCGCTACACCTACCCATATGAGGTCTTCGCACGGGTGGCGGATGCGAACGAGCAAGCCGCGCTGCGGAAGCTAGATGGGTTTATCCACTACACACAGGCCTTCTGCTTCCGGCAGATTGAGGACGTGCTGATCAAGCGCGGAGTGAGGGTGCCGGTGCTGACGGTGGAGGGACAGGACCCGGCAGAGGTGGATGCGCGGACAGCGTTAAGAATCGAGGCCTTTCTGGAGATGCTGGAGCGGAGGGGTACAGAGCGAGGCACGAAGTGATAGGCGTGTAAGAGGAACGACGGACTAACCCTAGCGAGGTGAGCGAAATGCGACGTACCTATGTCTTTGTGGTAGTGCTGGGCCTGATCTTGCTGGCGCTGAGCGCGGCTTGTGCTCAGGAAGCGGCTCTGCAGGGGACCGTCACCTTGCGCGGCGGCAAGACCCTGCAGGGCGAAATCAAGGTGGCTCAGGTGGGAGTGGTGCAGGGCTCGGGCATCGGCACACTGTTGCCGAATCTCGGCTCCTTCAAGCTGAAGGTAGAGGAGGAAGTGCAGGAAATCAAGGCGGCGGAGATGGCGGTAGTGGAGATCACCTGGGGTCTGCAGAACCCACAAGATCCCCAATCGTGGGAGATCAAGACCATCTCCGTGGTTAAGCGGGACGGGACGCGGGTGGCCGGGCAGCCGAGCTGGGGCCTGCAAGCCAGCTCCGCGGTGGTCGGCGACCTGCCGGCGCTATACGCTTTTCCCAAGGGAGAAGGGTTCAGCGCGGACAACCTGGTGAGCAAGATTGAGATCGCTGGGGCCATGCCGTCGGTGATTGCGCCACCGGCAACGACTCCTCCGCCGGCGACTCCGCCGGCTGAGACTCCTCCGGCCACCACTCCTCCGGCGGAGACGCCTCCGGCGACGGTTCCCCCGGCCACCCCGCCGGCCGAGACTCCTCCGGCAACGACACCGGTGGAGACGCCGCCGGTGGAGACGCCGCCGGCTGAGGTGGTGTCGCTGGGCGGCGGCGCGTATGAGATAATCGTCACCGCACCGGAGTCGGGTGAGAAGATCAAGATCCGGATTCAGATAGACGTGCTTCCGGCGGAGTAAGGGCCGGTTAGAGTGGATAGCGGAGGGGCCGGATAGGTATGGCGCCTGCGTGGCTGGTGGGCCAGCCAGGTAGGGACACCTGTCCGTCCCCTCCTTGAGGCCTGGCGATGATGAACGCGGAACAGCAACTGGAATACCTGAGCCAGGGGGCCGCCACCGTGGTGGAACCCGAGGAACTGCTGGCAAAGCTGCGACTGGGCCGGCCCTTGCGGGTGAAATACGGCGCGGACCCCTCCGCGCCGGACCTGCATCTGGGGCATTCTGTGCCGCTGCGACGTTTGCGCCGGTTTCAGGAGTTGGGGCACCAGATTGTATTCATCATCGGGGACTTCACCGGACGGATGGGTGACCCCTCGGGACGTTCGAAAATGCGCCCGATGCTGTCGGAGAAGGAGATACAGGAGAACGCGCGCAGCTACGCGGAGCAGGTGGGCAAGCTCCTGGACGTCAGCCAGTGCGAGGTTCTCTACAACAACGACTGGTTCTCGCAGATGACGACGGCGGATATGCTACGGCTGACCTCGCACTATACCGTAGCGCGGATGCTGGAGCGGGATGACTTCGCCGGGCGTTACCAGAACGGGATCCCTATCTCCATCCTGGAAATGCTGTACCCGCTTGTGCAAGGCTATGACTCAGTGGCGGTGCGGGCGGACGTGGAGATCGGGGGCACCGACCAGCTCTTCAACCTGCTGGTAGGGCGTGATATCCAGCGCGCATATGGGCAGGAGCCGCAGGTCACGATGACCTGGCCGCTGCTGGTGGGTCTAGACGGCAAGGAGAAGATGAGCAAGTCCCTGGGGAACTACGTGGGCCTCACCGACTCGTCCCAGGACATGTTCGGCAAGCTGATGTCCATCCCCGACGAGTTGCTGCCCATGTACCATGAGCTGTTGCTGGACTGGACGCCGGAACAGGTGCAGGGACTGATAACGGACCTGGAGAGAGACAGGCTTCACCCGCGCAACGTGAAGGCAGACATGGCGGCGGCGGTGACGACGCAGTATTACGACGCAGAGACCGCAGGACAGGCGCGGGAGGAGTTTGACCGGGTGTTCGCCGAGGGGCAACGACCTGTGGAGATGCCAGAGATCGTGATCACGCCCGCGGAGGCGCAGGCGGGAGTGCCGATTATTCAACTCATTCGGCGGGCGGAGTTCACG
>JAAYIR010000144.1 GCA_012523355.1 candidate division WS1 bacterium
GCCTTCGCCCGTGGTGCGCGCGGCAGTGGTGAGCTCAATGTCGCCCTTCGACTCATACGGCGACCACAGGTCCGGTCCCCATGTGTAGCGTCCGGCCTGGTAGTCGTTCTTGCGGATAGGGCCTGCCATCCAGGTGATCTTGCTGATGCCACTGCCCAGCGCGGAGGTGATGAACTGGAGGGTGTTGCGCGCCAGTCCAAAGTGGCCCTTCCCCGTGATGTCTGCGTATTCGGTGAGGATATACTCGAAGCTGGGCTTGGACTTGCGCACCTCGGTGACGAACTCGCGATCCTCGACGACGGTCGAGTAGATGTCGTTGCAGAGGAAGTCGAGGTTCTCCAACAAGTCGAGCTCCTTGAGCTGGCGCGCGCCCTCGACGCCGCCGGGGCCACACACACCCAGCTTGAGGCGCGGCTCCCAGGCCTTGATCATCCGGGCCGTCTCCCGGATGAGTTCCGGGTATTCCGGGTAGCCCGGCCCCTCCATGGAGGTGATGGTGTAGTAAGTGGCAGCGCTGTGCTTTACGGCCTCCAGCGCCCAGCGGGCGAAGGCCGTCACATCGAGGTCGGGATAGATGGTCATGAGCGATCCGGAGCTGCGCACGGTGATCGGCTTGCCGGCCTCGTCCCTGGGGATCATCCAGTCAGGGAAGGCGGCGGGCACCTGCAGGTGCACGAAGTATTTGTAGGAGGGGACGCGCTCTTCGAAGGGGATTACCTGGCTGCTGAAGCCGTCGGCCGGGTCGCCGGGGGGGAAAGCGGAGAAATCTATGGGGCTGTCCGGGGTGGGCTGGGTCTTGGCCCAAGTATCGCCGCCGATGGCGCCGAGGGGGACGAGCCCGCCGAAACCGACTATCTCACGCCAGGAGGGACGGTCCTCATCCCCGAACGGGGGGGTGCGTGGAGTGCCAAAGTAATAGTCTGGAGGGTCAAGGTGGCGGTAGCGACCGGCCCCCATGCCGCGCATCAGCCGCTGTTGCTCGATCTGGTCTACCGGCGGGATGCGCGGTTGCATGATGGAGAAGGCGGTATCTCCCTGCGCATAGGCGGACGTGCCATCAGTCAGCGTAAAGCGCACCGCGAGCCACTGTCCCTGGAAACGCTTGAGGTCCTCGTGGAGAAAGACACGCAGCCAGTAGCCGCTGTCGCCCTGCCCCAATTGCAGGTTCTCGTCATAGCGCTGCGGCGTCGTGGTGACCGGCAATTCCCCGCGCTGGAGAAGCAGGCGCTCAATGTCATAGACCTCGTAACGAAAGCGCATGCGGCCCCAGTCGAGGTTCTGCGGCAACCCCTGGTTGGGGAGGGCCAGGTTGAACTCCAGGTTGTCGGTGGGCAGAAACAGGTTCTGCTCCGCGGGCGTATTGACGCCCAGGAGGGTCATGCCCTGGGGTCCGGGCTCCGTGGCCGGGCGATCAGGCTCCGGAAGAGGCGCCGAGGTTATGCGCAGATCATCCACCCAGACGTCGCCCTTCAGCAGCACATCGCGCCAGCTCTCCGTGTAATGCGAGAAGGCAAAGACAGGACGGACCGTGGTGGCCCCGGCCGGGACCTTCACCACTCCGCTGAAAGACGTCCAGAACAAGCCCTCCGGCACGAACCACTCGTAGACATAGCGGATGGGCTTGGGCGATGGAGAGAGATTCGCCACCAGGCCGCGTGCCATCTCCTGGCCCTGGGCGTCGAAGAAGGTGGCGGCGACCACTCCGCAGTACAGGTAGTCCTGCATCCAGATCACGTTGCTGGCCTGCCACCCGGTGATCCTGAGGGCCTGCTCCTGACCACAGGGGATCTCGGGGCCAATCCATTTGGTCTCCTTGGGTTCCCCCAGGGTGGTCGTGATCTTCAGGGACTTGCCGCTGCGCCCAGGTGGCCCCCACAAGGCGCCGCCGCCTTCCGCGGACCAGTCCGCCGGAGCCTCCTGCCCCTCTTCAAGATGAGTCTCATACAAGACGACCGGCGCGGGATCCGTCGCCGCGAAGCCGGGCCGCAGAGCGGCCAGGATGAGACCTGCAAAGAGCATGGATCGTGCAGCAGTCATGGGAACTCCTCCTGTCCTCCCTGGACATTCGCTGGCAGCTAGCCGTGTGCCTCTTGTGGTTTCCCGACCGTTGCCACCTGGTCGAGGGGCTGGCCCCAGCAGCGATAGAGCAGCCGGACGTCTTCAGGCTGCTCGTCGCGCAGGAAGACATAGCGCAAGGAACGACGCCACTCCGGACGGCACCACAGCGCCCGATCCACGATACGGTGACGTATCTCCATGTGCCCCGGGGCGGTATTCACATAGATCACCGGGTTCCACGGCGGGCGATAGGCCATCCATGAGTCGCGTTCCTGGATTTCCGCAGGTGTCATGTGAAAGGTGGCAATTCCCCACTTCGCGGCCGGGTCCTGCAAGGCATACCAGCCCTCGTCCGGGCAGGGCGTGTTGTAGCTGTAGGGCTTCTGGAAGGGCGCCTGCTGGTGTTCCTCCGGGGAGGGGATAGGGATCACATACGCTTGATTGAGTAGGGGGACGATCAGGCGCCCGGCCTTCACCATGGGCGCGCCCAGGTACGGCCACATGAAACCCTCCTGGAAAGCCGTGTAGGTGACTACCTGCTCGAAGTCTAGCACCGGCGCGCCGTTCCAGACTGAGACGTAGTGCGTGACGTCTCCCTCCAGGACCACCTGCTCCCCGGCCTTCTCCTGGTAGCC
>JAAYIR010000145.1 GCA_012523355.1 candidate division WS1 bacterium
GCATCCACCGCCGCGAGATAGATCTGGCGCAGGAGAGGCTGGAGGAGTGCCGCCGCCTGGCGGGAGAAATGCAGGCTGCGTTGACCGAGACCCCCAATCTCCGCTACGGCGGTTTTGTGGGTGACGCCGAGAAGGAGTTTGCGGAGGCCGCCCAGACCATCGCCTGCATCAGTGGCGCGCCCCTGCCTACCCCGGAGGAGCTGGGTGTGGACAACGCTGCCTGGCTCAATGGTTTGGCCGAGGCGGGTGGGGAGTTCCGTCGCCATGTGCTCGATTCCATTCGCGAGGGCGCCCTGGAGGAGGCTGAACGTTTCCTGGGGGCGATGGAGGAGGCTTACTACGCGCTGATGGGCTTTGACTATCCTGGCGCGATTGACCGCGGTCTGCGCGGTCGGTGTGACGCGCTGAGAGGAATGCTCGAGCGCACCCGGGGGGACCTGACCAATGCTTTGCGCCAGGCGCGGCTGGAGGAGCGCCTGCGCCAGATGGAGGAGTCGGCTGGCGAGTAAGTCTGCACCTGGGACTGACCTTCCAGGGCCGCAGTCTACAACGGTCGAGTTCAGTTCCTCAATGCCCAAGGTCTTGTTCCTGACAACTGCGCTGGCCTCCGGTGGCCCGGTAGCCGTGGTACTGAGCATGGCGCGGGCCCTGAGCCAGCGCGGAGTGGACTGCGCCGTCTGGGGTATCGCCACGCCAGAGCCAGGCCTGCAACTTGACTCCGGTCTGACCTTCCGCTCACTCAATCTCCCCAAGCAGGCCATTCACCGGGAAACGACGCGCCGGTTGACCGAGGAGCTGTCCCAAGCGCGGCCCGAGGTTCTGCACCTGCACAGCTTCACCACCCATGTGCATGGAGTACGGGCTGCGCGCGCGATTGGTCTCCGTCCCACGCTCGTCTCCTTTCATGATTTTCGTCTGGGGGCTCGCCGTGCCTGGACTTGCCGCCGCTTGGCGCCCTGGGTGGATCGCGTAGTCGTGCTCAACGAGACGATGTGTCGGCTGTATGCCCAAGCCGGCCGATATCCACCTGAGAAGCTGTTTGTTCTGCCCAACGCCGTAGACACCGGCTACTTCTCACCCGGCGCTCGCGACGAGACTCTGGCTCGTCAGTGGGGGCTGGGATCTGAAGAGTACCTGATCGGGTCTGTGGGCGGGCTCAACCACAACAAGGGCCATGGCTTTCTCGTCGAGGCGTTTGCGCAGGTGAGGTCGAAGCTGCCCGGGGCACGCCTGATTCTGGTGGGTGCGGGCCGCGATCGCGTACACCTCGAGGAGCTTGTCGCCCGGCTGGGATTAGCGGATCGCGTGCTCTTCGCTGGCAAGCAGACCAACATCCGCTCCTGGCTTTCCCTCCTGGACCTGTACGTACAGCCCTCGCGGATTGAGGCAGATCCGCTCTCAGTCCACGAGGCGATGGCCATGCAGCTCCCGATCATCGGCACGGATCGTGGCGGGTTGCCTGAACTCCTGGGATATGGGGAGGCGGGCCTGCTGGTGCCGCCAGCGGACCCTCAGGCCCTGGCGAAGGGCATCCTGGCTTTGGCAGGGGATGCTGCGCGCGCTCAGGCCCTGGCCCGGGCGGCCCGGGCCCGCGCGGTGAAATGCTACGATCTGGCGGAGTATGGAGAGCGCCTGTGGGAGCTATATGAGCCGCTTCTGGACTAGACCCTGGTGCTACCGTCGCCGGTAGAGCCCCGCACGATCTGCCCGATAGCCTCGAGGCGCCCCTGAAGCTCCGAGACCCTCGCTTGCAGCAGCTCTAGTACCGCCTCTGGCCATCGGCCGTAACGCTGCAGGTACTTTGGCTCCAACTCGATCAACATCTCCCAGAGCATGGAGCAGCGGGTGGCGATGTCATGTCTCGCCTGCCGTACGCTACGTTTCAGCCCCAGGGTGTCACGCAGGTCGCGGAGTACCTCCCGGATCGCCTCCACTTCCTCCAGCAAGCGACGGAAAATTCTGCCAAAGGTCTTGACAAAAGAACGTTTGTTCTATATGCTGGCCATTGACCACGTGGACGGCCGGGTGGAGTAGGATTAGGGCAAGGGGTACTCGGGCCAAGGCCACAGTGGTCGGGCAACGCATCTTGGCACCGACCGGGGGGCGGTGAGGGTAATGCAGATTCGATCCTTGGAGGCGTTTGGGCTTTCTCTGCCACTGCTTGAGGTCTGGGAGGGCAACTATGGTTCGGAGTTGTTGCCGGCCCAGGCTCAGGCCCTGCAACAGACCGATCTTCTGCGCGGTGGCAGTCTCATTCTCTTCGCGCCGACCGGCGCGGGCAAGACCATGGTCGGAGAGATGGCGGCGCTGCAGGCCATAACCCGCGGGAGGCGCGCGCTGTATCTGGTCCCCACCAAGGCCTTGGCCGAGGAGAAGTTCAGCGTGCTCCGCCGGAGCTACGCTCGCCTGGGTCTGCGGGTGATCATTTCCACACGGGATCGGCGGCATGATGACCCGGCGCTGCTGCGGGGGGACTTCGATCTGGCAGTGGCGGTGCCGGAGAAGGCGCATTATCTCCTGAACCTCTCCCCGGGGGTGGCGAGTGCAGTGGGCTGCGTGGTAGTGGACGAGCTGCAGATGCTCGGCGACGCGGAGCGCGGCGCGACGCTGGAAATCACCCTGGCACATCTGCTGGCCGCGGCTCCGGAGGTGCAGATCGTGGGCCTTTCCGCGGTGGTAGACAATCCCGGGTCAGTTGCCGCGTGGCTGCGCGCCGAGAAGCTGGAGATTCGTGAACGACCCGTGGAACTGCGGCAGGGAGTCTGGGCCGAGGGAGTCTACCGCTATCGCGCGCAGAACTCCGGCGAGACGGGTGAGGAGCGCTGGGGCCTGGCGTCGGCCGAGAGCTGGGAGGGCGCCGCGGCGGCTCTGGCGCTCCAGTTTGCCGGGCAGCGGGAGCCAACCTTGCTGTTCCTGCGTGACCGGCGAACAGCAGCCCACATGGCCCAGCGCCTCTGCGACGCTTCCCCCCTGCCCCCCGCCGAGGAGACCCTGGAGAAGCTCGCGGCCCTGCCGCCCACCGCGGTTCGCCGCCGCCTGCGCGAGACCCTCCTCACCGGGGTGGGCTTCCACAGCAGCGACCTGCAGTTTGAGGATCGCCGTCTACTGGAGACAGGTTTTGCCGCCGGGGAAATCGGTTTGCTGTGCAGCACCTCTACCCTGGCGGTAGGAGTGAACCTGCCGGCGAAGAATGCCATACTGGCCTCCGAGCGCTGGGAAGGCCCGGCCGGGCCAGGGCGCGCGGTACTGGTGTCCGTCAGCCGTGCCGAATTTGAGAACATGGGGGGACGCGCCGGTCGTCCGGGGCAGGGCGACAGCTTTGGTCGCGCGATCCTGATTGCCGAGTCGGAGTTTCAACAGGAGGCGTTGCTGCGGCGATATGTCCAGGGGGAGTTTGAGCCGCTGGAGCCCGCGCTGGGGCGGCTCCCCTCGCTGACACAACTGGCGCTGCTTTGTGGCGGCGAGACGGAGGAGGAGGGCATGCTAAGGCTCTATCGGCAGACCTTCACGGCCCATGCACGCGGCGAAGGGGAGGCCTCGGAGCTGCCGCCAGCGCTACAGGGAGCCCTGCATTCGGCGGTGCGCCACGGCCTGATGGCGGCAGGCGAGCCCGCCGGCCGCCTGCAAGTCACCCCCCTGGGACGGCTGGCGGCGGTGAGCGGGGCGAGTCTGGAGGGGTTCTACTGGCTGGCCCATCACCTCCAGGGGCAGGAACCGCCAGGCCCTCTGGCCCTGCTCCACCTGGCGGCTACCACTCCGGAGGCGGCGGAGATAGCCTCCCTGGGGCCTGGCCCGGCAGGACAGGCCCCCGATACATCAGATTGGTGGGAGGCACTGGGGCCACACGCTTGGGCAGAGGACTTGCCTCTGCTGGAAAGGCTTCGCGACAGCCTGGACCGCTCGGCCTGGCAGAAGGCGCGAGCGGCGCGGTTAAGTCTGGCGCTGCTGGCCTGGGCCAGCGCGGCTAGCGCCGAGGAAGTTGAGGAGGCCACCGGCGTGCCGATCGGACGGTTGGGGAGCGCTGCGGACACCGTTTCCTGGCTGGTCGGACTCGCGGCGGAGATGGGTGCGCTCTACGGGTGGCCGACGGAGCGTGTACAGGAGACGCAGACCTGGGCCGCGCAACTGGCTGCCGGACTCCCGGCGGAGGCGTTGCCTCTGTACCGGGCCCTGGAGGGGGCAGTGAACCGCGATCGTGTGCTGGCGCTCATGGGGGCGGGCTTGCGCAGCCTGCGCGATCTGCAAGCCCTGCCGGTCAGGCAGCTCCGGGAGCTGCTGCCGGAAACCGAGTGGCGGGAGATTCCGCCGCTGCAAGAGGCCCTGGAGCCGATCTCGGAAGTGAGCTCGAAGTGTGTGCGCCCGCCCTTGTCTCCGGTTGGGGAAGAGCCAGGGCTGGCACGGGCCAAGCTTGTGCTGCTGCTGGATGCGGGGCGGCCGGACCGGGCGGTCTTCCACGGGCAGGCGGTGCCGCTTCGTCCGGCGGAGTTCAAGCTGCTCCACGCGCTGGCCGCACAGCCCGGGCGCTGTCTTTCCTATGATCACCTGTATGCAGTCCTGTGGGGCCCCGATGAGATCGTCGAGCCGCAGCAAATCCACTGGCACCGCAGCAAGCTGGCGGCCCGCCTGCGCAGTGCCCTGCCGCCTGGCCAGAAACTTCCCCTGCGCACGGTGCCGCGGCACGGGTTCCTGCTGGAGCTGACGCCGGAAGAGGTGAGGTGTGGCTGAGCTAGGCAGGGACATTAGCTGCCGCAAGCAGGAGCAGACTTGAGGGAGCGCCCGCGGGAGCGCGAGGAGACGGAAGTGAATGGCTGCCTGCCCGGCAACGAAGGGAGACGCCGCACCGGCGTCGAAACTCCTGGTGTCGGTTGGAGGAGAACCTCAATGCGTGTGCTGATCAGCGGTTATTACGGTTTTGACAATTTGGGTGACGAGGCCATCCTGGCGGCGCTCGTGCAAGAGATGGGCACCCGGCATCCGGATTGGACACCGGTCGTGCTGTCGGACAAGCCCGCCACCACCGAGTCGGCATATGGTGTGCCGGCCGTCTCGCGCGATTCCCTGCTGCAGCTCTGGGAGGAGATGGGACGAGCGGACCTGCTCATCAGCGGCGGCGGGGGGTTGCTCCAGAACGTGACTTCGCAACTGTCCCTGTTCTATTACCTCAGCATTCTGGAGTTGGCGCGCTGGCGCGGTACCCCGTATGTCATCCTGGGGCAGGGACTGGGGCCTTTCCTTCCCTTCCCCGGGGTGAAGCGCTCGGTCAGGCGGGCACTGGAGGCGGCCCGGGCGGTGGTCGTCCGCGATGCCGAGTCGCTGCGGCTGGCGCAAAGCCTGGGCGTATCACCTGCACGAGCCAGCCAAGCCGCCGACCTGGCGTTGCTGCTGAAGCCGGCGGCCCCGGAGATTGGCGAGAAGCTCCTGAGCGCCTGGGGAGTGCAGCGGGGTGAACCGGTGGTCGGACTGACCATGCGGGGTTGGGGGAGCAAGGAGCCATGGGAGGCGGCGGTGGAGTTGTGCGATCATCTGGCGGGGGTACTCGGGGTGCGCGCTCTGCTTCTGCCCTTCCAGCCGGAGGACCGGACCCTGGCCTGGAGGATTGCCGCCGCCTGCGAGCATGAGCCGCTGGTACTGCAGACCTCTCTTCTGCCCGCGGAAATGCTGAGCCTCATCAGCCGCCTGGAGTTGTTGGTGAGCATGAGGCTGCACGGGTTGATCTTGGCTGCCGCCCAGGAAACACCGGCGGTGGGGCTGGCCTATGACCCCAAGGTGTATGCCTTCGCCCAGGAAGCCGGGCAGAGGGTGCTGCCGCTCGAGCAGGTGACTGGTCAGCGGCTACGGATAGTGGTTGAGGAAGTGTGGCAGGCGCGCGAGGCCAGCAAGGGCTCACATGCGGACGCCGCCAAGCGACTGCGCCAGGCCGCGGAGCGCAACTTCACCGTGCTGGAGGAGGTAGCCGCAAGTCTCGGGATGGATGAAGGCCGTCCCGTGGCACAGGAGATAGTGGAAGGTTAGACAGACCCTGCCTCACTAAGAGGGCGGGGCTGGAGGGTAGCTGCCACCGCCCGGCGGAATGACCGGAGTGACCGGAGGGATAGGGGTATCAGAGCCCGTATCAACGGGCGCCGTGGTGGTGCCTCCGCCTGCCATATTGAGGCCGGAGCCGGCTCCTGAACATCCGACCAGAGCGACGATTGAGAATAGCATTAGCGTGAGCAGCAAGTAGCGCCACATTATAGTGCCTCTAGCCTCCTGTTCCCCAGGGCGGGGAAGGGGATACCGCGATTTCCATGATAAGACATTGACGGCCCCCTGTCAACAAGCCATGGGAGTAACTCCGATCCCCTGTAGTGGCAATTCCGAGGTGGTTCTTCTCCATAAGCACAAGCATTGGGTGGTCCGGCCTGTATGCCTCTGGGGGGGGATTGCCCCTTCGGCTATCCGCGGCGCCAGGTTCGTGCGGCGCCAGAAACGGGCTCGACTGCTCACGGGGAGCCGTGCCCCGGGACCCCGCCCGCGCCGCTCGGTTGTTCCGGGGAACCCTTTTTGGTATAATTTGCATTGATTATCTCAGGTACTACCGATTTGCGGCACGATTCACCGCCTCTCTGAAGTTGAGGCTGAAGCATGATTCACATACAAGATGTAAGCGTCGCCTATCCGAAGGGCATTCAGGCTCTCAGCGGCGTGGATCTGCATTTCGAACGCGGCGAGTTCGCCTTCATCACCGGTGCCTCGGGCAGCGGCAAGTCCACGCTGCTGCAACTGATTTACCGGGAGCTGGAGCCTACCCGTGGCCAGGTGATCGTGGATGGACACGATGTCAGCCAACTCCCGCGCCACCGCGTTCCGCTGCTTCGCCGCAAGGTCGGGGTGGTCTTTCAGGACTTCCGTCTGCTGCCCATGCAGACAGTCTGGGAGAACGTGGGTTTTGCTCTGGACGTAATCGGGGCAACGAAGCGGGATAAGCACCATCGGGTGCCTCTGGTGTTGGAGCTGGTGGGACTGGCGGACCGGGCGGACGCCTATCCGGATCAGCTCTCCGGTGGCGAACAACAACGTGTCTGTATCGCCCGCGCACTGGTAAACACGCCGCCGCTCTTGCTGGCTGATGAGCCTACGGGGAACCTGGATCCGGTCATCTCGCTGAACATTGTGCAGCTCCTGTGCGACATTGCAGACCGCGGCACGACCGTGCTGTGCGCGACGCACGACACGCACATTGTGGATGCCATGCAGCGGCGGGTGGTGGCTCTGGTACAGGGCGTGGTGGTACGGGACGAGAAAACGGGAGGCAGCTACGATGCGGCTTAACACCGCGCAGTTTCTGATCTCCCAGGCCTGGAGCGCGATTCTACGCAACGGCGCTATCACCGGCGCGGCGATTACTAACATATCGGTGGCCCTGTGCGTGTTGGGGGTGTTCGTGCTTACCGCATATAATCTGCAGGCGCAGGCCATGCAGCAGGCGGCGGCGGTGGAGATTACTGTGGACCTGGCCAAGGACGCCAAGCGCGCGGAGGTGGAGAAGAGCTTACGGGCTAACGAGCGCGTCAAGGCAGTCAGGTTCGTGCCCAAAGCCGAGGCTCTGGAGGGTCTGGCGCAGCGCTGGGGGCTCGACTTCTCCACCCTGTCACGCGTGGGCAATCCGTTGCCGGATGCCTTTCGCGTAGTGCCGGTGAAGCCTGATGACATTGAGGCCATCGCTGAGCAGGCTGAACAGATCCCTGGCGTGGCAGAGGCCCGCTATGCGCAGCAGACCACGACCAAGCTCTTGAAGCTTGCGCGGGGAATCAAGCTGGCCGGGCTGGTGGCAGTGATCATTCTGGGGACGGCCTCGCTCCTGCTGGTGAGCGTGACCATTCGTCTGACTATCTATGCGCGGCGCCGCGAGGTGCGGATCATGCAGCTTGTGGGCGCCACCAACTGGTTCATTCGCTGGCCCTTCCTGTTGGAGGGCTGGTTCCAGGGGACTACTGGTGGAATAGTGGCCACGGCGTTGCTCTTGCCCGGATATGCCTACCTGGCCTCGCTGATTAGCAGCAATCTGGGTTTCATTCGACCGGTACAGAGCACGGAACTCATGGTGGCGTTGGGGATAGGGTTGGTGCTGATGGGGTCCCTTTTTGGGGTCCTGGGGAGTCTGATCGGGCTACAGAGATACTTGCAGGAAGTCTAGGGAGTTCGTGCGCTGGTAAGGACATCCGGTTGTCGTCATGGGGGAGAAACCATGCAGGCTACTGGAGTGCGAACGACGCGGGGACCGCGGCACTGGCGAGGGGCACAGGTGCCTCCGCCGGCCTACGCCCGAGAGGACCGGTCCCGCCCCGTGGGGCCACCTCCGGGACCGGAGGTGGTGCTTCGGTGGCATGATCCGCAGCGTGGGGAACGGGTGCGGGGCAGGACTCTGGCGGTAGTGGCAGGCTTGATGCTCCCGGGGCTGGGCCTGCCGTTGGCGAACGGACTGATGATGTGGGGTTGGTGGGGAACGCTGCAGGGGATGTGGCTCACCGTGGTGACCATCACGGGAGCCTTTGCGATACTCTTGTTGGTCATCCGGGACGTCTGGCTGCATCGCGCCTATGTGGCCTACGAGGATGAGCGAGGCCAGGCAATCACCCAGGAAGCCCACGGGCAGCGCTGGGTATACGCCTACCGGCTGGGGGAGGACGTGCCGCGGTGGATTCCGCTGGAGCAATGGACGTTTGTGCCGCGCAGACAAGTGGAGCGCCAGATGGAGAGCGCGCTGACTAATCTCGCGATTGCCGGGGCCTCATTGTGGGTAGCCAGCCGCCTGTGGCGCTGGAGCAGCCGATCGGTGCGGCGCTGGTGGTAACCGGCGCGGAGCTGTGGAACCGGAACGGCCTGGCGACCATCCAAGCAGGGGAGGATCGCGGTTCGATGAACAGGAGGAGAAATCGTTTGACACATCGTTTCGGGGCGCTGGTGTTGGCGGCCGCCGTGTTGATTGGCGTGCTGGCACCTGCTAGCGCCGACAATCTGCGCTCGCGGCTCAACCACCTGCTGGGTCGCAAGGAGCGGGTGCAAGCGCAGATTCGGACCATCAAGAAAGAGCAGGCTTCCGCCACCCAGCGCCTCTGGCAGGCGCAGGATGAGCTTTCCCGGGTCCAAGGGCGCCTGCGCTCGGCCAAGGGGCAATTGGCCTCGACGCGCAAGGAGCTTGCGGCCACTCAGGCGGAGCTCAAACGCCTGGAGAAGCGGATTGCTCAGCACAAGACAGATGTCCAGGCCCATCTCCTGGCATTGTACCGTGCAGGACCGAGTAGTTACCTGGATGTGGTCTTGCAGGCTGACAGCTTCTCAGATTTTGCCAATCGTGAGAATGCGGTGCAAGCCATGGCCAATCAGGACGAGTATATGCTCAATCGGCTGGCCAATCTGGAGACACAGTGCGAGGCCAAGCGTAAGCGGCTGGCCTCGCAGGAACGGCAGCGCGCCGCTCTGGTCGCGCAGATTGCCAGGGACGAGGCCACAGTTCGCAGCCGGCGGGCGGAAGTGCGCGAGATTCTGTCCGACGCCAACAAGAAGCGCTCCGCCGCTGAAGAGGCTTTGGCGGCTATGGAGAGCGAAGAGAACGAGGTCCGGTCTATGATCCGGGCCCGCATGCGCGGTGGCTCAGGCGGAGGTTATGCAGGAACTTACCAGGGCACATGGAGCGGCTCCTTCCTCAAGCCGGCTCCCGGACGCATCAGCAGCCCCTTTGGCATGCGTTTGCATCCCATCACCGGGGTGTACAAGCTCCACACGGGTGTGGACATCGCCGCACCCCATGGCACGCCGATAAAGGCCGCAGACAAGGGACTGGTCATCAAGACCGGTTGGATGCGGGCTTACGGTCAGACCGTGGCAGTTGACCATGGCAGTGGTCTGCATACCTGGTATTGCCACTGCAGCTCGATCCTGGTCAGCGAGGGCCAACTGGTCAAGCGTGGGCAGGTCATTGCTCGCGTGGGCTCAACCGGCATGTCCACCGGGCCGCATCTGCATTTCAGCGTGCTGAAGAACGGCAATTTTGTGAATCCGATGGCGTACTAGGCTCAGGACAGAGGAACGGATATCGGTAGTCTGCAGAGGCTCAACACATGAATAATCAGTCGTATCGGATGTGGACGGTAGTGGTGGCGATAGCGCTAATGGCGCTGTCTTTCGCGGCGGGCCTGGGGGCCCGCAACGCCTCGCTATATGGGCTGGCCGCACATATTGCGCAGTGGATGCCCGGCTTGACCGAGGCCCAGCCAGAGGTTGACATCCCGACCTCTGCCAATCTGGCGCCGCTGGCCACTTTCTGGGAAGTCCACAACAGGATCACCAGCTTCTACGTATACCCCGTCGAGGATCAGACGCAGCTCACCTACGGCGCCATTCGTGGTATGGTGGGGGCCCTGGAGGATCCCTTCAGCCATTTCCTGGAACCGAAGCAGTTCCAGGACTTCTGCAGCCAGACTGAGGGCAGTTTTGAGGGCATCGGCGCCTGGATGGAGCAGGAGCGCCCCGGTGCGGACAAGCCGGCGCGGATCATCATCATGTCCGTGATCCCGGAAGGCCCGGCGGCGAAGGCGGGGGTGCGCCAGGGAGACGTGGTGGTGGCGGTTGACGGCAAGCCCACGGCAGATCAGTCGCTGCAACAGGTGGTGGACCTGATCAAGGGGCGTGCCGGAACCACGGTAACGCTGAGCCTCAGGCGCGAGGGAGTCGTAGAGCCGCTGGAGATATCCGTGGCCCGGGCCAAGGTCGAGGTACCGGTGGTCGAGACCGAGATTCTGCCCGGCAATATCGGCTATCTCTGGCTGCGCATGTTCAACAAGCAAGCGGATCGGGAGGCCCGCGAGGCCTTGCAGGAGCTCCTTAGCCAGAAGATCACGGGGTTGGTCTTCGACCTGTCCATGAATGGAGGCGGGCTGCTGGATCAGGCTATCAGCGTGGGCAGCCTCTTCTTCAAGGAGGGTCCCATTGTGCTGGTGCAGGAGCGAGGAGCACAGCCGCAGCCCTACAACGTCGTTCCCGGCCAGATTGTGCCCCCGGATCTGCCTATGGTCGTGCTGGTGGATCGGGGCACGGCAAGCGCCTCGGAGATTGTCAGTGGCGCGCTGCAAGATCGTGGACGGGCCAAAATTGTGGGAACGAGTACCTTCGGTAAGTCGAAGGTGCAGACCGTGCTCAAGTTGAACGATGGCTCGGCCTTGATACTATCTACGGCGATCTACCTGACGCCCAAGCTGCACGACCTGAGCGAGAACTGGCCGGACGACAAGGCCAAACGGGGGCTACGGCCAGATGTGCTGCTCCCTGCGCCCTCGCCCGACGCAGCCACGGACTACGCGGCCTGGCACAAGGAACAGGTGCGTCAGGCCGCTACGCTCCTGCGTCGGGAGCTAGCGGCCGGGCCGGGCACAGAGACGGTCCCGGCAGGATAAAGCGCTGGTTGAGTTGGATCAGCTTACGGCTGAACCTGGGCGTGGGCGGCGATCCCCGGACACCCCGCGGCGCCGCCTCCTCGACACCGGGCGTGATCGGCGGTACGAACGGCTAGAGGCCGCTCTCCGTCTCTATCGCGCCGGCCTGTTCCTCTGTCTCCTGGCCTTGGTGGTGCTGATACTGGCCATGTTGTTTGGGCAGCGTCGGCACATAGGACGCGCCATCCTGGTGGACGGCAAGGTAGTCTGCTTCACCGACAGCAAGTCTGCCGCTGAGCAGGTGCGTCTGGCATTGCTCAGTGGTCCCCAGGGGCCGTTAGCAGGCGCCACTTTCCGTGAGCGCTGGACGGAGGAGGATCGGCCGATGGGAGACGATCAGCCGCTCTCCGTGCAGGACGCCGCCGCGCGCCTCAAACCGGTTCTGACGGTACTCGTGCCGGCTACCGCCATCAGTGTTGAGGGTCACCCCCTGGTGCTGCTCTCTGACCGGGATACTGCGGAGAAGACGCTGGAGGTGCTCAAGTCTCGCTTCTTGGGCAGTGGAGAGAAGCTGGTGGAACCCCAGCGGCTGGCCAACCGCGTGGAACTTCAGGATCTTCAGGTGCCGCCGTCTCATGTCCTGACGGACGTGGCTCAGGCGGTGGAACGGCTGCTCAAGGGCAGCACCGAGTCCTATCCTTACGTGGTGAAACGCGAGGATACTCTGGAGCGAATAGCAGAGCAATTTGCCGTCTCCCGGGCAGAGCTGCTGGCTGCTACCCCTGCTCTGCGGCGGGGGCTGCCACCGGTGGGCAAGACGCTGGAAATCAAGGTTACCGTACCGGCGGTGCGGGTGGTCACCATCAAGGAGGTAACCAAGGAACAGGTCTACACCGTGCCGCCGAAGCAGACGCTAACCGCTACCTTGGCCCAGGGCGAGAAGCGGAGCCTCACTTCTGGTCAGCCAGGGCGCAAGCGCACCCGCCTCAAGCAGACCTGGGAGAATGACAAGCTGGTGCGGTCTGTGGTGCTACAGACCGAGATTGCGGAGGCCGCCGTCCCGGGCGAAGTGCTGGTCGGGCAGAAGACGGGACCCGACCTGACCCCCGCAAGATGAAGCCGGAGCAGAGGTTGTGCCTGGCCCGGGCTGGCAGAACTCGTTCCCACACCCAGAAGTCTGCTGGTGATCATTTGACAGATGCCACTTCCGCCATTGCGCATGTTCGGGCCCTGCTTGAGTCTACGTCGGCTGAGGTAGATCGGGCACTGCCCGAGTTCTTGCCCCAGGTCTCACCGCTGGCCGGGAACCTCGGTCCGGCGCTGCACCATTCTCTGCAGGCTGGCAAGCGTGTGCGTCCGCTGGTGGTCCGCGAGGCGGCTGCGACCTATGGCCTGGCACCCGGGGCCGTAATGCCCACCGCCTGTGCCTTCGAGATCGTGCACACGGCCACGCTCATCCACGACGACCTCCCCGCGGTGGATAATGCCGACCTGCGCCGCGGGCTGCCGGCGAGCCACGTGGCCTTTGGCGAGGCCACGGCTCTGCTGGCGGGGGATGCGCTGATCATCGCGGCCTTCGCGGCGTTGGCACGGCAGGCGGAGCGACCCGAGACGCCGCCGGAGCGGGTGGTGCGGGTGATTGCGGAGTTCGCGGCGGCGCTGGGCGCGGAGGGGGTCATCGGCGGCGAGGCCGCGGACCTGGTGGGCGAGACCTTGCCTCCGGACGACGACCTGCTGGCCTACATCCACTTCCACAAGACGGCTCGACTGTTTATCGGCGCAGCACGAGCGGGGGCGATTCTGGCCGGCGCACCCGCAGGACAGGTGGAATTGGCTGGTCGCTACGCGGAGAAGCTGGGGCTGCTGTTCCAGGTGACCGACGACCTCCTCGACGCGACCGGTGACGCCGAGGAGCTGGGCAAGCCCGCCGGCCTGGACGCCGCCGCCGGCAAGCAGACCTATCCGGCGCTCCTGGGCCTCAGCGGCGCCCAGGAGTATGCCGAATCGCTGGCCGAAGAGGCTCTATCCCTGGCAAAGCAGCTTTGCGCACGGGAAGAGACCTGGTCGGGGCTTGTGCTACTGGTCCGCACCCGCAAGTCCTAGCCTCCGGTTGCGGCTGCGCAACCTGCAGCTTCCGTTAGCATGAATATCATCCTCGCTGAGAATGCCGGTTTCTGCTTTGGGGTGCGACGCGCGCTCGAGATGGCTGAGGCCGCCACCCGGGACCACGACCGGGTCTATTCCCTGGGGCCCCTCATCCATAACCCCCAGGCGGTAGCGCGTCTGGCTGAGCAGGGCTTGGTAGTCTGCGAGGATCCGCAGGAGTTGCCGCCGGGCTCAGTCGCGATGATCCGCGCGCATGGCGCCGGTCCCGCCACCTATGAGCTGGCAGCAGCGCGCCAGGTCACTCTGCTGGATGCCACCTGCCCTTTCGTGCGCCGCGTGCACGAGAAGGCCGCCGAGTTCGTCCGGCAGGGCTACCAGGTCCTGGTGCTGGGCGACCCCAATCATCCTGAGGCGCAGGGCATCGTGGCGCACACGGGAGGACAGGCCACCATTGTGCAGGCGCCCGAGGACCTGGAGACGCTGCAGTTAGCCCCGCGGGTGGCGGTGGTCAGCCAGACCACCCAGACCTATGAGGCGCTCCAGGCGCTGGAGGCGGCCCTGCGTCCGCGAGTGCAGGAGCTGGAGGTGGCCAACACTGTTTGCGATGCGACCACCAAACGCCAGGCGGCCTCACTGGAGCTAGCCCAACGCGTGCCGGCGATGGTCGTGGTAGGTGGCTACCACAGCGCTAATACGCGGCGCCTGGCGGAGATTTGTGCCCGTACGGGCACCCCCACGTATCACGTTGAGACCGCTGCGGAGCTGCAAGCGGAATGGTTCACGGAGGTGGAGACCGTGGGTGTGACCGCTGGGGCCTCCACTCCGGAGGATGCCATCGCCGAAGTCATTGCCTGGTTGGGGGAGAGGAGGGGGCACGAGTAGAGAGCAAGACGGTCATGCCCCTACCTCAATTTCTCGCCCTGTATCTCCATTTCCCCTTCTGTGCGCACAAGTGCGCATATTGCGACTTCAACTCGCACGTCCCCACACCCGGAGAACAGGCGGTCTACCTCCAGGCCCTGGGCCAGGAGATCGCCCTCTGGGCGGAGGCCGTGCAGGGCCGGGAGGTGCAGACCATCTACTTCGGGGGCGGGACCCCCACCCTCTATCCCGTCCGGGACCTGGCCGCGTTGCTGGACCTCCTCCGCGAGAGCTTCACTGTCTCCCCGGACGCCGAGATCACCTGTGAGGCCAATCCTGGCACCGTGGACGAGCGCTATCTGCGCACTCTCTTCGCGGCTGGGGTCAACCGTCTCAGCCTGGGCGTGCAGTCCTTCCAGGACGAGGAGCTCTGTCTGCTGGGCAGGATTCACACCGCCGACGAGGCCATAATGGCAATGGCCTGTGCGCGCGCCGCCGGCTGCCAGAATCTCTCCCTCGACCTGATTGCCGGTCTGCCCGGGCAGACACTCGACACGTGGGGGAAGAACATCAGGGCCGCGGCGGTGCTGACTCCAGAACATCTCTCCTGCTACGGGTTGTCAATACCCAAGGGAACAGCCCTCGGGGAGCGGCTAGTACGGGGCGAGATTGAGCCGCTGGACGAGGAGACCTCGGTCGAGATCTGGGAGTGTACGGACCGCACCCTGACCGCTATGGGCTACCAGCATTACGAGGTCAGCAACTTCGCGCGGCCCGGCTTCCAGTGCCGGCATAACCTGACCTACTGGCGCGGCGGAGAGTACCTGGGCTTGGGGGTCAGCGCAGCCAGTTACTGGCAAGGGCGCCGCTGGACTAACCTTGCTGAGGTCCCAGCGTACGTAAAGCGTGTGACGGCGGGGCAGAGCGTTGTGGAAGAGGCGGAATCGTTGCCAGCTGGGGAACGTCTCAGAGAAAGACTGATGCTGGCGGTGCGCATGGCCGAAGGCGCGGACCTGCTGGCCTTGCGCGCGGAGTTTGGCGCGCCGGCGGTCGCTGCGCTGACTCCCGTCGCGGAGGAGATGCAAGCCGCAGGCCTGCTGGAGGTAGCGGCAGACCTCTGGCGGCCGACTCGCCAGGGCATGCTACTGAATAATCAGCTGGGCCTGGCCTTTCTGGCGGCAAGTGGAGAGTAGATGGGCGCCGCTTGCGGGTTGGGCCGACAGATGGTACAATGTCTGTGTCCCGAAACTGGGTCCGTGCCGCAGGGCATGAGAAGGTGGAGACCATGAAATCTACCGTGTGCGCAGTTGTGACCGTGGTGGCGATCCTGACCCTGGTAGTCGGAGCAGAGGCGGCAGGCACCCTGCCGATTTACACCGGTTCCGCTCAGGGCCTAACCCTCGCCCCCTGGGGATCGGGCAAGGTCGCGGCCGGTACCATCAGGTACCTGGACCAGCCCGTGCTGGACGTTACCACCAACAGTTTCTTTGAGGGCGGATTCCTGCGCCTGGGGACACCACTGGCCCTGGGGGTTAGCGCGGAGAAGCCCGAGGAGACCATGGTGGTTCTCATCCTGCGTGTGACTCGGGCGCAGCAGACAGGTCCCGGTGGGCCCGGATTTCCTGGCGCTCCGGGGTTCCCTGGCGTTCCCGGCCAACCCGGCCAGCCCGGGGTTGCTGGCCAGCCGGCTGCACCGGGCCAGCCTGGTGTTCCGGGTGCCGATGCGCCACCCGTGGAGGGCCCGCCCGTGGAAGGCCCGCCTCCGGCGCCCGGACCAGAGGCGGCGGGAGGGGTTGAGGGGGAGGCACCTCCTCCCCCTGAGGCAGGGATCACTCCGGGAGGGGCCCCGGGCAGCACCTTCGGGCGCCGTAGCAGCCGGCGTGGAAGCTGGGGCAGGTCCAGCCGTCGGGGCGCCTTTGGCCGCTCAGGATTCGACGCTAACGGCACTATCACTCAGGTGCGTGTTCTTCTGCTCACCGACCAGGGGCAGATGGACTCGGGGACCCTGGACATCAACCCCTATGCCCCGACCACGGGCGGATGGGTGCGTATTGTGGTGCCCTTGTCTCAGTTCAACTTCTCCTCCAACCTCGCCGAGGGCCAACTCACCGGCGCCGTGGTCACTGGCAACACCACCGGCACTGTACAGCTGGCCCAGCTCTATCTCAAGCAGGAGAATCCGCCGCTGATTGCCAAGATCCAGGGCGAGCGGGTGCGCAATGCCGCGGTGGGGGAGCAGCTAACCTTTGAGTCCGCGGCGCAGAAGCCAGGGGTGAAACCCAACTTCCAGTGGAGCTTCAACTCCGTTGCTGGTCTCAACATTGACGCCCTGGGACCTCAGGCGACCTGGAGCTATCAGCGCGCGGGGCAGTACCTCGTGACCCTTCAGGTGACTGACGGCGAACGCGAGGGTCAGGTAGACCAGGTGTTGGTCATCGTCAAATGAGATGAGTGTAGATCCCGTACACAGCAAGGACCAGGGGGCCGTTTCTTCAGAAGCGGCCCCCTTTCGCAACCGCCAAGAGGATCAGGGGCCTCTGACCCTACGCCGTGCCTTGCTGCTTGATCCTCACAGCGGGCGGGAAGCCCCGGGCACGCTCTGCCTTGAGTACGGGCGGATCAAGTGGGTGGTTTCCGGTGAGGCCGAGCCGGAGGGTGAAGTCGTAGACCTGCCGGGCCTGATCGTTTGCCCCGGGCTGGTGGACCTGCATGTGCACCTGCGCGTGCCTGGCCAGGAGTACAAGGAGGACCTGGTTAGCGGCACCCGCGCGGCGGTGGCGGGTGGCTTCACAACGGTCTGCGCCATGCCCAACACTACCCCCGCCCTGGACCGTCCCGAGCGTATCGCTGCCCTCCAGGAGCAGATCGCCCGCGAGGCCCGCTGCCGGGTGCTGATCGCGGGGGCAGCAACCGTGGACAATGCGGGAGAGGAGCTGACCGACTTCACGGCGCTGCGCGAGGCCGGCTGCGTGGCCGTCACCGACGACGCCTTCCCGCTACAGGAGGCCTCTCAGATGGGCGAGGTCCTGCGCCGAGCGCACCAGGCAGACCTCCCCTTCCTGGCGCATCTGGAGCTACGCCATCTGAGCGCGAACGGCGTGGTAACCGCTGGGCCGGTGGCGGAGGAGCTAGGGCTTCCGGGACAGAATCCCGCCTCCGAAGCTCAGGCGCTTCTGCACTGGGCCGAGGCCGCCGAGGGGCAGGGGCGGCTGCATATACTGCACCTGACGACCGCCGATGCCGTGGACTTCCTGCGCCATCTGCGGGCCGGGCCCTTCTTCGAGGCCCTGACCGCCGAGACCGCGCCGCACTACCTCACACTGACCACCGAGGCCGTGCGCCGCTGGGGCGCGGAGGCCAAGATGAATCCTCCGCTGCGCGAGGAGCGTGATCGGCTGGCGCTGATCGAGGCGCTGCAACGCAATGTCATCCAGGTCCTGGCTACCGACCACGCGCCGCACGCGCCGGAGGAGAAGGCCCGTGGCCTCGCGGAGGCGCCTTTTGGCATCACCGGCCTGGAGACCTGCGTGGGCGTAGTCCTCACGCACCTGGTCAACTCCGGCCGCCTGACCCTGCGCCACGCCCTGGCCAAGCTCTCGACGAATCCGGCGCGAATTTTGGAAAGGGGAATGTCCTCTTTCCAGGAAGGGCGGGTGGAGGAAGGGACAGACACCTTTTCGCCGCGAAAAGGTGTCTGTCCCTTGTGCCTGGAGCCTGGCCAACCGGCGGACCTGACCATCCTGGACCTGCACAAATCCTGGACCGTAGACCCCTCGCAGTTCCAGTCCAAGGGTCGCGCCACGCCCTTCGCCGGCGAGAAGCTCACAGGCAAAGTCTGGGGAACGATAGTCGGAGGGGAGTGGAGGATGCAGGA
>JAAYIR010000146.1 GCA_012523355.1 candidate division WS1 bacterium
CCAGTCTCGTCCTACGCGCGGGCAACTCTGGCAGTATGTGTTCTATGTGGACTTCGAGGGCCACCACCAGGAGCCGCAAGTGCAGCAAGCGCTAAGGGCGCTTCGCGAGCACTGTGCCCTCCTCAAGATCCTCGGCTCCTACCCCGCCGAGGAGAGCTATCCCACAGCGCGGCAAGTCTCCGCGCCGTTCCCGTAGGGGTGCGATTCATCGCGCCCGGCGGTGGTTGGCGCGCTGGGTCTCCGGGCCGTTCCCGTAGAGGCGGAAACTGCCTGTCTGCGAATCATCTCCGCCCGCTCACGCGTTTCGCGACTGCCTTCCCCCCCGGCCCCCTCCTCTGACCTAGGGCTGGCCCGCCTCCCCCTGACTCGTGCGATCGACGTCCTCCCCGGGCAGCGCCCACGTCAACTGCACGTTGCTCACTGGGCCGTGGGTAGTCACGTTCAGGGCAAAGGCGCACGGCTCGCCGGGCTGCAGGTTGCGTACGCGCACCATATTCCGGCCCCGCTCGCTTCCGGTGGTCCCGATCAGCGTGGCGTGGACCTCCACCTCGTGTACCGGCGCTGTCCCCCGGTTTGCGATCTCACCCACCACCCGCGCTACCCCCCGCTTCTCATCCACGTTCACCCGGTAGCGAGTGAACTCCAGGCTGGGAGGCGTATGCGCCGAGCGCTGGCACCCGCCGACAAGTAGAAGCCCGGCCAGTACTACCGCTGGCACATACGGCCAGCGTACCGGCGCCACCCGCCGTTCCTGCTCTGGCAACACAACACGCATCCCGCGCGCCCGGCCTCTCATCTCCTGGCCTCCAGCTTGAAGAGGCGCCGCGCATTAGCCGTCGTCCGTGTGATGATGGTTTCCGGTGACTCCCCCCGGATCTCAGCCAGCTTGATGGCGACCTTTCTCAGGTATGCCGGCTCGTTGCGCTTCCCGCGCTCCTCCTGCGGCGCCAGCCACGGCGCGTCTGTCTCCAACAGCAGGCGCCGCCCCGGATAGGCCGCCACGATGCGTCGGAGCTCCTCCGAGCCCGGATAGGTCAGCGTCCCTCCCAGGCCCACGTAGTACCCTCGTTCCCGGCACTCGCTGGCGAAGGCCTCGTCTGCGGAAAAGCAATGCATCACCAGAGGCCAGTCCTTGGCGCACGCCTCCAGCACCTCCAGAGTCTCGTCATGAGCCTCCCGGTTGTGCACGACCAGCGGCAGTTGCGTCTCCTGCGCCAACTCAATCAAGGCCCGGAAGGCGGCTCGCTGACTCTCTCGTGGCGACAGCATGCGGTAGTAGTCCAGCCCCGTCTCCCCGATGCCCACCACCTTCCGCTCCCGGGCCATGCGCCGCAGTTCACCGAGCACCCCCTCGTCCAGCGTGCCAGCGCAGTGCGGGTGCAAGCCGATGGTAGCATACACGTGAGAGTGGGTAGCCGCGAGGGACAACGCGTCGCGGTTCGACTCCAGGTCATACCCCACCACGATCAGCGCCTGCACTCCAGCCTGCGCCGCACGGTCCAGGGCTGCGGGAACATCGTCCGCGAAGTCGGAATGGTTTAGATGTACGTGGGTGTCGATCATACTAGGTGTGATAACACGTGATGTTTGGTGGAAGTGCAGGTGTCCCGTCTGAAGCCCCGGTTGGATACATTTTCCGGGCCAGCCTCAAGCCGATTAAGCGATTATTGCGGCTATGGCCCACAACCGCCTTCGGCCGGTTGATCGTCCATTCGGCACTCTTGACACCACCGGCCCTCACGGATCAGATGGTTAAGAACGTACAATGGCCTCCGTCCATGCACACCAGGCTGCGTGTCTCTACCTCCGCGTTCGCAAATCACTTTCGTATCGCGAGGTCCGGTGCCCGGCTGCCTTGCGCACCTCCCCGGATTCCTCGCGCCCACTCGCAGGCCGCCGCAGTAGCGCCCGCTGCTGGAAAATGGCAATCGTCAATAGCACCATGATCATCACCAGGCAGCTATCGGTCAAGGTCACCGCCTGGTACAGTCCCAGCCGCGTAACCAGCCATTGGACCAACACGGTCCCCGGAAAGAAGAGAGCCAGGCCCACAAGCATTCCCCATAGCGTACTGCGCATTCTTGTTCCTCCCTGTGTGTCTGGTGGCGCGGAGTCATTCCGCGTCCCACAACAGCCGTTGCAGCGCCTCGGCCAGAGCGGCGTGGCCGGCCGCAGAGAGCCCCGCCCCCTGGAAGCAGGCCAGCGGATCCGGCGTGGCCGCCAACGCTGCTCCACCCCGCACCACGGGCAGACCGTACTGACGCGCCAAGTCCTCCTGCACCTGCGCGTAGGCCAGGACCGAACGCCCGGCGGCGCCGGTCTCCTGCACCAGCGGCGGCGGCGTCAGCACCACCAGCAGCGCGGGCATCTCCAGCAGCTCGGCGACCAGGTCTTGCCAAGAGTTACGAAAATCCACCACCGGTACCCCGGCGAGGGCCGCATCACGTCCATACGTCAGGACCAGCAGGTCCACCGGCGGCGTTCCCAGTAGAGGCTTGATCACCGCCAGCCCATCTGCCGCCCGCTGCTGCTCCGCGGCCAAGTTATACAGCTCCACCTCTCCCCCTCCGAGCCGGGGCTTGAAGAGGGCCGGAAGCAGTTCTGGCCAAGGCCTGGCCTGCTGCGTGGTCACGGCTGCCAGGCTGTCTCCCAGGACACCAATACGCAGCTTGCGGTCTTCGACGAGGCCATAGCGCCGAAAAAGCACCACCGCCGGCGTGCGGGTGAACTGCGGCTGGACACGCGCCAGGCGCAACTCCTCCCGGCCACTGACTCCCGTCCCCGCGGGCGGAGGATCGCCAAGTACCTGGATCTCGCGCAGGAACAGACAGTCCGCGCCCTGAGCCCCCGTCCCCCAGGTATCATGCATGGTCAGTCTAACGTAGCGCGCCTTCCGCGGAGTGAAGCTGTGCGCGAGGGTCTGGACCCCCTCCGCGGGGAAGATATACTCGCGGAGCTGCTCATAGGTCGCGGCGTCAGGCGAGACGTGGAGCGCCACGTGCCGGGTATTGCCGTTGCGGCTGTTGATGACGTTGATGCGGCTCACGGTGCAAAGCGCGCCAAGGTCAATGATCACCCGCTTCGGATAGCGCGTGGACAGGCCGGTGGCAAAGCATCCCGGCGCGGCATCGGAGTCGGTTACGCCGTCAGTCAGCCCCGTCCAGCCGAGTAGCAGGTCATCGCTGCAGACGTAAGGCCGGTTCAGCGCCAGGTTCTCCTGAGCCGCCAGGCAGGGGACGACCGCCAGGCCGAGCACGACCGGCAGCATGCTAAACAGTGCGATGCGGCGATCTAGCCGCGTCATGAAAGGGCCTCCTTGGACGGCAGCATAACGGCAGCCCTAAAACAGCTCGACACCAGCGCAACGACAGGACCGGCACGGCGGGTAGCGGCGTAAGAGGCCCCGCTCTGCAGGCCTACGCCTCGAACTCCAGGCTGAGGTCCACGGCCGGCGCAGAGTGGGTCAGCTTGCCCACCGAGATCAGGTCCACGCCCGTGCTCGCCACCTCTTTCACCCTCTCGAGACTGAGGCCTCCTGAGGCCTCCAGAAGAGCGCTTCCCGCAACCCGCTGCACCGCCTCCCGCATCTGCTCTGGCGTCATGTTGTCCAGTAGGATCGCCTCCGCGCCCGCAGCGAGCGCCTCCTCGAGTTGATCCAGGCTATCTATCTCTACCTCGATCTTCAGCAGATGATGACCGGCGGCCCGGGCCGCCTGGACCGCCGCCGTCAGGCCTCCAGCAGCACGGAGATGATTGTCCTTGATGAGTATCCCGTCATAGAGCCCAAAGCGATGGTTACCTCCTCCGCCCGCCCGGACGGCAGCCTTTTCCCACATACGCAAGCCCGGCGTGGTCTTACGCGTATCCACGATCCGTGCGGAGGTTCCGGCAACCGTCTCGACGTAGCGCCGGGTCAGCGTGGCCACGCCACACAGCCGTTGCAGGAAGTTCAGCGCCACGCGCTCAGCGGTCAAGAGGTCGCGGGCCGGTCCGCTCATCTCAGCCAGCCGCTCGCCGGCCTCGAAAGCCTCGCCTTCGGACTTCAGTTCGTGCACAGAAATCGCCGGGCTGACCTGGCGAAAGACCTCCCGCGCCACCGCCATCCCGGAAAGGACTCCCGCCTGGCGGGTGACCAGAATAGCACGCGCCTGCACGTCTGCGCCGACACAGGCCAGGGAGGTGATGTCACCGGGCCCCACATCCTCGGCCAGGGCCCGCTTCACCAGTTCTGCCAGACCAGCGTGATCCATAGCTAGTCCTCCGGCAGGAGGTTGCCCCGCTCCAGCGCAACTAGCCGGGGCTGGACCTCGGCGGCCTCCTCGTCCACCGCCCAGCCAAAGGCCAGGATGTGAATGCGATCGCCGACGTAGCCCTTGCGCGCCGCCGGGCCGTTGAGGCAGACTGTGCCGCTGCCCGGCTCGCCAACGATGACATAGGTCTCGAAACGCTCGCCGTTGTTCAGGTTCACAACCAGAACCATCTCGCCGGGCAGCAGATCCGCGGCCTCCACAAGGTTACCGTCCAGAGTGATGCTCCCCTCGTATTCGAGCATGGCCTCGGTGATCACGGCGTTCTGGATCTTGGAACGCAAGACTTGACGCAGCATGGGTGTCCTCTCAGTCCACACGCAGATTGTCTATCAGGCGGGTCTCACCGAGGTAGGCTGCCACCGCCAGCACCACCGGCCGCCCAGTTTGCAGACGGGGCTCCAGCGTCTCGGGATTCACCGCCTCTATGTATTGTACACGAAACTCCGGTTCCTTGCTGAGGAATTCTTGCACCGCCGCGATGGCCTGCTCTCCTGTGCCTCCCTGGCGCAGGACCTCACTACCCGCCTGAAGCGCCTGATGGAGCCGGGGCGCGACTCGACGCTGCTCGGGGGTGAGATGCCGGTTGCGGGAGCTCATTGCCAGGCCATCAGCCTCCCGTACCGTGGGGCAGGGCACCATCTCCACGGGCAGGTCCAGGTCCAGGACCATGCGGCGGAGGACGACGAACTGTTGATAGTCCTTCAGTCCGAAATAGGCGCGATCGGGCTGGACGATGTCCAGGAGCTTGCAGACGACAGTGGTCACGCCGTCGAAGTGCCCAGGACGGAAGCGGCCACACAGGCCCTCCGTCAGTCCCTGAACGCGCACGGTGGTGCAGAAGCCCGCGGGGTACATCTCCTCGACCGAGGGGGCAAAGACCAGGTCACCACCAGCGGCTCGGCACGCCTCGACGTCAGCCTCCAGGGTTCGAGGGTAGGTGGTGAAGTCCTCGCGCGGACTGAACTGTGTGGGGTTCACGAAGATGCTGACCACGAGGAAATCCCCTCGCTCGCGCGCGGCGGCCAGAAGCGATAGGTGCCCCTCATGCAGAGCGCCCATGGTGGGAACGAGGCCTACAGTGCGCCCCGCCAGGCGGGCCTGGCGGATGGCAGCACGAACTTCAGAAATCGAGTGGAGTAATGGCATGCTGTGTCCCATCTTCGGTCTCTTTCCCGCCGCGGGTAATGCCTTCAGGCCAACCAGGTGGGAGCCAGGCACCGCAGCAAGCACACTGCCGGTCTTATTCCCTTCGACCCCTCGCGCCGCCGGGCGCGACGCGCCCGGGTGGCTATCATACCCCCCAGACTCATCTCAGATAGGACTCGTAGCCGCCGAAGGCACCGGTATAGGCGCGCAAGGCTATGAAGAGCACGATCACCCCTGCGATCACGGTCGCCACCGGCACGGTGAGAGCGGCGGCGCGGCGCACGGTACTCAAGGACGCCTCCTCATAGTGCTCAGCCACGCGCTGCATCATGGCGTCAATGTTGCCGGTCTGCTCCCCGGTCTGCAGCATGCGCAAGGTCATGTCGTCCATGGCGGGAATGCCCGCGAACGCCTGGGAGGGCGTCTCGCCGTTGTGGATGCGCACGGCCGCGGTCTTCATCGGCTCGCGGAGGGCAGCATTGGCCGTGAGGTCAGAGGCAATCTCGGAAGCCTCCGCCAGACTTACACCGGCGGCATAGAGAGCAGCCAGGCCACGGCTGAAGCGGGCCAGCGCCAGCCGGCGGATGGCCTCGCCGAAGACCGGGATTTTCAGTTTTAGCGTGTCCCAGGCGGCGCTGGTCTCACGACTGGAGATAAGCGCGTGGCGGAAGATGACGTAGATGACGAAGACGGTGAACGCCAGAATTCCCCAGCCCAGAAGGGCCTGGAAGAGCACCAGAAAGCCGGCGAGCGCGCCACCTCCGGGACGGAGCGCGGCAATGATCGCGGGGACGAAGAGCAGGAAGGCGAGGATGGCGCCGAAGAGGATCTTGGGATAGAAGGTCTCGCGGCTGATCATCTGGCGCAGGGAGTATTCAGTCTCCAGGTAGGCGGCGATCTGGCCGAGCAGGCGATCAAGGCGTCCGGAATGCTCGGCGGCGCGGACCATGGCGCTCTCCACCGGAGTGAAGACATCGGGATAGCGGCCCATGGTCTGGCTGAACGGCTTACCCAGGCGGGCAGCTTTGGCGCCCTCTTCGGCGGCGCGGGCCAAGCGCCAGTGGCGCGTGCCCCGGCCGGCGGCCTCCAGGGACTCGCCCATAGTCATCCCGGACTGGACCATGGTGGCCATCTCGCGGAAGAAGACCGACCGCTGCTCAACCTCCGTGATGCGCAACATACGAGGCTATCATAGCGCGAAGGCAGGCGCGGGGCAAGGCAAAACCAATACCCCTTGCTCGTTGCCCCCTCCCCACCCGGGGGACCGGGTGAGCGAGCAGTCAGACGCCTGCCCGGCACGTCCCGACGCGCCCCAGGCGAATAACCGCAGGCTGCGCTCAGGAGGGCGGGACCGGGCTGTACCTGAGGTCGCCGGGATCGCTCAAGGCGAGGTTGGCTTTCCAGCTGGACCGACCACAGGAAGTCTTGGCCAAGAGCTTGTTCCATCCGGCGCGCAGGTGCACGGGAACAGTGGCAAAGGCCCGCCACGGCCCGCTGCCCTGCTGCACAACCACCTCGTCATTCCCCCATATACGGCTATACCAGTCGAAGGCATAGTACAACAGGGCGTTGCGTTCCTCAGGACTGTAGACCCAGGTCGCGAGGTAGGCCACACCGTTTCCTTTCGTATAATCGTACGGGAAGTACCGTTCCAGGAGCTGGATGAACTTGTCCTCGCCAAGGTCTATCTGCTGCCAGCGTGCGGGCTGGCCGCCGAGACCCTCGTAGCTGGCTTGCAGGTCGATCTCCTGTTCCGGGGGGAAGACTGTGTCGAAACCGTCCCAGCCGTCGCGAGTGCCGCCCTTGTCAAATAGCCCAATCACACTCCAGCGTTTGATCGGCTCCGGAGGGAGCAAGCGCAGCTCCAGCGCACTCAGCACCAGGCTCCGTGCTCCCTGCCCCTTCAAGGTCAATGTATGCTCACCGGGAAGCAAGGGCAGCGGGGAGAGTAAGGTGAAGTGGCCGAAGTAGGGCTCCCCCTCCCCGACGCCTAACTGGCCTGAGGCCTTGCCGTCTACCTCTACTTCGACCGGCCCATACCCGGCGCCAGTCACCATCCAGAGCACCAGTTCGTATTTCCCAGCTGCATCCATCTTCTCGCGCAGGCTGGCACTGCCCGCGGGAAGGCTGAGACTCTCGCCAGGCACCAGCGGGTGACTTCCAAGACTGTTTGGCTCCGGTGAGGTCAAAGCCGCCTCCAGCTCTCGCGCCTCTGCGTAGGGACCGGAGGGGAGTCTCGGCCGGTACTCTCCAGGCGGCCAGCCCAGGGCCTCGTACCACCAGGAATGCTCGCGGGCGAGTTCTGTCAGTAGCTGATCCGTCTGGGTATAATCGCCCGTCTTCCATGCCGCGAGGATTGGTTGCAGAAGATCGTCGAAGGTCTCCTGAACGTCCCGACGGCCCCAGGGACCATCGTCGTACTGCTCCTGGGCGATCTTCACGGTTACGTACTGCTCTCCCGCACCCGACACCACATGGGTGAAGCCCTGCGCCCTGGGAGCCAAGCCCTGCAGGAAGCGAACCTGCGCCTCCAGTTGAGCCAGGCGCTGGGGCTCTGGCAAGGCCTGAATTCCAGCTACCCCTTCCGCACCGAGGACCCGGAGGGGCAGCACCATATATGCCCCCACCGTCACGTTTGCCGTATTGCCGTGGCCGACCGTGGCACCGGAGACGAGGTCGGCAAGCCGGCCAGCCTGGCCCGCGAAAGTGACCACGGCTCGCTGCGTGTGAGGAGTCACGTTAACCAGGTAGAACACCAACGCACCACCCTGCCGCGCCTGCCAGCACACCAGGGGTTGGTCATTCGCCGGGTTCTCGTAGCGCAGATACTCCAG
>JAAYIR010000147.1 GCA_012523355.1 candidate division WS1 bacterium
AGCACGAAGTCCTGATCCTGCAGGGACTTGGCCAGGGCGTGGGCGTTACGTACAATCTGGCGCTGGTACTCCCGGAAGCCGAACTCCTGGGCCTCCTTGAAGGCCACGGCTTTACCGGCGATCACCGCCATCAGCGGGCCGGCTTGCACCCCGGGGAAGACGGCGCGATCTATTTTCTCTGCCCATTCGGCCTTGCAGAGCATCAACGCGCCACGCGGGCCCCGCAGTGTCTTATGGGTGGTGGAGGTCACAATCTCGCAGAACGGCACCGGGTCGGGATGGACCTCCGCCGCCACCAGCCCGCAGATATGCGCAATGTCGGCCATCAGGTACGCGCCGACCTCGTCTGCAATCTCCCGGAAAATGCGGAAGTCAATGATACGCGGGTAGGCGCTCGCGCCCGCGATGATGAGCTTGGGCTCTACTTCATGGGCCATCTGGCGGATCTGCTCATAGTTCAGCTGGTCGGTATCCGGGTCCAGGCCATAGAAGTGAGACTCATACATCTGCCCGCTGAAGTTGACGGAAGCCCCATGGGTCAGATGGCCCCCCTGAGCGACCGACATGGCCATGATCCTGTCCCCCGGCTGCAGCGCGGCGAAGTAGGCGGCCATGTTGGCCTGTGAGCCCGTGTGAAGCTGGACATTGGCGTGGTCAGCCTTGAACAGGGCCTTGGCGCGCTCGATGGCAAGGATCTCTAGCTCATCGTAGTACTCGCAGCCGTTATAGTAGCGTTTGTGGGGATAGCCCTCGGCATACTTGTTCGTGAAGACCGAGCCGCAAGCCGCCATGACGGCACGGCTGGCATAATTCTCGGAGGGAATGAGCATCAGAGTGCGTTCTTGACGCTCCAGTTCTTTCTGGAGAATCTGGGCAAGCTGGGGGTCAGCCTGCGCAAGGGTGCGATTGAGCATCTGCGTTCGTGCCTTTCTCAATGCGGGTCGCGAGCTGCAAGCCGCGAGTTGTGAGTGCCGGGACGGCCTGGGACAAGCTGCACTAGCCGGACGGGGCGGTAATTCCCCGTCCGGCACCAGATTCGCGCCCGCCTGCTGGAACACCTTCCCTAGGGCCAGGGCCAATAGGGGTAATCGGCAAAGCGCAGATAACCCAAGCGGCGAGGAACATGGAAGTGACCCGCGCCAGTGGACGACCAGGCCTGGATTTCCTGGTCGGACTTGCCCTGAGCTCGGACGCGAGACAGATTCATCCGCCAGGTCTCGCGCAGGCAGCCCTCCCGCACGCACGGCGGCCAACCCCTGGGTGGCCCGGTCAGCGGAATCTGCATCTCGAACCACCAGCCGCAGTCGGTGTCACTACTGTCGTTAACGGTGCCGATGATACGAGTGGCAGCCCGCAGGTCGGGAGGGTAGTAGTCCTCACCCTCCCATTTTCTACTGACGCTGGACGGGGAAAAGCGGGAAACGTGATTGGTCACTCGATTGCTGAAGATGTAGCCCTTGGGGCTGACATCCACCTCCAGGTAGCGCCACGGTTGAGAGTCGTCGGTCGGCAGCCCCATGGGATGGGCCAGATAGACCTCGAAGCATGCTTCCTCAAACACGATATCCCCATGTTTGCGGTTGGAGTCCTGGATATCAACTTCGTACACCAGTCCGCCCACATACAAATAGTTGTTGTCCCAGAGCAGCTTGATTTTTGTGGTCTGCCGCGGGGCGGCGCCAGTGGTGCAGTCCACCAGACGCATCTCCGGAGTAAAGGCCCAGATGGCCTCCTCCAGCCTGCCATCTATCACCGGACGTGTATGCGCTTTGAGGCAGGTGTAGGTGGGCAGCGGAGGCAGAGCCACAGCGGCTCCCCCCGACAGCAGCAGGACCGCCGCGACAGCCAGGCTGATAATGGGAGACGACGTTCGCGAGAGCGTATGCATCACTCCTTATCCCCAGATTGTACGCCCTGAAACCGGAGTCGAGCGCCCGACCGGCAAGCCCCCTCCCACACACCACATGTCACCGGCGAGCCAGATGGTATCCGATTTGTGGCTACGACGCAAGCTTCAGAGGAACACGAAACGACAGAGGATGCCCCGTTCAAAAGACTCCCACAGGCGGGGTGAAGTGTTGTATACTTGACCGGACGTCGCTCGCTCCAACCGCAAATACAACGAGAACAGGATCACCGATGAGACCACTTAAGCTGACTGTGCTTGCTTTCGCGCTAGGGCTGTTCATTCTGGCTAGCCCCACGGCGCCGGCCCCAGTGCCCACGTCCGTCACTGCCGAGGCCCTCGCCCATCAGATTGAGGCGCGCATGCTGGGCGACTTCACCGCAGAGAACCTGCGCGTGGAGGCCGTACCTTTTGACGATCAGTCCTATACTCAGCAAGGGCGCGTGCAGTGGATCATGTTCACTGCCGACTCTTTGCCCCAGCAACCCATCACGATCCGCGATGTGTTCGTCAAGGCCTTGGATGTCACCCTGGACCTCGACAAGTTGTTCACCCCGGCCAAGGATGTGGTGACCGTGTCGCTGGGACGCAGCATCGTCGGGGCGCGAATCACTGAAGAAGACCTGAACACCATGGTGGGCCCGGGCAGCGCCTTCGCCGAGCAGAGCGGGATGGAGAACCTGAAGATGGAGTTGACTCCGGGGCAGATCAAGATCAGCGGCAACTACCGCCCTCTGTTTGGGTCGGAAATTGAGCTGACCGGAACGCTGGAGGTGGAAGAGCGTCGCCGAGTCAATTTTCTCCCTCTGGGCGCGAAGCTCAATGGTATGCCGCTGCCCAAAGCGATTCTTAAGGCCGTGCTCAAGAGGCTTAACCCTCTGATTGATTTTGACACGGTGCCCCTGGGCCCAACCGTGGAGGAAGTGACGATCCTGGAGGATGAGGTCAGAGTCGTCGGCTAGAGAGTCGTGGACCACAGCCTCCACAACAGGGGAAACGGTGGGGCAGGACAGACAGGTAAACACGAAGGAGTCACCAAGCTGGCGCTTTCCGAGCCAATTCTTCAGGGACAGATGTGCCGCGTCCTCACCCGCCGTCAGAAGGTTTTCCTGATCCTTCTCCTGGCGCTCTTGGTACGCCTGTGGGGCATAAATGCGCCCTACCTCGACGTCCACTGGATCAAGCAGCTCCAGGTCGCCGCCATCGCCAAGAACTTCTACCTCCACGGCTATCACCTGCTCTCGCCAGAGGTAGACTGGACCGCCGACCAGCCCAACTACCTCGACCCCGAGTTCCCGCTTGTGGCCTTCCTGGCCGCTCTGCTCTATCCGGTCTTTGGGGTGCATGAATGGATCGGGCGGCTGGTTGCGATGGGCTTTGGCCTCGGAATGCTGCTGGTGGCTTACCACCTCCTCCGGCTGCACCTCGGCGATCGCGCAGCTCTCTATGGACTGCTTTTTCTGACCTTCACCCCCTCGAGCTGGTACTATTCACGAGCTTTCATGAGCGAGCCGGCCATGCTGTTCTTCTCAGTATTGGCTGTCTACTGCTTCTCCCGCTGGATAGGATTGCGGTCTCCCGGCCAGGAGCTCGGCCCCGACACTCCTGGAGGCAGCCCCTGGTTCTTCCTGGGCGCCCTGGGCGCGGCGGCGCTGGCCTTCATGGTCAAGCCGCCCGCAGTGCTGATTCTTCTCCCACTGGCCTATCTGGCCTACGCCAGGTGGGGCTGGGGCCTGCTGGGGCGGCTCGCTCCGTGGGCCTTTGTGATCCTGTCCCTGACGCCGGCAGCCTTGTACTACCATCACATGGCCGAGATTGGGCGCCAGTACCTGACCGTGGGCGCGGGTTTCGAGGGCGGCATGTGGGCCACCCGCACCTCACTGCTCAATCCCGGCGCCTGGTCGCTGATCATGATGCGGCTGTTGCGAGATCATTTGACCGCGATTGGCGTGGCGCTGCTGCCGCTAGGCCTGTTCCTCCGGCCGGCCAGCAGGCGCAGCAGCTGCCTCTTCCCGGTGTGGCTGGCGGCGGTGGCCATCTACTTCCTCGTGGTGTGGGGCGGCAATCTCCGCCAGACGTATTACCAGCTGCCTCTCCTCTTACCGGCAGCGGGACTCCTCGGCCTGGCCTGGGACCGGCTGCTGGGCAGCGGCGTGCTCAACCGCGCAGGCAACGCGGCCCTGCTTGTCGTGTTCCTCGTCCTGTGCGCCTGGGGGGTACAGCCCTTCTTCGAGCAATATACGCCAGTGCTGACGGCTGCCGAGGAGTTGAAGCGCCTGGACCCCTCCCCCGCCCCGGTGATAGTCTTTCCACCAGGCTACAACTGCCTGTACTACTTTGACCGTCCGGGATGGGTAGGCCGTGAGGGGATGAACCGCGCGCCGGATGAAGTGCCGCCGGAGGATGTGCCCGGGCCGCTATACCTCACCTCCCGGATTTCGCGTGGAGCCCGGTGGGCGGTCTACTTCTCCGATCCGCGCGCCGGTGGCCAGCGTCCCGATTTGCAGAACCTCTTGAAGACGACCTATCTCTGTGCCATGGCCGGGCCAGGGTTTGAGATCTTTGACCTGAGCAAACCGGCAACACGGCCACCCCTGGAATACGGCCACCACACCGAGGATGCGACTACCTTATGAGTTCAAGTACCGTTAGCCTGGTAACAGTCGGAGCCGACGTCCGCCTCGCCGTGCGGGAGGCCATGGAGGCGGCCAACTGGCGCAGCTACCTCACCCCAGGCGCGGACGTGTGCCTGCAGCCGAACCTGGGTTGGGACCGCTTCCTGCCGGGGGCCGTGACCTCGCCCTGGGTGGTGGAGGGCGTGGTGCAGACCATCCGCGAGCATGTGGGGCGGCTGTATCTCGTCGAGGCGGACCAGGCCCTGGTCCGCTGCGAGCTGGCCCTACGACAGACCAGGCTGGATGACCTCGCTCGCCGCTACGATCTCCAGTGGGTCAATCTCTCTCGCGAGCCGTTCACCTCCGTGGAGGTGCCGGACGCGCGGGCCCTGCCGACGGTGCGGGTGCCCGAGTTGCTGCTGCGCACCGAGATGATCACCCTCCCGGTGATGAAGACGCATAACAAGTCTACCATAACCGGAGCGCTGAAGAATCAGTGGGGGTGCCTCCCCCAGGACCGGCACCGGTACCATGGCGTCCTGAGTGGGGCACTGGCAGATCTGAATCGGGTACTGCGCCCGCGGTTTGCCGTGATGGACGCCACCGTCTGCCTGGAGGGCAACGCGCCCAAGTCAGGCCGGCCCCGAATCATGGACCTCGTCCTGGCCTCCGGTGACCTGGTGGCGCTTGATGCGACCGCAGCCACGCTGATGGGGTTTGACCCCTCGCGCATTGAGCATATCCGCGAATGCGCAGAGGCAGCTCTGGGCACGGCAGACTCAGATCAGATCCGCCTGGTAGGCCCCAGCCTGGAGACGTTGGCCGTAAGCTTTGAGCCGGCCCACGATAACCTGGTCTCGCGGGTGGAGATGGCCCTGCGGCGCTCGCGACTGGCACGCGCCGTCTTCGAGACCGCCGTCTTTGACCTCGCCTGCTACGGAGCCAACTTGTGGTACTGGTTCTGGTACTACCTGGGGCCGGGCCGCCGCTACCGAGATCGGATCCTGAGAGACTCGCGCTACGCGCCGCAGTGGCAGCGTCCGGGGAGCCGAGACTGATGGAGCTTTCCGGGAAGCGCGTGGTGGTCGTCGGCGGAGGCATCGCCGGGCTGACCGCTGCTTACGACCTTGCTCGGCGGGGAGCAGCAGTTACGCTGTTGGAGCGGCGTCCTCTGTTGGGTGGGTTGGCCCGCGCCGGAGAGGACGGCTCCGGGCTGGAGTTGTACTACCACTTCATCTGCGGCGCCGATACAGCGCTGGTAGCGCTGATAGAAGAGCTCGGCCTGGGGCCAGAGCTGCAGTGGACACCGGCGCGAACCGCCTACCACGTTAGCGGCCGTCTGTACCCCTTTACCACTCCCCTGGACATTCTGCGCTTTCCGCCACTCTCCCTGAGGGATCGCCTGCGGTTTGGCCGCTTCGCAGCTCAATGCCGCAGCCGTAAGCGCTGGGAGGAGTTGGATGAGCAAGCGGCCGAGACCTGGCTGCGGCGGGAGACCGGACCCCGAGTCTACGACGTAATCTGGCGTCCCCTCCTGGAGCTGAAGTTTGGCGGCTTCTACCCCCAGGTTTCGGCGGCCTGGTTCTGGCACCGGCTCTGGCGAGCCTCCCAGTCCCGCTCCAGCCTGCTGCAGCCGGAGAAGTTCGGTTGGCTCCTTGGCGGGACCCAGAGCCTGCTCAACGCCCTGGCAGCGCGGCTGAGCGAACACGGCGCGGAAATCCGCCTCGGGGAGGCAGCCCTCCGACTCGTAATACGGGGGGGGCGTGTCCTCGCAGTCACCACTGCCACGGAGGAGCTGCCGGCGGATGCGGTCATCCAGGCGGTCCCGCTGCCAGACGCGGCAGCGCTCCTGCCCCCGGAGGCCTCCACCTGGCAGCAGGAGTTGTTGGCGGTGGACTTCCTGGGCGTAAGGTGCCTGCGCTTACGCCTGGACCAGAGCGTGAGCGAGGCCTACTGGGTGAATGTGAACAACCCGCAGGTGGCCTTCAACGGATTCATTGAGTACTCGCGGCTGAACCCACACGTGGAGCCCGGCGGCGCCTTGATATACATCCCCATGTACCTCGCAGCAGATGACCCCCGCTACCACCTCAGCGCCGAGGACCTCACGCAGGAATTGCTGCAGGGGCTGTCGGTGATAGCGCCCGGGTTCGAGGCCAGCAGCCTACGCGAGGCGGTACTGACGACTGATCCCTATGCACAGGCGGTGACTCCGCCCGGGTTTCGCCACCGTATACCGGGGCTGGCGGGGCCGGTCCGTGGCGCATATCTGCTCGACTCCTCCCAGCTCTACCCCTCGGACCGCTGCCTGAGCGGCATGGTCCGACTCGCCCGTCGCCTGGTGACAGAACTCAAGATTTAGGGATGTCTGTCCTGCTCGGAGCCTGCACGATCACTGGTCAGCAGCCGAGCCCGAAGCCTTCTTCCGGAACCGTCCCGGGGCACACTTCTCAAAGCGATAGAAGACCCGCGTGAAGTGCGTGAGACTGTTGAAGCCGACCTGCCGGCTGATGGCGGTCACGGAGTCCTGCGTCTCGAGCAGCAGCCGACGCGCCTCATCCATGCGCAGGCGTTGCACGTAATGGCAAAAGGCCTCGCCCGTGCTCTTCTTGAACAGCGTGCTGAAATAGGCCGGCGACAGACCCACCTGTGCCGCCACCTCCCCCAGACGCAGGGGCTCGCGGAAATGGCGCTGGATGTGACCCTTCGCGTTCTCGATGGTGGCATGCTGCTGGCGGCTGTGGGCGGACTCAAGTTGCTCCTCCATTCGGCAGTACAGATTAGCGAAGTAGGATAGAAGGCGCAGGGCTTGGTCCAACTTCTCCGGAGCTAGATAGGGGGAGCGATAGTAAGCGGCGCGCAAGTCAGCAGTGGGCAGACCCAGTTCTTCACAGCGATCCCGCAGCGCACGGAAATCGGCTTCACAGGGGGGCGCGGGCGACACTTGGCCACACAGGAGAGTGGCCACGTGCTCCTCCCCCTCCATGACACGCAGGCCGCTGTTCACCAGACCCACAAAACAAGTGGTGATCGCTCCGTTCGCGTGGGCTGCCACTTCCCGGCATCGAGATCGCCTGGCCTCCTCGCAGGCCATGAAGCCAGCAGGGCAGGAGCGAATCAGCCGGCACAGGGGGTTCGCCTGTGTTTCGGAGTACAGGGGGTACAACTCTTGTCCTTTGACGTCAGTCAGAACCACAAGGACCTTAGTCAGATCTTGCGCCAGAGCAAAAAACTCAGCAAACTCACCGGACTCGGCCAATTCTGTGTGGCTGAGCATGCTCTCCCTCCCCCCTGCGCAGAACAGACTTCCACAATACTATGCACAGCGCACCAAAATGTCAACTGCCTCCTCCTGGCGCTGCTCTCTTTGCCTGAAGCTCGTGGGGAACGCGAGACGCTGAACGCCCGTGCCCGTGTAGAGCTCGATCCCGGCCCCCACCGGCGCGCGGCTCCGACACCTCCCCTACTCTAGGGGAGGTCGGCGGCGTCGGCGCCGCCGGGTGGGGTCCTTTCTCCCCTTCTCCCCAGCCGCAGGCGCGGGGAGAGGGGGCCGGGGGGTGAGGCCTCCCCACCTCCCCTACTCTAGGGGAGGTCGGCGG
>JAAYIR010000003.1 GCA_012523355.1 candidate division WS1 bacterium
ATCCACGCCCCCGCGCGGGGGGCGACTTGTCTGTTCTGTCTGTTCGGGCATCACTTCTGCGTTTCAATCCACGCCCCCGCGCGGGGGGCGACGGTTACTGTGCTAAACGGCTAAATGGTGCGCACAAGATGAGGGTTTCCGCGAACCAGGCTTCACCTCCTTGGTATTCAAGCCTTAAATTTGGCAGGCAAGGGCGAGAGGCCAGTGTTTACACGGTCTCTCGCATGGCGCGAACCTCCCTGGGAATTCCTGTTCACTGGGGGTTCGCGGAAGCTGTCTCAGGCGATCAAGGGGCCTTGCGGGTCGTATGCTGGCTTGGCGCCGACGTGTTCGACCCGGTTTCTCCAGTTTTTCCCGAGAAAGTAAAATCTGAGGCTATCTTCTTCGGGCTTGATCTCGTGGATCAATTGATGACGCAAGACGGTCCACTGGGCAGGATCCACCAGGCACTCAAAGACGGAGTACTGGACTCTCTGCCCGTAGTTCTGGCAGATCTTCGCCACGTGGCGCAAACGTTTGCGACCCGCGGCATCTTCCGTGGTGACGTCGTAGGTGACCAAGACCAGCATAGGACCTCACTTCCACATATAAGGCGGGTAGCCGTCGAGATCGCCGCGCAGGTAGCGAGCCAGGAGCAGGGCCTGGGCGTGGGGCAGCAGCCCCAGGGCGATCTTCTCCTGGAGGAAGGGATGCTGCAGTTCCTCTTGTTTGCGCTGCTGGTAGGCGGTGATCACGGTCTTGCGGGTGTCGTCGTCCATGAACACGGCGCCGCTCTCGCTGGGACGGAAAGCCTCCCCGCGAACCTGTTGGCGGTTCACGAGCGAGAGGACCAGCCGGTCGCCCAGGAGAGGGCGCAGTTCTTCCATCAGATCCAGGGCCAGGCTGGGGCGGCCAGAGCGGTCGCGATGGAGGAACCCGACGGCGGGGTCCAGTCCGACGGCGGAGAGAGCGGAAGCCACGTCATGCGTAAGCAAGGTGTAGACGAAGCTGAGCAAGGCGTTCAACGGGTCCAGTGGAGGCCGCCGCGTGCGCTGGGTGAAGAAGAAGTCCTGTTTCTGCTGCACGATCAAAGCGTCGAATACGCTGAAGTAGGTGTGTGCGGCCTCTCCCTCACAGCCTCGGACCTCCTGCAGGGGCAGGGGGGTGGAGAGGGTCTGCAGGATACGGGCGAGACGGGCTGCGGCCTCGGCCACGGCCTCGTCACGGGCAACGGTGGCGTGGTCGCGCAGGGCGCGGAGCAGGACAGTGCGGCAGTTGGCGACCTTGGCGATCACGAAAGCTCGGGCGTTATCAGCGGAGCGGTCCAGATCATCCGCCCAGCGGTACTGCTGGCGACGCAAAAGCACGTTGCCGGAGAGAGGCCCCTCGACGCGGCCCAGAAAGCGGCCATGTTCGCTGAGAAAGGAGAGGGCCACCTGGCGTTCGCCGCAGAGGTGCATGAGAGCGGGACTGGCGCTCACGCGGCCAAAGCAGACGATGCTACAGAGGGTATGCAGGGGGACCCGCAGACGGGTCTCCTGCTCCACCCGGAGGACGACCGTCTCGTTTTCGCGGGCGAGATAGGCGCCTTGAGTGGTGACGTATAGGGTATTGAGGAGCCGTTTCATCTAGGCGTTTCCTTCCGGGGCCAGGGCGTCTTGCATAGCCTGGCGGAGATAGCGGCGGGCACTACGCTTCCCGCTGGCACACTGCGGGAGGCAGAGCTCCAGCAGAGAGCAGTTCCGGCAGTGCTTCCCGTACTCGGCGGGAGGGGTCTGACCGGCGCGGATAAGCTCGTGGAGGCGCAGGGCCAAGCTTTCAGTATGAGCGCGGAGGGTCGCGGTGAGCATCACCTCCTGGCGGCGGCGAGGTTGTCCATAGTACAGGGCTCCGGCGGGGACAGAAGCGCCCAGCATCTCCTCCAGGCAGAGGGCCTGGGCGCAGAGCTGCACCTCATAGCAGATATCCGGCTTGGGCTTGCCGCGCTTATACTCGACAGGATAGGGGCGCCAGTCTCCCGGCAGGCCCGGGAGCCGCGCGCCCGGCGGCCCGTGGGCACACGGCTCCGGAGAGGTCTCGTCCGGGAGGCGATGGAACTCGACCAGATCGGCTTGCCCGACCAATCCCAGGCGGAGGCTGTGCAAGCGCAGCCCGCGGGAGAGGCGCAGATCACGGCGGGACTCGACCAGTTCTTCATGAGCGCGCTCATGGAGAAGCTGGCCCTCAACGGTGAAGACATTGTCGTCCCACAGGCCTTCGAGGTGGATCAAGGCGCAGCGGCGCTCGCAGAAGGCCAAGTGCTGCAAGGCCGATATCGGCAGCAAGTCGTCCTCGGCATACATGAGAAGCCTCCGGGCGCAGAGGAGCGCCGGGCTAGTCCACGGTTATCCCGGGCGGGACGGCATCCCAGAGCACCGTGGCTCCCCCCTCGTCACCAGTGACCACAAAGCCCACCTGGACGCCACGGGGCAGGCGGCTCTGGTGGAAGGTGACCTGGTAGTCGGTGAAGGAGCGAGGCGACTCAGTACCGGGTTTCTTCTGCACGCTCACCAGGCCAAATAGCCGGTGGGCGGGGGCACAACCCAGGACGGCCTGGCGCGCCCGCTGGTCTAGGTTGGTGTCGGTGCCGACATGCTTGAAGACAAAGATGGGCTCCTGCACCGTCATCAAGCCTTTGCTGGCGGAGCGGTCAAGCTCGAACATGCGGAGCAGGGCCTCCCAGAAGAGGGACAGATCTTCTTCCGAGAAGCCGGTGCCCCGGGCCAGGTGGGCGCTGATGAAGCCTTTGCCCAGGTAGAGGCCGTAGGGAATGAGACTCTTGCGGCCCATGGTGCGGAGTTTGTCCTCGGGCTGCTCGGCTTCCCACTGGCGGTAATCCTCGCTGGTTTTGGCCCCGGCTACGGTCTCGGCCACCGCCATGCGGGTAATGGAGAGATCGAGCGGGAGCACCGGGTCGAGAGAACGCGAGAAGGCAATCTGGATAGGGCCGCGCACCTGTCCCGCGTTCGGGCCGGTGCTCATCACGGCGCCGAAGGCGCGGACGTCGAAGAAGTTGGCGCACATCCAGTCGCGGGCCGCCCCGACATTGGCTTTGGTGGCGTTTTTGCCGGCAGGATCCACGCCGGTCCCAGTTTCTTCGTGGGCCTGCAGAAGGGGCCGGTTGAGGTTGGTGGCGTGCTCCACGAAGATGGCGTAGGGCATGGTGTTCTCCCTGGCGGCCTCGACGTAGTTGCGTATGCGGCGTTTGATGGCGACGTCGGAGACCAGGCCATGCATGTCTTCGGGGTCAAGGCGGGGGGCATTGCCGGAGTCGGGATCGCCGTTGGGATTGCCGTTCTCGCAGTCAAACAGGTACAGGAACTCGTAGCGGTTGGTTATCGGATTAGCCATGGTTTTCGCCCTCCTGGGAATTGTTATCCGGTACGACTTTTTTGGTGCGCAGGTCAGCCATCTGCTGGTAGTAGCCCAAGGCAAAGAGACTCTGCTCCTCGAGGCTGAGGATACGGGGGATCTGATCCTGTAAGCGGCCAGAGATCTCGGCGAGCTTCTGCTCGTACCAGTAGGGAAGCCCCCCCTCCAGCTTATTGAGGTGGAACTGGGCGGTGCGGAGTAGTCTCCCCAGCACGAGGGCCGGGGTGGTGCTGGCCGCAGCATAATAGCGCTGGACGACTCCAGCGCCCACGTCGCCCAGGGCGCTGCGCTGCAAGGCGGCCAGCACCGCCATGAGTCTACCGCATTGGTAGGCCTTACTGGGATGGGACTCGTTCAGATACGGCTCTAGGTCTGACATACCATCGCCACCTTTCTGTCGGGCTTTACGTAAGTGATAGGCCTTGAGCAGGCCCATGCGGGCGTGATTGGCAGGCTGGTCCTGAAGCACATCCATACGCGCGCGCAGGAGGGCCTGTTCGAGGAAGGTCAGGGGCAAGGGTTCGTTGCGGACGGCCGTGCGCCACAGCCGCGCGGCCAGGGGAGGCGCGACCTCGTCCAGCGTGCGCTGAGTGGCAGCCAGCACGGCCAGCAGCTTGGGCGGAGGCGCAAAAGCGCCCCCGGCACGGTGGACGATTTGCAAATCTTCGAACCAGGCGGTGATGTTGGCCACCAGGTCTTCGAAGGAGCCCTCCATCCAGTCGCGGACGATCACCCGCCCGGAATTGCCGGAGAGGCTCAGGGCATAGTAGTGGTTGCGGGCGAGGTCGGGACGCTCTCCCCGCTCCAGAGCGGTGAGGAGTTGGCGAGCCTGGCGCTGCGCGTCCAGCTCCTGGTCCAGGTCGCTCTGGCCTGCATAGAGCCAGGAGAGAGGGTCCTCGGCGGTCGGGACGTCTGGCTTGAACCAATGCGCGACCAGGGCGCCGGCGAGGCGCTGGGAGTGCGCATCGATCAAGTCGTTGAGCGCCTGGCAATACTGATTGGCGGCGTCCTCGGAGCAGGCGGCGTTCTCCGATTGCTCCAGGCCATAGGACTCGAAGGCCTCCTTGTCGAATCCCACCAGCACGTCGCCGGAAGGGCGGCCGCCGACTGCAGTCAGGCCCTTGATTTTCGTGTCGTGGGTTCGTACCGGAACCACGAGCTCGCCGGTGATGAGGCAACGCCTGAGGTCGCCGGCGGCGGGCGGCTTGAGGCGGCGGCGGAATTCCTGCCACCAGGGGTGGAAGTCTGACCCCTCGACCGGGAAGTCATCTCCGATCTGGAAGGTGACCTTCTCTCCGGGCTTCGCGCCCTTGGCCACCAGCTCGCGCTGGATCTGCTGCCGGGTGTCCTGGGTGGCCAGGGCGTCGGCCAGCGTCGCGAATTCGGGGTTAGAGGCTGCGGCTTCGCGCAGCATCTGCAGGTGGAAGTGGAAGCGCTCCTGTCCAGGGCGGTCGTCGTCGGCTACTCCGAGGAGTAACAGCCGCTCGGCCGTGTCCGCGAGAAAATGGCACTTCGCCGGGCCGCGCGCTGTCATCTCCGGTTGCGAGAGGTGGGGGCATTTGGGGAACCGGCGGCCGGGATTGCGTTTGGCCTGGGGGTCACCCAGTTCCACCACGCCGAGAAAACGTCCGTCCCGTGAGAAGGACACTGCCCAGCGCACGCCCAGGGGAGCGAAGCCGGGCTCTGCGCCTCCGAGATGCGTCTGAGCATACTCCTGCAATTCCCTCAGCATGTCGCCTCGCCCCCTTCGGGTGCGACTCTCAGGACGTCCGGGCTGTCATAGTCCGGAACCGTGATGACCCCGCCAACCACGCGACAGCGAAAGAGACTTACGTGGACTGGGGAGGTGCTGGTGCCGGGGCGGGAGAGATCGAAGGCATCGTAGAGCATCAGCCCCAGGTCTGCGTCCCCGTCCCAGGGCGCCTCACACTCGGCTCCGGGCTCGATCAGCTCAAAGTAGGCAGGGAATTCTCGACAGCCAAAGTACGGCTGGAAGATGCACTTGCCTTCTGCGGCCCGGCGCCGGAACTGCGCCTCGAAGGCTTGCTGCCGGTCTTTGAACCCCTCCCAGGGACGAATCTCGGCATGCAGACGGTAGCGCACGTCTTTGAGCGCCATGGTCTGGCGTTGGGTGCGTCCCTTGGTGGGGTCGTCCCCGGCCCCGTCGGCCCAGAGGGGCTCCGGAGCAGTCTTCCCGGTCATCCAGCTACGAACCATCCGCTCCGAGGGCCCTTTCTCTTTGACCTCATTGCGGCGCAGAGCGAGATAGTTGGGCGGGCAGAGCACCTCAATCTGCGTGATCTGCCAGCGGAACTCCGCCTGGGTGCCGTTACGGCAGGGCTTGCAGTAAATGGCGTCGTAGATTCCGCGGGCTGCCGAAGGCGTGATGACGGGATAGCTGAATCTCTCGACCTTGAGTTCGGGGCGAGTGAAGCAGGCTAGCTCGCCCCAGACCTCCAAAACCTGGTCTTTCGGTTGCATGACTCCTCCCTTCTGCCTATTGCTAGGCGATGAGCACGTTATCAGCTTGCGGTGGCTTCAATCCCCTCCTTTTGTCATAGTGTTCTGCCTCGAGGTAAATGAACCAGTCCTCGGCCTCCTCGCCCGTATAGGCCACTCGGATCGGCTCCAGGTAAGACCAAACCGTTTCCTTGGCTCGCGGGCGAAAGAGGCTTACGGTGTAGGGGCGCGCATGCTGAACCCACTCGCGCGTAAGCCCGGACTGGCGCGCTTCGGCGACGAGTTTGGGAAAGGGGGCCTGCGCATACGGCACCAGCACGTTGATCGCGTCCTGTTTGATGACTTGATAGAGCCGGGCGACCTCGGCAAAATCCCGGGCCCCCAGGGCGCGCACCAGTGCGTCCTGGGTCCGCTGATAATCGAAACGAGCGGGATCCGCGAGCTGGTAGAGCCTGCTGTAATACCTGGTGAAGACCTCCGGCAGACAGAGGTCCAGGCCGGCCTCACCGCACTCTCTGAAAAGTTGCTGGGCCACGTCTGCGGCCTGCCCATAGGCGACATCGGGATACAAGCGCCGGCCGGGTTCGGACTCCGGGAAGAACACCCGCACCTCGCCGCGCTCGGCGTTTCCATTGCGGTTGCAGCGGCCGGCGGCCTGGGCGAGGGCCTCCAGCGGGCCCCAGGCGCGGTACACCACCGGGAAGTC
>JAAYIR010000018.1 GCA_012523355.1 candidate division WS1 bacterium
CGGCATGGAAATGCAGCGGCGTGTGACAGGCGATGCCAACGGTGGTGGCACTGTTGAGGCGGTACTGGGGCATAGGCTCCAGGAGCTGACGATTGGCGCGTACCGGATGGTCGGTATAGTGCACCGGGTCAATGACCAGTTCCGTAGTCTGCGGGACCACGCGCCCGTCCTCGCCGGGGTAATACCAGCGGATACCCAGATAGCGCTCGAGGAAGTCGTAGACGCCCCACAGCGTTCCGTTGGCGCCGCGGTTATACTCCTCACCGGGCAGGCGCCCCACAATCGCCAGGCCGGTCTCGAAAGTGAGGACGCGGAACCCCTCCGGCGGCAGGTCCGCCGCGGTAATCTGTCTCTCCTGAGTGAGCTTCGATTCCCCCACCAGGATCAGCGTGCCCTCCACCGCGCCCGCATCGGAGACCAACGGTACAGCGGCGCCGGTCGCGAGCTTGACGTGATTTGCCAGCTCCGTCGCGGCGGTGTACTCCACACCCCGCCGGTCCTTGAAGGGCGCCTCGGCGATGACGATGGTCGCCGCCGGCTGCCCGTCCTTGACCAGCACTACGGGGTCTCCCTCCGGGGCCGGCAGAAAGCGCACGGGGTTCAGGGTCTCTCTCACCGGGTTCCCATTGGCCAGTACGCCCCCCACACAACTCGCCGCCAGCAGTAAAGCACTCAGTAGTAGTTTCATGCTTCTCCCCCTTAGCAACGCCAAAGATAGGAAACCACATCTCTCTATTCTCGCTTCGCCTACTTGCACCTGCCGACCCCGGCCACACACGCTGCAGCCCTTACCGCTGCAGCATCTCCCGCCCCACCTCCAGCAGCCGCTTCCGGGCGCTCAGCCCGTCCGGGAAACCCATCCTCTGCAGTTTTTCGAGCTCACAAATCTTGTTGGGACCTGGCACGGTATCCGCGCCGTAAAACCATAGCCCGTTGACGCCATATTCCTGCGCATCCGCCAGATCCCGCCGCCAGGAACTCTCCAGGGGTATCGTCAGTTCCCGGCTATAGGTCATCACCCCGCGCCCCAGATAGTAGGTCGGGAACCCCACCGCCTGTGGTTGCAGCATGCAGAAGTCCACCGTCGCCAGCGCGTTCTGATCCCGGTGGTAGTCGTAGGTCACAACTTCCCACTCGGGTATGGCCTTCTTCAACTCCTCCAGGTTGAGCACCTGATGATAGGAACCAGGTTCGCTGCAGGTCTCGCAGATCGTGGCGAGCTTCCCCGGGTACCCCGTTGCCCGCACGCCCTCCTCAATCGCCTGATAGGCCCGCACTCTGCGCTCCGTCAGGAAGTCCCGCCAGGCATGTATCCGGTACGCTCGGGCGTCCAGCGGCAATAGCTTGATCTCCTCGTAACATGGCCGGTCATGCTCCTTGGCCCAGGCGTTGTACAGGGGAATGCGATGCGGCCAGTCCCACTCCACGGACTCCATCTCCACCACCAGCCCATGCGTCGCGGGCAACAGCTCAGCCATCTCCTCGAACAGGGCCACCATCCGCTCCAGCACCCCCGGATAGTCCGGGTCGTACCAGAAGCTCCCCTCCTGGCGACCATCCGGCGGCACCATCCCGAACTCCTTGATCTGGTGGTGCGTGCAGACCCCCACCATCCACACCCGAATGTCCCGCTGCTGCGCCATCTCTAGCGCCTGAAAGAGTAGCTGGTTATCCGAGGCGATGATCTGGCAGTCCGGATCCTGGTCCAGCCACGGCAAGCGCGACCGATAGCCCGTAGTTGACCACTTGATGACCAGGGCCAGCGAATTCATCCCCCCGCCGGCCATGTCGTCCAGCAGGCGCTCCCAGTCTCCTAGATTATAGTAGCAGCAACCCCCTCCGCGTGGACAGGTATACTCCCAAAACCCGTACTCCTCCAAAGAGCTAACCTCTGACATGCTCTTTCCTCCATTTCATGCCCGTCGAATTTGCTCTAGCCGCCAGTCCCCCGGCAGATTCATCACGGCTCATGCTTCAGAAACACTCTTCTCCCGTGAAGGACTTGCCTCCTGCAGGCGGGAATCTGTCACCCACTGCTGCTTGCTCCCATTTCCCCAGAAAGGGGCCCACAGCGTTCCATGAAAGACCGCAAGCACATGTATTTCGCCTATCGTTCGTTCTGGCCCGAGCCCGAAGCGCACCAGCGCTTCGATGCCCTCGGGACGGACACGGTGTGCTTCTTCGCCGCCAACACCACCAACTCCCTGGGCGAGCCCTACTGCCTCTATCCTCCCACCTGGGTTGCCGACGGCACCTACCAGCCCGCCGGCGTCTACGACTTCGCACCTGCCGACCAGCAGATCAACGACCTGAAGCGCGACTGCCCGCATGCCGACTTCATCTGCATGGTGGACCTCAACACGCCCCCCTGGCTGCACTGGCTGTTCCGCTGCGATACCATGACCCAGTTGGGGCGGCTGTGTTCTGACCCGGAATGGCGGCGGGTCACCTCCGACTACATGCGCGCCTTTCTCAGCCACACTGAGACCACACATGGCGACCGTATAGTAGCGTACGTTCTCTCGGGTGGCGCCACCAGTGAATGGTATGATCACTCCGGCCTGGCGGAAAGCCCCTCCCGCCTCGCCGCCTGGCACCAGGAACTGCAGGGCGCCGGGCTGCCCCCCACCGAGATTCCCGGTCTCGCCGCCCGCAACCACGTCTCCTTTGACCATCTTCTGCGCGATCCACAGCAGGACGGGGAGGCGCTCCGCTACCTCCGTTTCTGCGCGCGTCAGGTCACCGATACCATCCGCTTCTTCCTCCGGGAGGCCCGGACCGTCATTCGCCCCCAGGTCGCCCTCGGCGTCTTCTATGCCTATTCCCTCCTCGCCTGTGGCGAGCGAGTCATTCTCGGCAATAACGAGTGCGAGGAACTCCTTCAGGCTCCGGAGCTCGACTTCGTCATCTCTCCCAACGGCGGTTTCTCCAACATTGGCGACGGCGGCGGCGACCTGGGCCCCACCGAGAGCGTACAACTCGCGGGCAAGAACTACCTGCGCGAGTGTGATCAGAAGACGCATTGCTTCAACCGCCAGCTCTCCAAGTACGTGCGCGGGCCCTGGCCCGCTGCCTGGAAGACCGAGGCCGAGACTCTCGCCGGAATCAAGCGCGAGCTGGCCTACAGCCTCATCAAGCGCTGCCCTCTGTGGTGGTTTGACATGTGGGGCGGCTTCTACGAGCCCCCGGCGGTCATGGCCCTTCTGGAAAAGAGTTGTAAGTTATACCGCGAGCACATTGACGCCCCCGTGGACCGAGTAGCCGAGACCGTACTCCTCGTAGACACGGAAAGCATCTACTACCTGGACCAGAACGAAGAACAGCGAACCCACTGGTTCTACCCCGACACCAAGCGTGCGCTGGACCGTATCGGAGCCCCGTGGGAATGTTACTGCTTCTCCGACCTCCCGAACCTCCCCGACCCGGAGCGCTTCAAGCTCTGGCTCCTTCCGGGCATCTTCGAGCTCACCCCGGAGAAGCGCGCGCTCCTTGACCGCTACGTGCGCCTACCCGGACGGACCGCTGTATATCTCTATGCTCCGGGTATCAGTGACGGCCACACCCTGGACACCGAACGTGTCCTAGAGCTCACCGGTACCCCCTTCGGCACCCCTGGCCTTACGGTCACCACCACCGACGGGCACCGTTCTGCTTACTTCGGCCAGGGCCCCGACCTGACCCCCGCAGTCCTGAAGGAGCTTGCCGCCTCTGCCGGTGTGCATCTGTACAGTGACCATGAGCAGCCGGTCTATGCCAACAGCCGCCTGCTCGCCGTCCATACTGCTGAGGGCGGCGTGCAGCAGGTCCGCCTGCCCCGCCCCAGCCCGGAGGTCCGCGAGCTTTTCTCCGATGCCCTGGTGGCGACGGACTGCACCACCTTCGAATACGAGTTCGCCACGCCCGATACTGCCCTGTTTAGCTGGTGAGGATCACAACATGGATTATCCCGAGAAAGCCGAGCATTTCCTGAGCCACGAGCAACAATTCCATCTGGGCTTCCTCCCCACCGAGCAATCCAGCCCGCTGACCCGAGACCTGGATCAGACCTTCGCCGCCAGCACGGTGGCCGGAATCCAGCAACTCCAGACCGTGGACCGCAACGTGCTCGAAATGGCGCAGCGGGTTCTGGCTTCTCCCGAGTTCGCGGATTTCGTCGCCTGCGGGACCCACACGCTGCAGGAGGGCCACAAGCTAGTCTTCTCCGGCTGCGGGTCTACCGGCCGGCTAAGTATTCTGCTGGAGTCCATGTGGCGTCGCTATTTCCTGGATCACCCCGGCCCCTGGGCCGAGCGCTATGGCGACCGCGTGTTCAGTATCATGACTGGCGGCGATCATGCACTCATTCGCTCTGTGGAGTTCTTCGAGGATTACGCGGAGTTTGGCCGCCAGCAGGTACGCGACCTGGGGATGGAGGCCGGTGATCTACTCGTCGCCATCACCGAGGGTGGCGAGACCTCTTCCGTTCTGGGCACGGTAGACGAGGCGACGCAGTGCGGGGGACGTGCTTTTCTTCTCTTCAACAACCCTGCGCCCTTACTACGCGAGAGACTGGAGCGCTGTCGGCAGGCCCTGGACAACCCCGCCGTCACCGCGCTGGATCTTTTCTGCGGCCCTATGGCCGTCGCCGGTTCCACGCGCATGCAGGCCACTACTGCTGAGCAGTTGGTGGCGGGCGCCGCCCTGGAGGAAATCCTCCGTCGCCTGACCGGAATTGACACGCCTGCGCTGGACTTCGTCGAGGAATTCCGTAGCCTGCTAGACCAGTTGGGAGCGCCCCAGGCTCTCGAGGCCCTCGCTAAGGTCACTGAGTTTGAGGCCGAATTGTATCGCAACGGCGGCCTGATAACTTACTTCGCTGACGATTTCCTGCTGGACATCTTCACCGACACCACCGAGCGCTCCCCCACCTTCATGCTCCCGCCTTTCCGCAAGCTTGATGATGAGACGTCGCCCCAATCCTGGGCCTTTGTCAAGAACCCGCTCTTTCCCACGCCCGAGGCCTGGCGCCGCTGTCTGGCTCGCGCTCCCCGCTGCCTGCCCTGGCAGCCTGAGGACTACAAGCGCATGGGCGCACCCGAAACCATCTACCAGTCCCCGCCCAAACTCAACGAGACCGAGTTGATGAAATTCACCATTGGCAGTGAAGATTCTCCCTGCCGCTACCAAGGGGTAACCAACACAGCGCTGCTGATCGCTGTTGGCCAGTCGCTCCAAGATCCCGAATTTGCCTCTCTGGAGGAGGCTTTCCTCCGCCATACAGAGCCCTACCAGCAGCGCCGCCGTCTCTACATCGTCGCCTCCACTGCCTCCGACGCCGTCGTCGTCCCCTTTCAGACTCCACCCACTCCGCTGCGCCTCCTTGAGCATCTGGCGCTGAAACTGGTGATGAATTCGCTTTCCACGGCCACCATGGCCCTCTTGGGACGCCTCACCGGCAACTGGATGAGCTGGGTCGAGGTGACCAACAAAAAGCTGCTGGACCGGGGCACGCGGCTGGTCGCTGAGCTTTGCGAAGTGGACTACCGCACGGCCTGCCTGGAGATTTTCCGCTCCGTGGAAGAACTCGCCTCCCGCGACCCCCGGGCAGAACGCATATCTCCGGTGCAGCACACCCTTCGCCGCCTGGGACGCTGAGCGCTGGGCCGCTCTGCGTCTACCTTCTCGAGGGTAGCGAAGGCCTTGACTTGCCTTCACGGCCGCTCTAAGGTGAGGAGGTGAACCGCGCCTCAAGCACGGCGCACCTTGTTTTATGGTTCCACCACACTTCTGACCATGACCTCACGCGAAAGAGTCGCCCAGTCGCTGCGACATCAGCCGCCCGACCGCGTCCCGGTGGACTTCTGGTCCACCCGGGAAGCCGACCAACGCCTCCTGGCACACCTTCAGCTCGCAAACCGGGAGGAGCTGCTAACGGCCTTCGGGGTGGACTGCCGCTACATCGCGGGACCGAAGTACACCGGGCCTCCGCTGGAGACTGACGAGGCCGGGAACCAGCGCGACCTGTGGGGCGTCTCGCGCCGGCGCCTGACGCTAGCGGGTCCCGACTGGCAGCAGTCTTACTGGGAGGTCGTCGAATCTCCTTTGGCGCGCTGCGAGACTTCCGCTGAGGTGGCCGCCTATCCCGGCTGGCCCTCTCCCGACTGGTTCGACTATAGCGTGGTGCGGGAGCAGTGCCTCGCTTGTGGCGACGCTTGTCGCGTCTTTGAGGGCGACCGCCTCAACCGCCTGGCCCAACTCAAGCCCGCCATGTACCTGCGCGGCGTGGAGCAGATCCTCGTAGACCTTCGTCTCGCGCCCGACCTCTTCGCCGCTCTTGTGGGGCGCATCCGAGAATTCTGCTTGGAATACCAGCGGCGCACCCTGGAGGCGGCCGAGGGGGAGCTCGACCTCCTGATGACCGGCGACGACTTTGGCACCCAGCACGGGCTGTTCATCTCCGTCGCCGACTGGCGCAGCGCGCTGCGTCCGGGCTTTGAGGCCTTCATCGCTCTGGCACACCAGCACGACGTTCCCGTGATGCACCACACCTGCGGCAGCATCGTCGAGTTGCTGCCGGAGTTCGTTGACTGCGGCCTCGATGTCCTCCAGGGCCTGCAACCCGGCACGCAGGGCATGGACCTGCCCCGCCTGAAGCGTGAATACGGCCGCGACCTGGCCTTTCAGGGCGGCATCGGCATCCAGCACGCGCTGCCCCGAGGCACGCCGGAGGAAGTACGCGAGGAAGCACGCCAGGTCCTGGAGACCATGTCTCCTGGGGGAGGCTACCTCGCCGCGACTAGCCATGCCATACAGGCCGACGTCCCGCCCGAGAACGTCCTGGCGCTAGTCGAGGCTTACCGTGAGTTCGGCGGCTAGAGCTGCCTTGCCTGCTATCCGGTCGACGTGTAGATGCGCACGTTGTCATACCGCGGCTGGCCGTACTGGTAGACGGAGAGGGTGTCCAGCCCCGGCAGCCAGTTGTCGTCCCTGTAGTCGATCAACACCTTCCCATCTGCCATCGCCATGGCCTGAGGCGGCACGAACTGGACCACGACGTGGTGCCACTGCCCCGTCTCCAGCGGCGCCAGGTCTTCCTGCAGTACCAGCTTATCGGCGCGCATCACACGACCTCGCCTCCGCATTCGCGACTGTCTGACCCGCTCTGAGGTATCCCCGGCCTCACAAGTGCTTGAGAAGTTCCGGCAACGCTGTACGCGTGGGCGGGGCAAGATTGACCTCCGCCCGCTCGGCGTGATAAATCGTCGTCAGTTCCTCCAGTGCGGCCTCGACAGTCTCTGAGGCATAGAAGTCATTCCTGACCAGGTCCGCATCGATAATCCCGCGCAGAAGCAGAGTCCTCCAGCGCCAGCTCTGTCGCACTCCTTCAGACAGCCTTTGGTCTGCGGCCTCCAGCAACGCGCAGGCCTCTTCGGCGCCTTCCGGAGCTTCCATCACAAAACGCACCCCGCGCTTGTCATTGCCCGCCACCCGCACTACGCGCCCGCATTCGTCAGAGATCTTGAAGCCTTCAGTGCCCATACCGGGCTCTAGGCCCAGGTCCACGGTGAGGTCAGCCCCCTCGGACACTACCCGTGCACCGGAGCGCTCCTCGATGGTGCGCTGAAGAAGCGCCGCAGCCTTACGGATCAGAGACCCCCCGCCAGGAGGCAGAGCAATCCTGATCTTCCCGGCCATGGTGAATCCTCCCTAACAGGTCCGCGCATCGTTCCTCACTTCAGGAAGACGGACTCCCTACTCCTCCACGGCTGCTTGGTACACGCCCGGGGTTCTGTCGGGACAATCATTCCCGCGCAGCCGAGTAAATCCGGATGTTGTCGAGGTCCGTCGGTCCGGGCCAGTCAAAGAAAGAGATGGTGTCCAGGTCGGGCAGCCACTCCGGATCGCTGTACTCCAGCGCCAATTCTCCGTCCACATACATCTGGGCCTTGGGTGGCACAAACTGCACGATGACGTGATGCCATTTGCCCGTCTCGGGGTAAGGCGCTTTCTCCGAGACCACCACCGGCTTCTCTTCCCGCCAGACTTGATTGGTCTTGGTATCGTGCCAACCAAAAGTCAGGAAGTACCCAAAACCAGCCGTGGTGCCCCACAGCCAGCGTTGCGTGGCCTTCCCCGCAGGACTGAGCCCCACCGCCATCACCCGGCGCTCGTTGCTCTGCATGGGCCGCAGGTCGTACTCCACCCGCACCGGTGGCAGCGTCGGCTTGCGGAAGACCAGTATGGGCCAGTAGCCGTTGACGCGCAGGAAGCCCTCGTCCTCGACGGTCCAGGTGCCCCTATCCTGCTCCCACATGCTCCCCACCCGTGGCCAGTCGAAGTTGTTTTGATATACCAGTCTCCAGTCCTGACCGGCAGCCAAGGGCAAGCCTTTCCCTTCCGGTGTCGGTCCGTCCGCGGAGCGCAGCGCGCGGACGGCGGGCATCTCCGCTGCCGGCACCTGGGTCAGGTCGCCCGGCCCCACCTCCTCCAGCGGCTCCACCTGCAGCCCCAGTGACCAATCGCTCCCTGCGCTGCAGGCCACACACACCAGGACATTATCGCCGGGCTCCAGCATGGCAGCCTGGGTGCGCCAGCGCCGGGTGCTCTCGATGACCATCCGCCGGTTGACATACACCGAGACCCCCTGCGGTCCCCACACGGTAACCTCCACCGGCATGGCCCGCGCCGCCCGGAGGACAGTCACCCCGTACCCCACCTGCATCTTGCCATCCCCCAGGAGTTCTTTGAGGTTCAGCGTCAGGTCCTTGGAGCTCACCTGCTTCCACTTCAGGGGCCCTGCGGGAGAGTCGTAGGTCGCCCCCAGGTCCAGCCGCTGCGCCGGGCCATGAGTTGTGGTGTCCAGCGGCAGGCCGCTCTCGTTCGGGAAGGGCCCCACCACGCACCACTCCATGACGCGCCCGCTCCCCAACCTGGCCTTCTCGCTGGCCTGCAG